>DUVA01000086.1 GCA_012841305.1 Bacillota bacterium | reverse complement strand
TGAAGGCCTCCACTGAGTTGAGTGGCTCTTCCTGAGAGCCACTCCGGCGAATTTGAAGGCCTCCACTGAGTTGAGTGGCTCTCCCTGAGAGCCAGTTAAGCAGATTGGAAGATCTTTCGGTCGGTGATCGGTTCTTGCTGAAAGCCATCTGGGCGATTCCAAAGGTCTTTCGGCTATCGAATGGCTGGTAAGCCAATCGGACTGACTAGATACCTGCCATACAATCGAGTAGCCCACCTGGCAAGCCAGTCTCAAGGTGTCCTGAGGTGGTATGCCTTACATGTGTGGTCCCAGAACTGTTTTGCTCTGCTTTTCATGCTTCTTGCGTCCTTTTGCCCTTTCTTATGCATTTGTAAATTAGTTCGACTTAAGGCGCAGAGTTTTCGCCTCGTTACTCGCTATGGCAATCGATCCTTTTGATTCCCTGCCTGAGTCATATACCTCGTCGCAACGCCTTGTCATAACATCATTTTCGAAAATCCAACAGCCTCTTCCAATCGGTTCCTTTGAGTATTTCGCCTGGTTCAGCACATATTGTGCTCTATGGCTTGAGGAATTCCTGCAAGTTGTGAGTTCGGCGACTGTGATATTGCTACCCTGTAACGCATCGCAGATAGTGTCATGTTGGTCCCTGCAAAGATCATCTGCGATAATCACTTGTTCAAGCACCAATCTGCCAAATGAGAGCAGACTGTCAACCCGACGTGTCGAAGTCCTTAACTTGAGAGACTGCCAACGCAGAGAGAAGGGATCCCATGGAATCCATGGAGGATCTTGGAACTGAATGACGAAGAAACACTCAAAGGAAGTAACCTTAAAGAATGAGGTGTTGTCTGCAGCAGCAGTTAGGAGAGGACCACGATGAATAATGGATTCTTTGAGAAACCTATTCTGAATTCTCCCTATGAGTATCCTGCCCGACACTGGGAACTTGATGACCACGGACAGCCAACAGGACGAATTGTCAAAGCCCGTCGCAGCGCGGAGTTTATCACGCCTGTTCCCAAGCCCAGGAAGCACAAGGGCTTGCTCGACCAACGTCAGTTGGTTTTCGACGAAGGCAAAGGGCTGTCAACAGAAGGCCAACAGTATGACCCTACACCAATCATCAATGAGCTTCGCCGCTACGTAAATCAGTGGCGAAGCAGGCCAAACCCCGGAGACTGGCAAGTTACTCCTGAAACAGCCCGCTTACTTCAACATTGGCGGCACCATCGATTTAGCGATATCCGGCCGTTCTTTTGCCAAGTTGAAGCAATTGAGACCCTCATTTGGTTGACCGAGGTAGCTCCGAAGGCAGGCAAAAGTGGCAAGAGGTTCCTTGAGCATCTTGCTAATGCCAACAACGAAGCCAATCCGGAATTGATTCGTCTGGCACTGAAGCTGGCCACCGGCGCAGGAAAGACCACTGTCATGGCGATGCTCATTGCGTGGCAAACTATCAATGCCGTGCGACATCCCACTAGCAGGAGATTCACCCGCGGCTTCCTCGTAGTCACCCCGGGCATTACTATCAGGGATCGGCTTCGGGTGCTTCAGCCCAATGATCCAGATAGCTATTACAAGAGTCGTGAACTTATCCCCAACGACATGCTTGGTGATCTGGAACGCGCAAAGATCGTCATTACAAACTACCACGCATTCAAGCTCCGCGAGCGTATCGAGTTATCTAAGGGAGGCCGCTCACTCCTGCAGGGCCGAGGTGAAGCGCTCCATACGCTGGAAACCGAAGGGCAGATGATTCAGCGGGTAATACCCGAGCTAATGGCAATGAAAAACATTATGGTCATCAATGATGAGGCACATCACTGCTACCGAGAAAAACCCGAAGACAATGATGAAGGAAAATTGAAAGGCGATGACAGGAAGGAAGCAGAGAAGAATAATGAGGCTGCACGCCTCTGGATTTCCGGCCTGGAAGCCGTTAACCGCAAGCTAGGGATCGCACAAGTGATTGACCTGTCAGCAACTCCGTTCTTCCTACGAGGTTCGGGTTATTCAGAGGGTACGCTATTCCCCTGGACGATGAGTGATTTCTCGTTAATGGATGCAATCGAATGCGGAATCGTCAAGCTGCCCCGAGTACCTGTGGCAGACAACATCCCAGGCGGCGACATGCCCAAGTTTCGTAATCTCTGGGAGCATATTCGCAATCGCATGCCCAAGAAAGGCAGAGGCAAGGCAAAGAACCTCGATCCGCTAAGCCTGCCCGTGGAGCTACAGACCGCTCTTGAGGCTCTCTATGGGCACTATGCAAAGACATACGAGCTGTGGGAAAAGAGTGGTATTCAGACTCCCCCATGCTTCATCATAGTGTGCAATAATACGTCCACATCTAAGCTGGTATATGACTATGTCTCAGGTTTCTATCGTGAGAACGAAGATGGTTCAACAACGCTCGAGAATGGACGGCTTCCGCTCTTCCGCAATTTCGACGAAAACGGGAACCCTTACCCGCGCCCACACACACTGCTGATCGACAGCGAGCAGTTGGAATCAGGCGATGCGCTCAGCAGGGACTTCCGTGACATGGCCGCTGACGCGATTGACCGTTTCCGGCGCGAAATTGTCGAACGTACCGGCGACCCCAGGCAAGCCGAAAACCTCACTGACCAGGATCTGCTTCGAGAAGTCATGAATACCGTTGGCAAACCGGGACGCTTGGGTGAGTCTATCCGATGCGTCGTATCTGTTTCCATGCTCACCGAGGGTTGGGATGCCAATACGGTAACACACGTGCTGGGCGTGCGTGCTTTCGGCACACAACTCCTCTGCGAACAGGTCATCGGTCGTGCGCTCCGCCGCCAGTCCTATGATCTCAATGAAGAAGGCCTGTTTAACGTCGAGTACGCCGATGTGCTGGGGATACCATTTGACTTCACCGCCAAACCGGTTATTGCACCGCCTCAAGCTCCGCGCGAAACCATCCAAGTTAAGGCCGTTCGCCCCGACCGCGATCACCTGGAAATTCAATTCCCGCGCGTTGAAGGCTACCGTGTTGAATTGCCTGAGGAACGGTTGACCGCCGAGTTCAATGACGACTCGGTGCTTGAACTGACCCCTGATCTGGTTGGCCCTTCGATCACGAAGAACGCTGGGATTATTGGTGAACACGTCGATCTAAGTCTTGAGCGCCTCGAAGACATGAGAGTGTCTACGTTGCTATTTCACATTACCAAACGTCTGCTTTATACTAAGTGGCGGGATCCCGGCGAAGAACCTAAACTCTTTCTGTTTGGTCAATTGAAACGAATCACGAAACAATGGCTCAATACATGCCTAATGTGCAAGGGAGGCACCTATCCAGGTCTGCTCATGTACCAGGAGTTAGCCGATATGGCCTGTGAGCGCATAACCGCCGGGATTACCCGCACTTTAGTGGGCGAGCGACCTATCAGGGCCATACTTGACCCTTACAACCCAATCGGTTCGACCATACATGTCAATTTCAATACGTCAAAGAGGAACCGCTGGGAGACGGATCCACGCCGATGCCACATCAACTGGGTGATCCTGGACAGTGATTGGGAGGCTGAGTTTTGTCGTGTAGCTGAGTCCCATCCGCGGGTTAAGGCGTACGTCAAGAACCACAATCTAGGGTTAGAAGTGCCATACCGCTATGGCTCGGAGACGCGAAAGTACATTCCTGACTTTATCGTCCTTGTTGATGACGGATATGGTTCCGATGACCCACTCCATCTTGTTGTAGAAATCAAAGGTTACCGGCAGGAAGATGCAAAGGACAAGAAACTAACCATGGAGACCTATTGGATACCTGGCGTGAACAACCTCGGCCTGTATGGCCGCTGGGCATTCGCTGAGTTTACGGAGGTATACCGGATTGAGGCTGACTTTGAGGCCAAAGTCGAGGCCCAGTTTGATGAAATGATCGCCTCAGTAACCAATCGGGCGAATGTCGAGGTGAGCTAAAATGGCCAAAAGGATTGCAGGAAAGACAGTTGAGACCCTTACGCACAACGAGGCATCGCGTAAGAATATTCCTACAGCCGAGTATCAGTCTATCATGGCCAAAGAGGACTTGGAACCTATTACGGTTGCCTATGAGCGTCGTAACCGTGACCTGGATCCCCAGCTTGTGTGGAGAGGTAAAGACGAGCAAGACTGGTCTGATCTG
>DUVA01000085.1 GCA_012841305.1 Bacillota bacterium | reverse complement strand
CGAGTGGCTCTTCCTGAGAGCCACTCAAGCGGATCTAGTGCCCTTCCGGCTACCGAGTGGCTCTTCCTGAGAGCCACTCAAGCGGATTTGATGCCCTTCCGGCTGCCAAGTGGCTCTTCCTGAGAGCCACTCAAGCGGATCTGATGTCCTTCCGACTTTCGATTGATTCGACTTAAGGGGCGGGGACTCTTTGAGTATTTACGCCGGTTAAGCACATATTACGTTCTATGGCTTGCGGAATTCCTGTCGGTACCCTGCGGCGCCGGCGCTGGTGCATCAGGGACGAACCATGGTAAACGGGGAATCCGGCCTATCCGGTAAATCAAGAAGGAAGGAATAAGTCGGGGAGGAAAGACGACTCCCCTGGCGAAATAAGCCGTATATACCATGCGGGAGGTAAAATAGATCCTATGAAAACCAGAATTGTGGAGTGTGTTCCCAATTTCAGCGAAGGGCGAAGGCCTGAGGTGGTACAGGAGATTGTTGATGCAGTACGGAGTGTTCCTGGAGTAAGACTCCTGGACAGGACTTCTGACGTAGACCATAATCGGTCTGTCCTGACTTTTGCCGGAGAACCAATGGCAGTAAAGGATGCAGCGTTTAGGGTTATAGCTCGTGCTGCTGAACTTATCGATATGGAGAAGCACCAGGGAGAGCATCCACGTATCGGCGCTACAGATGTAGTTCCTTTTGTGCCTGTAAGGGGAGTCACAATGAGTGATTGCGTAGACCTGGCACGGGCATTAGGCAAAGAAGTTGCAGACAAACTCCACATCCCTGTATACCTTTATGAAGAAGCGGCTACCTCGGAAGACCGTCGAAATCTCGCCAATATCCGGAGAGGAGAATACGAAGGCCTCAAGAAAGAGATTAGCCTTCCGGAACGACACCCTGACTTCGGCGAGCCTGTTATGCATCCTACTGCAGGCGCTACAGTCATAGGAGCCCGCAACTACCTGGTAGCCTACAACATCAATCTCAACACGCCGGATGTGGCTATCGCAAAGAAGATAGCTCGGCGAGTCAGAGCATCAAGCGGGGGCTTGATGTATGTGAAAGCCCTCGGCATCATGCTGGAGGACAGGAATTTGGCTCAAGTCTCCATGAACCTCACGAATTTCGAGAAGACTCCTATGCATGTAGTTTTTAACCTGGTAAAGACAGAGGCTGAACGCTACGGAGTGTCTATCGTTGGTAGTGAGATCATAGGTCTTGTGCCCATGAACGCTCTCTTGGATGCTGCCGGATACTACCTGAGACTTGAGGACTTCTCCCAGGAACAGGTGCTAGAAGCGAAAATATTTGGCGAATAGGGCTTAACTGGAGCGCTGTGACGGTTTTTGTGACCGTTCTTCTGACAGTGCCTTAATTGTCCTCTCTTTAATGGAGGTTGGTGATGCCAATGAACACAGGGGAGCAGGCTATTCGTGCCGATCTGCTAATTGAAGACGCATCCGAGCTTATTACCCTTGCAGCCGATATCCCGGGCAACGGTGCAGCCGGTCCTCGCGTTGGATCTTCCATGCGCAACTTAGCGATAATCTCAGGCGGGAGTGTAGCTGCTTTCGACGGACGCATCGTAGCTATAGGGAAAACCCATGAGGTTAGGGGAAAAGTCAAGCTGACATCAAATGCACAAGTGATAGACGCTAAAGGAAAGGTGGTTTTGCCGGGATTTGTGGATTCCCACACTCACCTGGTTTTTGCAGGATCCAGAGAAGAAGAGTTCATTCAAAGAGCTGAAGGCAAGACCTATCTTGAGATATTAGGAAGCGGTGGCGGAATCCTCTCTACAGTCAGAGCCACGCGCGATGCCACTCACTCGCATCTTCTGGCCTTGGGCCTTAAGAATCTAGACATTATGATGTGTCACGGAACGACTACTGTGGAGGTTAAGAGCGGTTACGGGCTGTCTGTTGACGAGGAACTCAAAATCCTTCGCGTTATACGAGATTTGGACAAGTTTCACCCGGTTGACGTGGTCAGCACCTTTATGGGCGCCCATGCCGTGCCTGCCGAGTATGCCGGAGATACGGAAGGATATGTACAGCATGTAATAGATGATCAACTTCCTGCAGTCAAAGAGGAGAACCTGGCAGAGTTTTGCGATGTCTTTTGCGAAAAAGGAGTCTTCTCGGTCGGGCAATCGAGACGTATATTAGAGGCAGGGCTTGCTTTGGGCCTTCTCCCGAGAATTCACGCAGATGAAATGGGTTCCTTAGGCGGAGCTGAACTGGCTGCCGAAATCGGAGCCGTTTCGGCAGAGCATTTGCTTTACGCTTCAGAAGACGGCATTCGCAAAATGGCTGAGGCGGGGGTGACAGCGATGCTCCTTCCGGCGACCTCGTTCACTCTCGGGCTGGGGCGGTACGCTGATGCCAGGGCTTTCATCCAAGCAGGATGTCCCGTGGCTCTTGCTACTGACTTTAATCCCGGCACCAGTCCGACACTGTCTATGCAGTTCGTCATGAACGCAGCAGCTCTCGGCATGAAGCTCCACCCTGCGGAGATCATATCCGCAACCACTGTCAATGCCGCGCATGGGTTAAACCGTGGGAACCTCATAGGTAGTCTTGAGGTAGGGAAGGTTGCGGATATGGTCGTGGTGAACACCGACACTTATTTGAGAATCCCATATAAATTAGGCATAAATATTGTGGACAAAGTAATCAAAAGAGGAAGGCTTGTTGTGAGTGGAGGGAGGCTGATTATGTCGTGACTTTTGCCGAACTGACTGTCTCTGAGTTTTTCCAGGCCGTCGCCGAAGGATCCCCCACGCCCGGAGGCGGAAGTGTTTCCTCGCTAATAGCAGGCCTTTCATCTGCTTTGGTGGGTATGGTAGGCTCTTTAACCGCAGCCAGGCTACAGGCTAAGAGAGCAAACGGATCCAGTGGAAAAGACAAGGGCACCTGTTGTGAAAATGCAGACCCCAAGCTGCGGCTCATGCTTGACATGGTGAGCACTGCCGGCCATCTGCAAACGAGCTTCTTGGTTCTTGCTGATGAGGATTCGGCAGCTTACGACAGGGTGATTACTGCCTATAGATTACCTAAGAGCACTGAAGAGGAGAAGCAAGCCAGATCTCTGGCTATCCAGGATGCGCTTAAGGAGGCGTGTCTTGTTCCTGCTCAAGTCGTCAAGCTTTCACTGGAAGTATTGCGTCTGACAGAGGCCATGGTTGAACACGGGATGAAGAGCGCTATGTCAGACGTTGCAGTTGCCAGTCTTGCTGCCTGGGCCGGGATGAGAGGGGCTCACTTCAATGTAAGAATTAACTTGCCGTCCATTAAGGATGAGTCTTTTGTCCATCAGGTAGAGGGCGATATGTCAATTTGTATGTCCTCAGGCAATGACATTTTTGAACGGGTTATGGCCCAAATCGAACAGGCGCTGTAGACTCACGCGGGATACGTAACATGTATTATGCTGCATGCGGCATGTATTGCGCAGGGGAGGAGTGATGTGACATGTTAAGGAGAGCACTCATTGTAATAGATATGCTACAAGATTTCCTTGAGCCTGACGGTAAACTCTACATCGGCCCTACCGCAAAGAATGTGGTTGAAGCTGTCGGGCGGGAAATTGAGAAGGCCAGGTCTTGCCAATGGCCGGTAATCTATGTGTGTGATACGCATAGCGAGGACGATTCTGAGTTTAGGATGTTCCCTTCTCATTGTGTTATTGGGACTCCCGGCGCGGACGTCGTTGATGAGCTGAAGCCTCATCCTGGAGACAAGATTATTCCTAAACGTAGGTACAGCGCTTTCTTCCAGACAGACCTGGATCTCACCTTAAGAGAGCTTGGTATAGACGAAATCGTGTTGGTAGGTGTTTGTACCAACATCTGTAACTTGTACACAGCAGCAGACGCCAGGATGTTGAATTACAAGGTTACAGCTCTCAGAGATTGCATGTCATCATTCGACGAAGCGGCACATGAGTTCGCTCTTAAGGAAATGGAGCAAACTCTGGGTGTGACCGTCGTATAATACCTTTGACGTGCCTAACGTAAGCGTGTGGTGTGAAAACAAGCTTAGCTATATAAAGGAGGCATTTAGCTACATAGAGCAGGTACGTTCATGGGCTGAAGTCTGTTTGTCAGCGGTTATACTCCGTGCGGGCCTGCGTATCAGGGACGAATCAGCAGACGGACGGGTCAGCAATCAGATCCATATGATAGCCTAAGGCTAGTCTTGACTTGCTATACTGACTAAGGTTACGCCCGACTAAGGGTGTGCTTGACCCGCGCTATGCCGGCTGAAGTTATGCGTGACTCGTGCTATACTGACTAAGGCTGTGATTGACCAACTCTGTGCTTGATCAAGGCTACATTTAGCTAAGGTCGTCAATGACGTTGCCAAGGAGTGATAACACTGAAAGAACGTAGCGGATTACAGCAAAACAGGCAGCACAATGCCCGCGCTCTGATAGTTGAATCGCGACGCGACATAGCTGCTGAAATGGAGAGAATCGGTGTCTCTCCCGAAGGCATCAGGATCATGGCGGAAAAGGGTGTCTTTCGGGTAGTATTGCTTGAGCAAGTATCCTTGAAACAGGCAACAATCATTAAGCAGGAAATGTTATCAAAAGGGGGAGACGCTGCTGTAAACGCCAGAGTGGCTTCTCTTGCCGGGGATTTCACAGATATCATCCTCATGGGCACAATCAGTCAGCTTCGCAGGGCCTCAGAGGGACTTATGCGCCAACCTTTCGGCTTGCGTCAAATCGCAGAAGAGATCCTGGAGGTCATTAATGCCCAGGAACCCTCCACAGGCAGGATCCTTCAACTCCGAAGACATGCTTTGGCATTAGGCAACAAGACCTATATCATGGGCATTCTCAATACGACGCCTGACTCGTTCTCTGACGGAGGCACACACATGACGGTAGACGCAGCAGTAGAACATGCGTGGCGTCTTGTGGAAGAGGGAGCGGACATTATTGATATTGGCGGCGAGTCCACAAGGCCGGGTTCCGCTCCTACGCCTTTAGCAGAAGAAATCCGTAGGGTGGTCCCTATTATTGAGGCGCTCGGGAAGGATTTTCCGGCTCCTATCTCAGTGGATACATATAAGAGTGAGGTAGCTGAAGCAGCTCTCGCCGCAGGTGCCCACATGATTAATGATATTTCAGGCCTGGCTATAGACCCTCGCCTTGGGGAGGTTGTGGCTGAGGCCAAAGTCCCAATCGTGCTCATGCACATGAAAGGCCGGCCAAAAGATATGCAGGAGAGTCCCCATTACGAATCCGTCGTATCTGAGGTGGCGGGATTTCTCCGGGCTTGTGTCGCCCGAGCTGAGGAATATGGGATACTCTCTGAGAATATCCTCATTGATCCGGGAATCGGGTTCGGCAAGACTTGCGCCCATAACCTTGAACTGCTGAGGCGCCTGAAGGAACTAAGGAGTCTTGGTTATCCAATACTCATAGGCACATCCCGTAAGTCGTTCATAGGAAGGACGCTGGGACTTCCGGTGGAAGACAGAGTTGAAGGCACGTCTGCCACTGTTGCCCTTGCGATAGCGTCCGGTGTCGATATTGTCCGTGTTCACGACGTTAAGTACATGGCCAGAGTGGCTCGGATGTCTGATGCTATCGTGAGGGGAGGGAATGTCTGTGAAGGGTGACAGGATAACCCTAAGTAACATGGTGTTCTATGGGTATCACGGGGTGTTCGAAGGCGAAAAGGAGCTTGGGCAGAGATTCGAAGTGGATGTCGAATTGCACATGAGCCTTTTGGTTCCGGGACAAACCGACGATTTGGAGCAGAGTGTCAATTATGTTGACGTGTACACAATTGTGCAGGACATTGTCCAGGAGAGGACTTACAACTTGATTGAAGCTGTAGCTGAAAATATCGCAGGGGAGATCTTGTCAGCATACTCAGTGGACTATGTAGTTGTAAGAGTGAGAAAGCCCAGTGTCCCAATGGGTGGCGTGATAGACCATGTTGAGGTGGAAATCACAAGGCACAGCCGGGGGTGACAGCAACGCGTGCACACGCATATTTAGGATTCGGCTCTAACTTGGGAGACAGGCGAGAAAACATCGCCAAGGGCCTCGCCGTGTTATGTGAGTCCGGGAGGGTAGAGATTACAAAGGTATCGTCTCTCTATGAGACAGAACCTGTGGGCTACACTGAACAGGGGTTATTCTTGAATGCTGTTGCCCTGGTTGAGACAGAGCTTTCACCTGAAGACTTGTTGTCCCTATGTAAAGACGTAGAAGTTCAACTCGGCCGAAAGCCAACGGTGAGGTGGGGGCCGAGGATCCTTGATATCGACATTCTCATGTACTTTGTGGAATCAGGCGATCCTCTGTCGGATGATAGCGGAGATAGCGCTCAGATAAAGATGGATACTCCGTTTCTAACCCTTCCTCATCCTCGGATGTGGGAGAGAGGGTTTGTCATTATTCCGTTAGCCGAGGTAAATCCTGATCTTCTGACGCCTGACGGACGCAAGATTAAGTCCCTCATCCGAGACTTCCGTATCTGGACAGGCCTTCGCTTGTTCGAGTTTGGACTCATGTGGCAGGGAGCAGGCTTAAGGCATGACCGCCGGCGAATCATGAGGTTCACTGAAGTCGAATCGACAAATAGCGTAGCTGTGAATCTAGCATCCAGCGGCGCCTCTTGTGGAACTTGCGTTATTGCAGAAACCCAAACTTCAGGTAGGGGAAGGCGAGGACGACTATGGCATTCGCCCCCCGGTGGACTATGGTTTTCCCTGGTGCTGAGGCCTGAGATTCAATCACAAGACGTGGCATGGCTGTCTCTTATTGCAGGTGTTGCTGTGTCTTCTGCCATTCGAGACACCTTTGGGCTTCCTGCAGTAGTCAAGTGGCCCAATGATGTGCTGGTCTCCGGGAAAAAGGTATGCGGGATATTGCCTGAGACCAGGTTTATCGGAGACAAAATGGATTTTGCCGTTGTTGGAATAGGAGTCAATGTCGCAATTCGTACGGATTTGCTCCCGCTTCAGGTCAGGGAGACATGCGGGACTTTGGTAAGTCCGGATCATCCTCATGCGTCCGAAGCCCGTGAGGCATTGACAGTGTCCATATTGGACAACTTTTCTTTGTTGTACAAACAGTTTTTATCTGAGGGTTTTTTGGAGATACTGCAAAAGGTAAGAGAATACTGTGACATGCTTGGACGGGAAGTTACCGTCTTAAGGCTTGGAACTCCTATTCAGGGGATTGCGGTAGACATAGACTCTGATGCCTCGCTAATCATTCGCACTAAATCAGGGGAAAATGTTCATGTAGTCTCCGGGGAGGTCAGCATCGGGGTCCCAGGCGCGGGTTATGCTCGTGAATGAGGGTGGCGTGTGGAATGTCTCCGAAAATCCTGGCTCTTGTCATCGCTTTGGTGGCCGGCATATCCATGGCGATACAGGGATCAATAAACACTAAGCTTGGACAAGTCATTGGTAATTGGGAGGCTATTCTCGTCGTCCAAGTAGTGGGCCTTGCCACTATCCTAGTCCTCTTATTCGTGTTTGGTGTAGGTCAAGGGAACCTTAGCCTCATAACCCAGGGGCCGTGGTATTCTCTGCTTGGCGGTCTGATCGGTGTCCTCATTGTCTGGGGCGTTGTCTCCAGCATACCTAAACTGGGTGTAGCAGTAGCGACTACCTCGATTATTGTGGGACAAACCCTCACAGCTCTCATCATAGATCATTTTGGGCTTTTTGGCCTAAGTCCTGCGCCTTTCACATGGCTTAAAGGCTTGGGCTTGGTCCTTCTAGCTGCAGGCGCAGGGCTGCTTTTAGGCTAAGCATGGGCCGGTACTTTGCGTCGCCGTTCCTGGCTACATTCTTGTGCCACATTTGAGAAATGCCATAATATAAAGAAAATCCTCAAAACTAGCAGGAAATTCCACCTACTCATCGAAGATTGAATTATTGCTGGTTGCTTTTGGCAATGCGTCTCATAGCGTAATAATGGAAAATGTCACAGGTGGAGAGGGAAGAGTAGAGAGGGAAGAGTAATGTCCAATGACGAGTATTGCGATGACATGAGACAGGGCGAACTTCCTCTAACTCCCGGACGAGGAAAGTTCGGGAATGCACATTCATACTGGGTAGGCCCTGGCAAAGGAATTCGTAAGAGGCGTATCCCATATAGAGTAGAAGTGCTTTGTGATAGGGTATTGCGACTCCTAACCCATGCTTGCAGGGCGGATCGTGCTGTATTGATAAAGAATGTTTATGCACACCCTTATGACGAGGTAGGTAGGATCCACATCCACCCTAAACCTGTTTTAGATGAGGAAACGAAGCTATGGAAATACATGGCAGCCTATATTGGGGAAAGCGTCAGACTGGGGGTTCCTTTAAATGTTCCGGGAAGTCTACAAGTCGCTCTTAATCTTGGAACAGTGTTTGTATCTCCGGCTTTCGGTTCCAAGGAAGGCGCTTCAGTAGTTGCGGTGTTTACCAATTCGTCATCTCCCCCGTTGGATTCTGAGGATGAGGAAACGCTTTCCCGTCTTGTAGACAAATTCCTGCATGTATTCTATACATCAATCTCCCTTGGAGACAAGCGATTTAGACCTCAGAAGGTTTCAAGGGTTCTCAGGGCCCGCAATATTCTCCTGTCGGTCAGTGAATTATGCGGTACACTCGATGGTTTGGTGGAGCTTGTGGTTAGTTTGGGACTGGCTAAATCCGCCTACGTTCGAATTCTCGATGAAGAGACCGGCATGCTCAAGTTGGTTGCGTTAGCAGGGGAGCAACAGATTGCGGACATTCACTCTCACGTACCGGTCGCCAAATGTTCGATTATGCGTCTTGCTCCGACGACGCGAACTCCCAGATATGTGGAGCCTTATCAATGCTACAGCTTAAGCGAGTCTAAGAGCTCTTCAGTAATCTGCGCGCCTTTCTCAAACGATTCAGGAAATATGGGAGTCCTGTCATTATGGAATCCCCCTGATGAAGGCTTGAATCCAGCGGACATGAGGATTATCCGTGCTGTTATTTCCGCTGCTGAGAGGGCTTTCTTGGATACCCGAATGTATGATGCGGGTATGAAAACGTGGGAGAGAGCTGCCCTTGTGGAGTACGCTTCCATTGCCAGCAGAGCTTCAGACGATGTCACACATATTGCCAGAGAGCTTTTGGCTTGCCTAAGGAGGGCAATTAACTTTCAGGTCGGCGCCTTCGTGGACTGTCAGAATGGCTTTGAAGTATTCTCAGTGCTTTTTTCGTCCACAGATCCTTTGATTGTCAGTTCTTTTGCACCTGAAAGCAATGACTCAACCGGTGACCTCAATACGCGCAGCGCATTCGGAGATGCGTTCGACAGTATTATCCTGGGGGATCCTGAAGCTGAAGAGTGGGCAGATAAAGCGCTTAAGCAGTTGGAACCCGACTTGACTCATATTTATATCCGACCTTTCTATATGCATGAGAGCCGCTGGCCTTCGTGCTTGGCGGTGCCGCTTGTCAGCGGAGGCGATACTATTGGATATTTTGTCGTTGGCAAACCCCGGGGAGATAGATTTAACAAGGAAGATATCGATTACTGTGAAAGTGTGCGCCACGACCTGATGCTACTATGGGAGAACTTTATAACTCGCATAAAACCCAGGACCACTCCGGCGGTGGAAGCTATGTTGGAACGCATAGAGACGTTGGAGCAATTGGCAGTAGGGACAGCTCATGAAATAAAGAATCCGCTTGCGGTCATCAAAGGCTATATGCAGGTAATGCAACTGGACCAAGGGCTGTCTCCTGAAATAAAGCAGAGAATTTATCGTCTGCTCCGGCAAGTGGAACAGATAAGCCGAATTGCAGACGACCTTGCAGGTCTTGCGAAACTTAATGCTGCGGATGTCTCACCGAATTCTCTTCCCAAGATGTTGGAAGAAGTCCTTGACACACTTGAATCACAAGTTATGAATACGGGTATCTCCATAGTCCGCTCATATCCCGATTCTGTGCCTGAAATACCTGCAGATGCAGGCAAACTACAGCAAGCGTTCTTGAATATCTGTAGAAATGCCATTGAGATGATGAGCACAACAGGGGGCGAGCTTTGTGTTACCGTCCGAGTCTCAAATGACAGACGGCATGTTGAGGTAGAATTCCGAGACACAGGGCCCGGCATAAGCAGGGAAGCAATGACGATGCTGTTCAGGCCCTTCTTTACTACAAAGAGACATGGGACAGGCCTTGGGCTTAACATATCCAGCCACATCGTGAAGCTACACGGAGGGACAATACGAGCGGAGAACGTGAAAGGCGGAAAAGGCGCCATATTCACAGTGGTTCTGCCCACAACTCACAATTGACGCAGGAGGCTCGTAAGCGGCAAAAAGCCGCCAAGTGGTAGATTCTCGACCACCCCCAACGGCAATAGTGGTCGATTCTCAACCATCCAGGCAATTACGCCAAAAAAGGTGGTGGAAAACCAACCACCAAAGAGCCTCGCGGTGGTTGGTTTTCCACCACTGTTGTTTCGAAACTCCTTATGAGGGAATCACAATCAAGTTCTTCTTCCTAAGTCTTTCTTGATCCTCTTCACTGATTGGGTGATCCCGGTCAGGGATTTCGACTTCCATCTTCTCGCCACAAAGCGCAGTGGTGAAGTAACGCAATCCGTT
>DUVA01000084.1 GCA_012841305.1 Bacillota bacterium | reverse complement strand
GGTAGCCAATCTCCGGCTTGTTGCTGCAGAGTCTCTGCGTTTTCCTTTACTGACTTTGAAAGCTTCTCCTCTCGAAGTGGGTTGGACGGATCCTAAGTCGGCCTTCCCAGGCATGGGAGGTAAGCATGTATCTCACGTATCTTCCGGCATAGGGCTGGGCGCTACTCTGCCGATAGGGGACGGAAATGCCGCGTTTTCCATACAAGGTTCATACTCGAAGGTTGATTCCCAGGACCCTGTCTGGGACAACGGCTGGCAAATCAGCATTTCCTTGCCTGTGCTTGGAAAAAGCTCAGTTTCCACCGGAAGTATGGGGTTGGCCGGGGCAACAGGGGCAGGAGGAGGGTCTTGCAAGGATCAGGTGAGGTTGGCAAAGACTGCAGTGAGAAACGCTGAGTTTGAGCTGGATAGGGCAATAGCCAAAGCAAGAACAAGCCTTGAGACAGCGTATCATGGTGTGATCCGGGATATGGGCAAGCAGGAGGCTGCCAGGATGAACCTTGACAGAATGAAGCAGCACTTTGCTATTGTAGAAGCCAGGCACGCTCAGGGAAACGCAGGCGATCTGGATCTTATTGACGCACAGCAAGGTGTAAAATCTGCAGAGATAGCAGTCGACGCTGCAGGTCATGCTTTGGTAGTCTCCAAGATGTCCTTAAACAGACTCATCGGACGCGATCTTAATGAGCCCCTTGTCTTGGAGCCGGTGGGCGAGTATGTGAAGGAGCCACTGTTATCGTTGGATGAGGCCATAAGCCTTGCGCTTCATTACCGGCAAGAACCGGCTTTGCTCGAGGACAACTTGGCCAACGCCGAGATTGAGCTGGATAAGGCTCGCTCCGGACTACTCCCTCAGGTTTCATTCAAGGGAAGTCTCGCTGACGACGGGTCATGGAGTATAGGCGTTGACTTATCAAAGGTCTTGCCTAGAGACTATACAGCTGAGTTTAGCGTAAAGACTGCCGAGAACGCGGTAGTTACAGCTCAGCATAACCTTGAGGCAACCAGAGAGGCAATAGTCATGGAGGTTACCGGTGCGTACTATGCATTGCTGGAGGCAGAGGCTTATCTTGATCTGGCAAAGTCCGCATTGGAGAAAGCCGCTGCCACTGTGAGTGTCCGTGAAACCCAATACAGGGCAGGTGCTGCCACCCACCAGGATGTCACCCTTGCGATTGCAGCTCTTTCCGATGCAGAGATAGACTTAGCGAATGCCGAGGCAAACTGCTTCGCTGCACGATCAAGACTCGTTGATGCAGTGGGCGCAAAATGATACAGCTTCCCTTTACGATCATTCCACATATGATAATAAGATGAGAAATCTCTTGACACTTGTTACATCTTCTCGTTAGATTGCCTAGATGGTAGAATCGAAGCAATATTATGAAGCCGGGGATGAGTGATTTGCTTGACGTAGCCCACTTGATGCGCCTTATTGTGCTGGGGATAAGCGCAAGTGTCATCTACATCTATGTTCGCCGATTTGCAGGGCGTGTAGCGGCAAGGCTGTTTGACTGGGCACCTGTGTCCGGTAGAGATCGGGTGGTTATGGCCGTTATTTCGACGTTGTTGACGACTGCTACGATCTTCTTGGCAGTGCACTTTTACGTATACAGTGGGCTGGACTATCAGCCTGATATATATCGCACCGGGAATCCTAAGACTCACCAGGTAGCGCTTACATTCGATGACGGGCCGAGCCAGGAGTTCACCCCTCTTGTTCTTGAGATTCTTAAGGAATACAACGTACCTGCTACATTCTTTCTAGTAGGGGTTCACGCAGAACGATATCCGAATATTGCTCGCAGAATAGCTGAAGAAGGGCACGAAATCGGCAATCATACGTATGGGCATATCAATGTGCCGACTGTGTCAAATAAGGCTCTCTATGAAGAGGTTATCAAGGCTACCAGGGTGATAGCGCAAACAACCGGCGAATATCCGAAGTATATCAGGCCTCCACGAGGAATGTACGATGCAAGATTCCGCAGACTCTCACACGTCTTGGGACAGAAGATAGTCTTGTGGACCATATCCACCAGGGACTGGCGGTACGGCACAAGTACCCAAGCGATAGTGAAAAGAGCGGTATCTCAAGCGAAAGGCGGAGACATAATCTTGTTCCATGACAGCGGGGCTCTTGTCAGAAATGAGGGCGGAGACCGTTCCGCTACAGTCCGCGCCTTGCCTTTGGTCATTGAAGGGTTAAGACAG
>DUVA01000083.1 GCA_012841305.1 Bacillota bacterium | reverse complement strand
TTCGCCCACCAAATGAATATAAGCGATACGCATAAGTTTGAGCGGAGGCGTGGTGTAGCTGGTCTAACATACCTGCCTGTCACGCAGGAGATCGCGGGTTCGAATCCCGTCGCTTCCGCCATTTTTTTTTTGTACAGAGGCAAGTCACTGTAACAAGTGAGACCGCACAAGTGCACAACTACCAAGAGCATCATACGTTTTATGTGCTTCCAATTGACTCCAATCTCTCCGGCATGTGAAAAACTGCTTGACCAATGCCCCCAATGTTAGGTATACTAGCAAATAATATTCATCACTCTACTTAATTCCCTGCACAGACAGGGGTTTACTGTTTTCAACAGCAAGAGGGGGGATTGTTATACGATTTGTCACCTAAATCCCATGATGAACTTAATAATCATTAGCAATCGACGTTAAAGGGTCATTTCTAGATTTGCGGCAGCCTGATTCACGGAGGCCGTTTACGATAGATTGACCTGAAATCACAGTTTAAATGGCATCACAGGAGGAATTGGAGTATGGAGAAGTCAAGAAGAGTCGTTGCATTACTGTTGCTGGTTGTGTTGGCAATTACCATAAGCGGTTGCGGAAAAGACAAACAAGCTGCCAAGGCAGACTTTAAGGTGGGCGTTGTGACCGGCACCGTTTCTCAGGGAGAAGACGAGTACCGCGCAGCCGAAATAATGAAAGAACGTTACGGAGACCGCGTCATCCACGTTACATATCCTGACAATTTCATGCAAGAACAAGAAACAATGATCGGTCGTATCACCGAATTGGCTGCCGACTCTGACGTAAAAGCTATCGTGGTTTGTCAGGGTGTGCCCGGAACAGCGGCTGCTTTTGATAAGGTTCGGAGAACAAGAGATGATATTCTCCTTTTGGTTGGCGTAACCCAAGAAGACCCCAAGATTATTGGCGCAAAGGCTGACATTGTTTTTGACCGCGATGAGCTTGAACGCGGAAAAACTATCCCTAAGTTGGCCAAAGAAATGGGCGCCAAAAAATTCCTTCACTACTCATTCCCGAGACACATGTCAATACCCCTCGTTTCCCAGCGCAAAGACATATTCAAGGAAGAGTGCGAGGCTTTAGGAATCGAGTTCATCGACGTTTCTTCGCCTGACCCCATGGGTCCTGACGGCATTCCCGGAACCCAGAAGTTTATCCTTGAGGACGTGCCGCTTCAAGTCAAGACCCACGGCAAGGACATTGCTGTGTTCGGAACCAATCTGGCTATGCAGGAGCCTTTGATCAGGGCTGCTCTTGATGCAGGATGTATTTTCCCTGAGCAATGCAGTCCCGGGCCCACCATGGGTTATCCCGGAGCTCTTGGAATTGACGTTAAGGGTATGGCCGGAGACATGAATGCAATTCTGGACGCAATTGAAGACAAGATTGTCGAAAAGGGCGGAGCAGGCCGTTTTGCAACATGGCCTATTGCTCTTAATATGACTATCATTCAGGCCATGACTGAACTGGCTTTCCAGGCTGTTGACGGAGAGATTGAGTTAACTGACCTGGATGCCATTAATGAGCAGTTCAAGAAAGAAGCCGGCAATGAAATGTTCGTCAGAAAGCTCTATGATGACCTTGATTTCTACGTAATACTCTCAGGTTCTCGTATTCTGGGTGTAGAGAACTAAGTCGGTACCAAGAGGCGGCGGGATCAGGATCGGGATCGGAACCTGAATCAGGAACTGAATCCGGATCTTGGATCATAGATCCCGGATCTTGCCGCCTTGTCGCGCGGAAGCAGAGGTGATATCAATTGGACAACAAATGGGTGCTTCAAATCAAGAACGTCTCCAAGGAATACGGGGGTAACTCTGTACTAAGGGGAGTCAGCTTATCCGTGAAACCCGGGGAAATCCACGCACTTGTGGGGGAGAACGGAGCAGGGAAGAGCACCCTAATGAATATACTGTTTGGCATGCCGGTTATCCGTGAGACAGGCGGGTTTGCAGGTGAAATCTGGCTCAAGGGAAAATTGGCCGAGATTGATAGCCCCAAACATGCTATGGAAGCCGGTATAGGCATGGTCCACCAGGAATTCATGCTTTTGCCCGGTTTCTCTGTAGCCGAAAACGTCAAATTGAACCGCGAGCCCACCAAATCAAATTGGTTGTCAAGAGTCTCAAGCAAAAAACTGGATACACTTGACTTCGACAAGATTGGTTCCGATACCAGGCGGGCATTGGATAAAATCGAGATGGGCATAGATGAATGGCTGCCTCTGGTCGGCATGCCTGTGGGCCATCGCCAGTTCATCGAGATAGCCAGGGAGATAGATAAGAGGGATCTGTCTGTTCTGGTGCTGGACGAGCCTACCGCGGTCTTGACTGAGACTGAAGCGTCAACGCTCCTTTCTGTGTTGAAGAAACTTGCTGACTCAGGTATAGGAATCTTATTCATCAGTCATAGGCTGGAGGAAGTATGTGAAATCGCTGATACCGTCACTGTGCTAAGGGACGGTGAAACCATAGCAACTATGCCTACAGCTGAGACTAAACTGGAAACCATTGCCGAGATGATGGTAGGAAGGAAGATAAACCGTCCGAAAGCAGCGGAATCCGGAAGGACCAGAGATGCCGGCAACATCTTAGAGATTAGAGACTTATGTGTTGACATGCCCGGCGAGTATGTCAACAGCGCTAACCTGGCGGTTCGACGAGGAGAAATCCTTGGAATAGGAGGGCTTGCAGGCCATGGGAAGCTAGGTGTCGCCAATGGCATAATGGGGCTTCATCCTTCTTCAGGCAGTGTTATCTGTGACGGTAAAGAAATTCCCCTGAATAACGCTCAGGCTGCTCTGGAAGCAGGACTGGTATTTCTTTCAGAGGATCGGCGAGGCGTTGGCTTATTGCTCGATGAATCCATTGAAGACAACATAGCCTTGGCAAGCATGATTAGCAAGAAGAAGTTTC
>DUVA01000082.1 GCA_012841305.1 Bacillota bacterium | reverse complement strand
TTGACAACCTAATTGCAGGTCTCCGAGAAGAGGTCTCCGGAGAGGTGAAAGCAGGATGAATTTACTGGAATGCGTTAGCGTAGCGCTGATAAGCGTTAGAAGCAACAAGATGCGGTCCGGCCTCACTATGTTGGGTGTAATCATAGGAGTTGCTGCAGTCGTCATAATGGTGGCAATAGGAGAAGGTGCCAATGTCCAGGTTTCATCGCAGATTCAGAGGCTCGGTTCTAACCTTCTCGTTGTTACGCCCGGCAGAATGAGAGAACCCGGTGTACGAACCATGGGCGCATTCGGGAGCATGGATGTTCTTACCCTGGACGATGTGGAAGCCATCCGCGATGAATGTCCTTCTGTTCTCGCAGTTGCTCCGGAGATCTCAAGCCGTGTACAAGTGAAGTACGGAACAGGCAGTATGCAAACCCAGCTTGTCGCTACGACACCTGAGTATCTGTCAGTACGAGCCTTCAACGTGGGCACGGGTGCGTTTTTTACCAATGAAGATGTACGCTCCGCAGGCAAAGTGGCTGTTGTAGGCCAGGGTATTGCAGATGAGCTTTCCCCCTACCAAAACTTGATGGGAAAAGAAATCAAAATCGGTGAGACGCGCCTCTCGGTCGTAGGCGTCATGGAAACGAAAGGCCAGAGCGGGATGATGAACATAGATGATACCGTCTACGTTCCGATAACAACTGCCCAAAAGCGTATCCTGGGAACAAAATACGTGCGGACAATATACGCCCAGGCACGTAATGCAAAGTCTATGAGCTCAGCAAATGATGAGATAGTATCGGTCTTGACTACCCGACTGGGTAAGGCTGAAGCCTTCTCCGTAAGCAACCAAGCCGATGTGCTAGAGGCAGCTCAAGATGTTACTCGCGTGTTCACCGTTCTCCTTGCCGGAATTGCCGGTGTCTCACTTCTCGTCGGCGGGATTGGGGTTATGAACATAATGCTTGTATCTGTAACGGAACGAACAAGGGAAATCGGACTGCGAAAATCTGTAGGCGCACGGATCATCGATATTCTACTGCAATTCCTCATCGAATCCATTGTCCTAAGCGTCGTAGGAGGGGCAATAGGAATCATCGTGGGAATCGTAGGTTCGAAAATCGCAGCCCGCGTCGCAGGATGGCCCAGTGCCATCTCCCCGGTTTCGGTGCTTATTCCATTTGCCTTTGCTGTGGCTGTCGGTCTCTTCTTCGGTATATACCCGGCAAGCAGAGCAGCAAGGTTAAATCCTGTAGAGGCCTTGCGTTACGAGTGATTTGCCCGGTCTTGCCCAAGTGACCGCCTGATTTTCACTCTTACCCAAAACAAAACGACCGGGAAACCCCGGCCTTTCTGCCTCTTAATAGTGGCGCGCCCGGAGGGATTTGAACCCCCGACTTTCTGATCCGAAGTCAGACGCTCTATCCACTGAGCTACGGGCGCACTCAACACAGTCAGCCTAACTGGTATTCGACGAAAAGTCAATGGCATGCATTACCACTTATTTACTTATACTTCCTCTTGCTTCCTCTTTCTGGATTGGATACCCGTTCTGGAGCGTCTAATTTGTCAGAATCGGTCTTCCAAAAAGTCGGTCTATCTGGTGTCATGGTTTCTCGTTCAACATCTAATTTGATAGTTTGATAGTATTTGCAAGCTCCTGAAAGTCATACAACGATGTTCAGCGAGAAAAGAAAACAAGATATTGAAGAAAAACCAGCGCATTAGTTCTTGGTGGACGTTGATTTGCAGTTCTAAGATACTCTTCAGAAATTAGACATGATGGAGGCAGTGTCTCACCGATGGGAGGCAAATCCGATAACCTCTCTATACCCCCCAAGATCTATCCGTTGTGCAATAAAAGCAGAGAACCCTGCATGCGTCCAGGTGTGCTACCGCCCTGCCTCGCTTCATGGGTCGTCTCCCCCCTCGGCCTTGTAATCCATCTCACATCCTGTTCCATCGCCCGGCGTTGCCAAGGCAACAACGACGCATGCCCCAACCGCCCGTCAGTGTGACCTTCTTTGTAGCCCACCACATAACCAAAGCCACATGCAATAATCATCACAATTATGAGCCACACAACCGATCTCTTCCTTCCTATTCGCAATCAGTATGTTTACGCGGGACCCAAGGCAATCGGGTTGTGGAATCAGATATCATGAACGCAAAAGACAACCGAACCATGCTCTCTGTCAGCACCTGCGTCCATCTGAATACATTGCTTTAGGAAGACCAGCAAAGGCCTCGCCTACCGTCATATACTTCCCCAGTCCGAATAGATCTGCCGTCGCTGTATGTGTCGGAACAGGCATTGAAGGACAACCTCCGATATCATTTCTACAACCGATAAATATCAGACGCCATCTGAGTTGAGGAGCTCCATGATCCGCAGCTAGGAGTTTCTTGACGTTTACTTGATATCCAAGTTCCTTGGCTACCTTTATTACTCTTCGATATATTGAGCCCTGTTCAATTCCCTTCAAGTTTGAAACGTTTTCCATGACAAAAAACGTAGGCTTCAACGTCTCAACGAAACGAAGGAATTCAAATATCAGCTTGCCTCGCCCGTCTCGTAGCCCCTTTTGCTTTCCAGCTTGACTGAATGATTGGCAAGGTGGACCACCGAAGACTATGCAAGGCATATCATCACTACCGGTAACAGATTTCCACAAAGCTAATGGCCTATCTATTGCTGTTATATCACGCTGCACAATTTGAACACTATCTCCATAGAAGCCCTGTAAGGTATTACACGCATCTTCCCACACCTCAAGCGCCGCCATTGTGTTGATTGACATGTCACAGCATTGCGCTAGACTCGCTCCAATATCCATGCCTCCAGCCCCACTAAAAAGACTGAGTGCGCTTAAATTGGATCCCATGCCCTTTCTCTTCGCAAATTTAAGCACGCTTTCGAATACCGCACGTGCCAAAGGAATGGGAACCGCATTTCCGACCTGCTGCTGCGTGCTTGTTAGTGTACCCTTAAACTCCAACGAGTCCGGAAATCCCTGAAGTCGAGCCGCCTCGCGAACAGTAATAAATCTGTCCTCAAATGGATGGACGAATTTGTTAAACACATATCCCGTAACCGTCAGAGAAGGCTTATTGGGATCCAATCTGATCATCCGCAGATTGGGCCCTCCTTTACGATTAGGGTCTTGTTTGACGTAAAAGCGAAAGCTATCGTGCCATAGTTCCTCGGGTAGGTCTTGCATCTTCTGCCCTACCTGAAGAGCATTGATCCTGGCCTGAACCACGGGGCCTACCGATCTCGCTACGTGGTTTGCCACTTCAGTATTTGCTGAAGTTGAAACGCTCTTCAATCCACTCATTTCTGGAGTAGGTTTCAGTAAGTGTAATGATTCCGTCAAATAGGTTGTAGAGCTTCGTATCATCAGGAAGATCCCTCACTTTGGTAGCCCTATTAGTCTCGTCGGGCGTCCACACAATATTTCTCACCAACCTGAGATAGTCATCATAGTGCCTTACCGCATGAATGTTTGACATAATGGCCGCATAAACCGTGTAATCCGAAGCAAGTAATTTGTCCTCTATGCCTATTTTAAGCATCTGGTATGTTCCTTTTTTGATATCATCTGTTCGATCCATGCCAACACTGGTCTTAGAATCAGAGATAGTGTTGAATCCCCTCTTAGGGTTATTGGGGTCTCTCGGAGGCCAGTCGTCTGGCCGAGGAAATGGGGCTCCACATGCATTGGTAAGCCAGTAAACTCCCTCAGACCTTGTCTTCTCTGAATATGCCCTAAATGCTGAATTCCAAAACGCTATGTAGTCTTCAAACTGCTGTCGTACACAAAACTTCTCAGCCAGGCTTTCATAAACCCTGTCTTTGTTGCTTGGAGAAAGCGTTATTGGAACTAGATCGTATGACCATTGTTCTCCGCTACTTCGATAAGGAATCATGATGTAGTACTGCGTATTTGGGTCAAAGTCTAGAACACCGATCTTACTATGACCCGATACTAGAGACCTATGTGCGTAGTCTACGCACATAGGAGGCGTAGTCAGAGGAGCTGCCTTCACTTCGCATAACAATACTATCTTATTAGTTTTATCAATTAGGATGAGATCTATGGGCTCCTTACCTAACCGCAATTCGATTTCATTGAATCCTCTCTTGGATAGCAGGCAATCAACTAACACTGCTAACAAGCGGGTAGTAAAAGTGCCAATCTGCCCAGATTCCGGCTTGTTTGACTTGCTATAGGCAAATTCCTTCTGTAGTGCGCACCTAGGACAAGCATTGGTAAATGGGTAAATAGCTAGTTTGCTCCGGTGGCTCTCCCCTGCGCACAGCAACCACCCTGAATTCCTTATCGTACTGTAATACTCTGCAGCTACTAACAGGTCAAAAATAGCTGCAAAAGCATTCGGGAGCTTCCTTTCTCGTTCACTTCCCGAATAGGCCTTCATGGCTTGGTCAATTAGCGTTTCTGCCATGGCATATTCAGCAGATAACTCTGTTTTACTGACAGGATGGGAATGTGCCGTAAAATGCTCAATTGGCTCAAGCATGAACATATCTCCTTTGACATTACTCTTCAGATTAGGGTTGCCTTTTCGTTTTAACTTCGACATAACGGGGGCAATTCCCTTCATCCGCTCCCCGACATGAGACCCTTCTGCAGTGGGGGACTGGGTAGTTGCCTTCTCCCATTGTACCTGTCACAAAAGGCTTTGCTGCGTCGAGAGCAGTTCGCTACACCGCCATTCCTTAACTTACTGATGAGAATACTAGTTAACGCACCCTCTTACTCATAAGCTGTCTTACAGGCGATGCCTTTTCATGTTCCCTCTTCACATCTTGTCCAACAAACCTGGCATACCTTTCAGTCATCTCAAGTTGCTCATGCCCCATGATTGTCTTTAGTGCAAATAGATTTCCTCCATTTCTAAGAAACATTATGGCGAAGGTATGCCTAAGGTCATAGGGCGATATTGCATCGTCTAGATTCTTTCTCCTGACATACTTCTTGAATTCATGACCCCATGTACTAGAAGTCATTTCCCTCCCATCTCTTGAGCAGAATATGGGCACATTATCCCCCCATAGTGGATGCCTTGCTGACATGACTTTCCTGATAGCATTCACAGTGGGACTTGATATGTTTAGAATCCTTTCAACCCTGGTCTTCGCAATGCTATCCACCACATGTATCGTCGCCCGTTCTACGTCGAAATGCCTCGGCAGAAGCTGCAGAAGCTCTCCTGACCTTATACCACAATCCAGCATAACCAGCATCATTGTATAGTCCCTGAAGCCGTCGTACGTTCTTTTGTCTGGTGCACCTAACAATATCCTAAGGGTTTTGTTATCTAAGTGTCTAATTCTAGGTGAGGTTTTCTTGAAAGGTGTGCCTTTAACCGGGTTCTTGCCTTCAATGATGTTCTCTTCAATGCACCAATTAAAGAAGGCTCTGAGGTGGGTTCTATGTAGATTATAGCTGTATGGGTTTTCATAATACCCAAGAAACTCAAGAACACTCTTCTTGAGGCTGACCGGGTTGTTCAGGTCAGGTTCGGTGCGTCTGTAATAAATGTCAAGAGTATGCTTGTACCCCCTAATGGTTTTTGGTGCCCTGTGGGTGGCCTTCTTGTAATGTAGAAAAGCTTCCACTGCATCATTCCATTGATGATCAAGTGAATCCGGCAAAAAATTAACCCTCTTTCCCATCAACAGTCACCTCCATATCTCTATGGAGGGTAAGCCGCTGTCTGAAAAAAGGGCATCTGTTCTAGAACGTCTAATTATACCCAAAAGACCGTTGTTTTCCTATCGCAATACGCCCTCTAACTCCCTACTTGTCGGCCTTCGCCGACTTTCATCCAAAGTCAGACGCTCTATCCACTGAGCTAC
>DUVA01000081.1 GCA_012841305.1 Bacillota bacterium | reverse complement strand
TTGCAGATGCCGATAAGGTAGGCTATCATATAGACGCCAAAACAAGCCTGGGGCGCATCGCCCTTGATCTCCCGAATCTAGCCTATCAAGTAAGAGACGAAGGAACTGTACGAAGAGAAGTAATTACTGAGACGTCAGGGTATTCTGAGAAGACTGACAAGCTGACGATTAAGGCGAGGACTTCTAATGGCCAGGTACGTATTGTGAGCAGACAGGAAGTTGTGACAGATCAAGAATGAACAATAAGCAAGCGGCTGTGTCCGTAATATGCTTGATAGGAGGGAACCCCGATGTCTGAAGAGAAGAAACGAATCCTCGATCTTGTTCGGGATGGGAAGGTTTCAGTGGATGAAGGCCTAAGGCTTTTGGAGGCTTTGGATAATTCTACCCAGGATGGCATGTCACCGTCCGGGCGTCTCGGAGGCAGCTACGGGAGAATGCTTCGGATAAGAGTGCTAGATACCTCTGACAATACACGAGTCAATGTCAACATTCCTCTTGCCCTTGCCAAAGTGGCAATGAAGTTCATTCCTAAGGATGTATCCAAACAGCTGGAGGACGAGGACATAGATCTTGACCAACTCCTGGCTGCGATTACTGAGTCAACTGCAGGGAAAATAGTTGACGTAGACAGTGAAGACGCAAAAGTAAAAATCTATGTCGAGTAGGGACGTGGTAGCGATGCGGGCAGGGCTCTCTTCAAAGGGTAGTTCCGGGACTCCGGGCACGCGCAGTATGCGTAAACGAAGAGTCCCGAATATCCCTTCGTTTTTCTTCGTGATGACCCTGAAGTTCCCGGGTGTCCGGTTTCCCATTCCCGTTGTGATCCCGCTGTTCGTGTTGGAGGATCTCTTGGAGTCAGCTGCTATTGCCGTTAATACTTTCGGTTTCATACATCCTTTATCGAGACGAAAAATACAGTGCAGTACCATGAGATACAAGGGCTTTTCAGGTTGGGATGAGGAGCTGGATATCAAGACGGTGCTAGATGTGACGTCTAAGTTGATAAAAGGACTACGTTCCTGCGGGAGATTTACGCTATTGGAGGTATCCGACGGATCCCAGAGTCTTAGTGTTACTGTGCGTCTTGTCTAGGTTAGCCAAGTAGTGAGGTTTAGCGAGGCGCCCCTCAAAAGGGCGTCCTCGTTATGCGTGTCGTGACAGGCTCATTTGTGAATGAAGAGACATTCTGTTCGAAGGGGGTGCTGTTTTTGGGAAAGCGCGCATTTATCATCAGATGGTTGGCAAACGCCATTGTCCTTTTTATGATTCCCTACCTTATGGGACCTGCGGTTCGAATAACCGGATTCGTCCCTGCACTTCTGGCAGCTTTCATATTGGGAATTGTGAATGCGCTAATAAGGCCTGTTTTGATTATCCTATCTCTTCCTATACAACTACTGACGCTAGGCCTCTTTACACTCATAATAAACGGCTTCATGCTGTGGATAGTGTCCAGGGTGGTCCAGGGTTTCTACATATCCGGGTTCTGGGCGGCGGTGCTGGCGTCAATACTCCTCTCAATAGGAAGTAGTATCATAAGCTGGGTGGTGCAAGATCTGTGACAATTTCGGGAGCAGGGAGAATTAGACTTGTAGCTATCGACATAGACTACACCTTGATTGGAAGCGATCTTAAGATAAGTGAGAGAACAAAGCAAGCCATATATGCTGCCATAGACGTCGGGAGTACTATCACATTGGCCACCGGACGAATGTACCGGTCAACAGTACCTTTTGCGGAGGAGTTGGGCCTTGACGCTCCCCTCATAACTTATGACGGCGCCTTAGTGAAGACCGCAAAGACCCAGGAGGTATACTGGCATAAACCGATACCCCTTGAGGATGCAGGAGAGATCCTAGCGTATCTACAGGGCCTTGGTCTTCACATCAATGTTTATGTCGACGATGAGCTCTACGTAGCAAGCCTAAATGAACAAGCCCGTCATTACATGGCCCGTGTTAACGTGATGGCTAACCCCGTAGGGAACCTATTAGAGTTTCTAAGCAAACCTCCGACAAAACTCTTAATGATGGCAGAACCGGAAATCGTTGATAAGCTTTTGCCTGATTTGGAACGGAAATTCGGAGACAGGTCGCATGTAGCGCGGTCTTTACCCTCATATATTGAGTTTACGGGCCAAGGAGTAACCAAGGGCTCAGCCCTTGCCGGCTTGTCTGAACACTTGGGCATTCCAAAGGATCGGGTCATGGCTATCGGAGACAGTGAAAATGACATAAGCATGCTGTCTTATGCCGGAATTGGTGTAGCCGTGAATAACGCCGGTGACAAGGTAAAAGAAGCTGCAGATTATGTTGCGGATGGAGCAAGCGGTGACGGGGTAGCGGAAGCGATATATCGATTTGTCCTAGGTTGCTGACACTGGGATTTCGGAACTTGAAGGACTCTCTCGCTGCAACGTAGAATCAGGATAAAAGGTAAGGACTGTATAATACAGGTGATCCTGACATCTTTTGAGGGTTAGGGGTTGGAGGACTTATGTTAAAGAGAGATGCGGAATGCAGCAGGCAGCGAGTGGTCGATCTTGAAGTGGGACAGGCGGTCAGAAGTATCTTCATGACCAAATCCAAACAGCTATTAGAGTTTTCATCGAAGCCAGGCCGTTATTTGACATTTACGCTTTTCGACCGAACAGGGGAGATAAAGGCGATTGTATGGGACGACGGAGAGGGAATGTATAACTCGTTTGAAGACGGAGATGTGGTGCGCGTACAGGGTCATGTCTCAGAGTACAAAGGTGCACCTCAAATCACCGTTGAAACCGTACATAAATGTAGGCGAGGCGACTACGAACTGTCTCTATTCCTTCCCCGTACCAAAAAGGATGTGGAGGAACTACTTCATCGGCTGAAAAACAAGACCAAGGCCTTTACCAATGCGTATCTGCGACGGTTGGTTCTTGGCTTTCTTGAAGATCCGGAATTCGCAGCAGCATATGTCCAAGCTCCGGCCGCAAAATCCATTCACCATGCTGTCATCGGGGGACTAATAGAGCACAGCGCTAATGTAGTATCTCTATGTGAGACCGTGCCTGCGCTTTACCCGGTAATTGATACTGAACTCCTGGTCGCAGCGGCAATACTCCATGACATCGGAAAAGTGGTGGAGTATACATATGACGGTCCTTTTGACTTGAGTGATGAAGGGAAACTCATCGGCCACGTTGTCATAGGGGAACGCATGGTTGCGCAAGCTGTGGAAGAGATCCCTGACTTTCCGCAGAGTTTGGCGCTGAAGCTGCGTCACATGATCCTGAGTCACCACGGAAAGTTGGAGTGGGGTTCTCCAAAGCGTCCGAAGACTCTTGAAGCAATTGCTCTCCATCTGGCTGACTATTTGGATGCGTCTGTTGCTCAATTCGCTGAGGTCGTGGAAGAATGCAGCAATGTTGAAGGTAAATGGAGTCCCTATAACAGACGCTTGGAACGTCAGCTCTACCTGGAATAGGGGGGCTCTACGAGGAATAGAGGGCTCTATCTGGGATAGGGGATTCTGTCTGGAGTAGGAATAGGAATCGGAATCTGCGTGGAACGGGACAAAGAAGTGACACGGAGCGAATTAGTAGCGCGCGTGAACAGAAAAAGCCCAGTGCCAAGGACATTCATAAACCGGCTGAGTGCCGCTTTTGAACAGTTCCCAACGTGTGCTCGGGCAAGTAGGCGAAGCCAGATACCCTGTCTCATGACATATCTCTGCCCTGACTATTCCACGGGGCGTTTGAAACGACAGCGCCGGACTGTCCTGAAGCGCATTTTCAATGAAATTCGCGAAGATGGGCCCTGCAGCCGCCCCTCCTGATTTCCCTAATGGAACACCGGGGTCGTCATTACCGATGTACACTGAACATACCAGGTCCGGAGTGTATCCTACGAACCATGCATCAGTGTAATTCTGTGTTGATCCTGTCTTTGCAGCTACCGGCCGTGTAATGCTGGATGATACGCCCCCTGCAGTTCCCCATTGGCTGACGACTTGTCTCAGTATGTCAGTTATGATAAATGCGGTTCGCGGGTCAAGGACTTGCCTGGCCACTACGCGAGCTTGATATAGTTTCCGACCCCATCTGTCTTCAATGGATGTTATAAATACAGGTTGGACCCGCTTTCCTCCGTTTGCGAAAGGCGCAAAGGCTAATGCCATTTCAAACGGGGTGACCTCTGAAGTTCCAAGGACAAGAGATAAGTTAGGCCTTAGAGGACTTGTTATGCCAAGCTGTTTTGCCCACTCTATCCCTTTCTCCGGACCAACGATATTTGCAAGGGACACAGATATCACATTACACGAAGTCACTAAGGCTTCTCTTAGGGTCAGCCACCTGAAATGATATTGGAATTCGCCGTAATCAGTAGGAGTGTACGGCTGCCTTTGTGTTGGGAATGTTACCGGTTCACAAGGTAGCGTAGATGCGGCAGTAAAGCCGTTATCAAAGGCTGCTGCATAGAAAAAGGGCTTAAACGAGGATCCTGGTTGCCTGAGGGCTTGCATTGCGCGGTTAAACTGCGTTTCAGAGTAGCTCCTTCCACCTATGAGAGCCTTGACATGTCCGGTTCTCGGATCAATGGCCACCAAGGCGCCTTGGGGTTGAATCGGATGTTTCACAGCAGCATCGGAGCCTTCTGCATCAGTAGAAGGTGTGAGAGCGTCAAGCCCCTTTGAGAATGCCTTTTCCGCAGCTCTTTGAAAGTCCATGTCTAAAGATGTATGAATCCTTAGATTTCCTGAGTAGAGCAACGAGCCTTCGTCTCCAAGAAGTTTCAAAGCTTCGTCAGTGACATAGTCCATGAAATATGGAGCAGCCCTGGTTTCTCGTCTCCCAATTCCTACGACGCTGACTGCTTCTCTTGCCGCCTCATAGGCTTCCTTTTGGGAGATGTAGTCCATTGCCAGCATTCTGTCAAGTACAGTCTTCCTGCGTCTTGCAGCAGCATCCATATCTCTGTAAGGTGAGTAGTAGAACGGCGCTCTTGTTATGCCTGCTAACATAGAGGCTTCTGCAAGGGAGAGGTCTGATGCTTGCTTTCCGAAGTAGAGCCTTGCGCCTGCTTCAACACCGTAGGCGCCGTGTCCCAGATACACCAGATTCAAGTAGCGTTCCAGGATTTCGTCTTTTGAAAACCTAACTTCCAGGTAAAGGGCGAGGACTGCTTCAGCCAACTTTCTCCCGACCGTCCGTTTTGAATGGAGGTACATGTTCTTTGCCAGTTGCTGAGTAATTGTGCTTCCTCCTTCAACTATGCGTCCTGCACGGATGTTTCGTATGAATGCCCTTACTATGCCCACAGGATCAAGCCCCGGATGCTGATAGAAACGGGAGTCTTCTACAGCGACGAATGCGTGGCGAAGGTCAGTGGCCATATCAGAAAGGGGCACTTCAATTCTGCCCGGGGCTGCAGTTGATGCTATGACGACGCCATTTGCGTCGTAGAAAACACTCTCTCCTCTGATGGAAGGGTTAGGGCGGATGCCGGCAATCACCGCAATTGCCAGGACGGAGAAGACCAGGATGACTACCCACCAACGCCACGACAAAGTAACGCCAGGCTTTTTTCGGTAGTTCTGTGTTTCTTCCGAGTTTTTGTTCAGCGTGTATACCACCTTCCGCTATATGTGGACAGGACCGGGAGTCGGGGATTTGCACTCCTCAGCCGGAGCGCACGTTTATTCGATTGTAGTATGTCCTTATGGGGGCTTCGGAGAGGATAATATGAAGGCATAACGAATAATAACTAGGTTAAGAGTTTTACAGTAGTCAGAGGAGGCATTAGCAACGTGGTGAATATCGAACTCGTAAGGAATCTCAGTCAAAAGACAGAAACTAAAATCGTCATGGTAGTGGTGGACGGAATGGGAGGGCTACCTTATCCCGGTATTGGCCGCACAGCCTTGGAAGAGGCAAATACGCCAAATCTTGATAGTTTGGCAGCTATCTCCAGTTGTGGTTTAGCTGAGCCTGTCTCTCTCGGTATTACACCGGGAAGCGGGCCTTCACATCTGGCTTTGTTTGGGTATGATCCGCTCAAGCACGAGATAGGCAGAGGGGTTCTGGAGGCACTGGGGGTCGGGCTTAAGCTGGGGCCTTCTGACGTCGCAGCGAGAGGAAATTTCTGCACAGTGGATGACTCAGGTGTCATTACCGACAGGCGTGCAGGAAGGATTCCCACTGAGGAAAATCAACGTCTTATCGAGGCGCTTCGTTCAGTCACCGTTGAAGGAGTCGAAGTCATTCTTGAGCCCGGAAAGTTCCATCGTTTTGTGGCAGTATTCCGCGGAGAAGGCCTGTCCGGTGAATTGGATGACACAGATCCTCAGCATGTCGGTGAGAGGCCGAAGGATGCAACTGCGCGGACGTCTGAAGCAGCTTACACTGCAGGCCTTGTAAATCAATGGATTTCGAAAGTGAGAGAAGCGTTAAGGAATGAGCATCCTGCAAACATGGTTTTGCTTCGTGGTTTTGCCGGCCTTCCCAAAATACCCAGTATGTCCCAGGCATTTAAGTTGACTTCTGCTGCTATAGCAGGCTATCCTATGTACCGTGGCCTGGCGAGGCTGGTGGGTATGGAAATCCTGGAAACCGGGTCAGACATCAAAGATGAAATCGAGACACTCAAGGTTAACTTTGGTGACTATGATTTCTTCTACGTTCATGTGAAAGACACTGACAGCTCGGGAGAAGACGGTGATTTTCAGCGTAAAGTCGAAGTTATCCAGGAGTTTGACAGCTATGTTCCGTCAATCCTTGACTTGAAGCCTGACGTCCTCATTGTAACCGGTGACCATTCCACTCCTGCGAAAATGAAAGGCCATAGCTGGCATCCGGTACCATTCCTCATTCATTCACAGTGGGTGAGGCCTCAGGGAATTCGGGAATTCGGCGAGTCTGTGTGCGCAAAAGGGGATCTCGGGGTCTTCCCTTCACTCGGCGCTTTGCCTCTGGCCCTTGCGCATGGGTTGAAGTTGGGCAAATTTGGAGCCTAAGATCTTTCTCTGAAGATGGCGTTTGTCTGGATAATATTGATTTATCAGCCTTGCATCGGATTCCATTAATGTATAGTATATATTTGTGATAGAGGCTGCGTCCGGATGGATCCAAGGGGGAGGCACATGCCGTTTAATTTCACAGTAGCGCGGCTTACGGAAAGCCTGGCAAAAGTAAACGCGGCGAATGCAATTCGCTCCATAGTCGATATTCTTATTGTTGCCTATGTCATTTACAAGCTCCTGGTCATCATTAGGGGAACAAAAGCTGTATCCCTCCTCAAGGGTATCGCTGTTATCTTCATCGCTACCATGCTCAGCGATTTGCTTGAGCTGCGCACAGTGAATTGGCTCCTGCAGAAGACGATTACCATACTTTTTGTCGCTCTGCCCATAGTGTTCTTGCCTGAGCTTAGAAGAGCTCTTGAGCAAATCGGCCGTGGAGGTATATTCACAGGCCCCTTAGGTTTGCTGGAGAAAGAGGATACGGTAATTCTGATTTCTGATATTGCAAAAGCAGCGACAGTGATGGCCAGAGATAAGATCGGGGCTCTTATCGTTATTGAACGCGACACGGGTATTGCTGAGTTAATGGAGACAGGAACGCGAATTGACGCTGTGGTTTCAACGGAACTCCTGATAAACATATTCATGCCCAATTCTCCGCTTCATGACGGTGCGGTAATAATTCGCGGCGGCAGAATAATGGCTGCAGGCTGCTACCTTCCTCTGTCTGAAAATCCGAATATCAGTAAGAGACTTGGGACTAGACATCGTGCAGCTCTGGGCTTGTCAGAGCAGTCTGACGCCGTGTCCGTAGTGGTGTCGGAGGAAACAGGAGTCATCTCCCTGGCATCCAGCGGGAAGCTAATGCGCTATCTTGATGAGAGCGCCCTCCAGGAGAGACTCATAGAATTGCTGCATGGGAGTAAGCTACGGCAGGGGATTCCTGCTTGGTTAAGGGGGCATGTAATGTGAAGGTGCATGTCCCTCGAGAGATCTACCTTAAAGTAGCAGCTGTCCTGTTAGCTGTCGTCGTATGGTTTGTGGCAGGTGCAGAGATAAGTAAAACCCAGGTCGATACTGTGGAGCGGTTTGTTACAACAGATGTGGAGGTAGACGGCGCACCGCCGGAATTCACCGTTGAGACCAGGCCGAGAGACGTTGAGGTCCGAGTGCGCGGCCCCAAGTATCTTGTGGAGCCCTTGGATGGCTCGAAGGTAAAAGCATACGTATCTGTAGCAGGGCGCGGTGAAGGGGAGTATGCGGCAAGGGTACAGGTATCAGCGCCTGAAGGCGTCCAGGTAGTTGAGATTATTCCAGCGTCAGTAGGGGTAAAGATGGACGCTATTGTCAGTGAAGACTTCCAGGTGCGGCCTGGGATAATCGGATATCCGGCGGAGAACAATGTTCCGCTTGAGCCGGAGCTGTGGCCTAGATTCGTTACGGTTATCGGGCCTAGGAGCCAAGTGGAATCGATAGAGGAAGTCGTGGCTCATATTGATGTGTCAGGTGTCACATCCGCTATTTCCAAGAGTGTGAAAGTGAACCCGCTGGACGCAGCAGGCAATCTTGTAGCGGATTTGAGTATCCAGCCGCAAACCATTCGCATGTTTGTGCCTATTCGCAAGATGCTGATCATTCCGTTGGGTGAGGAAGGGTCAGACGAGGTCCAAGAGCCCATCGCTCCCGGTGACGAATTGGGGCCGCTGCCTGACTAAACCCATGATTTCCTAGGATTGTCATATTGATCAGGAGGAACCGGATATGACGAGATTGTTTGGGACTGATGGGGTGCGAGAAATCGCCAATGCGTTTCTCTCCCCTGAGTTAGCCTTTGTCTTGGGTCGAGTTGGAGCCGGAATTATCACAAGGAGACTTGGTAACCCACCTACGGTTGTGGTGGGACGGGACACGCGACTCTCCGGAGATATGCTGGAAGCTGCGGTGATTGCAGGGATTGCCTCAGTCGGGGGGCAAGCGGTGGATGTCGGTGTAATCCCCACTCCCGGAGTGGCATTCCTTGTGAGGGATCTTCCGGCTGACGCAGGCATCATAATCTCAGCCTCTCATAATCCCATGGAGTACAATGGAATAAAGTTCATCTCAGGTGACGGGTTTAAGCTGTCAGATGAAGAAGAGCTGGAAATAGAAAAGCACATCGCATTTCATGAGCGAGGGATGCTGTCTATTGACACTAATGATGAATTCCCCAGGCCGGTAGGGAATAACGTCGGAAGGGTGTCAAGGCTCCCGGATGCCGGAGAAAGATATCTTATGCACGCCAAGAGCACAATTGATGTTGGATTGGAAGGCTTGAGGGTAGTCGTGGATTGCGCAAACGGCGCTGCGTCACTATATACTCCACGGCTGCTTGAAGCTCTCGGGGTTCACGTGACAGCGATAAATGACAAGCCCGATGGAACTAATATTAATGCCAGGTGTGGCTCTACTCATCCTCAGGTTCTGGCTGAAATGGTCGTTGAAGCCGGTGCCGACCTGGGACTTGCGCATGATGGAGATGCTGACAGGTTGGTTGCAGTTGATGAGAAGGGCAATCTGGTTAACGGCGATCATATCATGGCTATTTGCGGGTTAGACCTTCTGCGACGGGGGATGCTCCCGCGAAATACGATTGTCGCCACTGTATACAGTAACCTAGGACTGTCAAAGGCCTTCGCCCGTGAAGGCGGTAACGTTGTTATTGCGCAAAACGGAGACAGATATGTCCTGGAAGAAATGAGAAAACTAGATGTCATCCTCGGCGGTGAACAGTCAGGGCACATAATCTTTCTGGACCGAAATACAACAGGGGACGGGATCATTACTGCCCTTGCCCTCCTTTCAGTCCTTCGTAGGACAGGCGGGAAACTATCTGAGCTGGCTTCATGGATGGACGTTTACCCGCAAGTCCTCGTGAATGTCAATGTCACCGACAAGCGAGGTTTGTTTTCCAACTCTGCAGTAAACCGGGCAATCGAGCGGGCTCAGGCGTTGATGAGCAAAGACGGACGAATCTTTGTGCGTCCTTCAGGCACGGAGTCGTTGGTTCGAATTCTGGGTGAAGGCCCGGAGGAATCCATGGTAAGGGCTGTCGTGTCTGAGGTAGCAAGAGTAATACAGGAAGAGTTGGGATAGGTGTTGCAACTTTGACTGACTGTAATTGGCAAGTAATCGGTATCGGAGTAGACATCATCGAAGTAAGTAGAATTCGCGACTTAATGGAGCGTAAGGGAGACAGGCTCCACGGACGGGTGTTTACCGATATTGAGATGGATGCTGCAGAGGGAGGACACTACGAGAAATTGGCCGGCAGGTTCGCTGCTAAGGAAGCTGTGTCTAAGGCGCTGGGTCAGGGGATATCCGGAATCGGATGGAATGAAATCGAGATCGCAAACGAACCTTCCGGAAAGCCTTATGTACGCTTGCTCGGCAGGGCAGAGGAACTTGCCAAGGAACGGGGCGCGAAAGCTGTTTTCATAAGCATGTCCCACACTGATACTCTCGCCATAGCTTTTGCGGTCGCCGTCGGAGGTGGAAACCTTGAAAATCGTAACTGCTGACGAGATGCGCGAAATAGACAGAAACGCCATTGAAGTAGTGGGCATTCCCGGTGTTGTGCTCATGGAGAATGCAGGACGAGCTGTAGCTGATACCGTAAAGAACCTTCTGGAGCATGTGGCAAGCCCGCGTGTATGCATATTTGCCGGTAAGGGCAACAACGGAGGGGACGGATTCGTTGTTGCCAGGCACCTGGCAAACTCACAGTTCAGAGTGAAAACCTTTCTTCTGGGCGAGATCGGCCAAATTCAAGGTGATGCCAAGATCAACCTAGATATCCTCATGGGTATGGGAATGGAAGTAGAGGAGCTGAATGCAGACGGGCTTCCCACTGCAAGGGTTGCAATGTCCATGTCGGACCTGGTAATCGATGCTGTGTTCGGCACAGGGTTTAAAGGAGAGGTCGAAGGGTATGTCAGTCATGTAATCGACACTGTTAATGAGTCAGGGCGACCTGTTGTTGCAGTTGATGTTCCTTCCGGACTGGATTCCACAACCGGCAGGGTAAGTTCAAGTTGTGTCAAGGCGACTCATACAGTGACTTTCGGCCTTCCCAAAGTAGGACTGCTCCTTTATCCGGGCGCAGCTTACGCCGGTGAATTGGTTGTTGCTGATATCGGCCTTCCCAGATCTCTTCTGGTGGATGACGGTCTTAAGTTGAATCTCTCCACTGCTGATAAGATCAGCAACTGGATTCCTGTGCGGGATCAGGACTCTCATAAAGGTACGTTCGGGAAGGCTTTAGTGATTGCCGGGTCACCGAATATGTCAGGCGCAGCTGCTCTTACCGGCACTGCAGCGCTGAAAGCAGGTGCAGGCCTGGTAACTCTGGGTGTACCCATTAGTCTACATAGTGTCATGAATTCAAAGCTTACTGAGGTCATGACTCGGGGTCTCCCGGAGACTGAATCGGGGAGCATAAGCCTGCAAGCTCAACCTCTTCTTGACGGGGTTACGCGCGGTGCGGATGCATTGGCTATCGGGCCCGGATTATCCACTCACAGCGAGACTGCTCAGTTGGTAAGGAATATGGTAATGACGACATCTGTTCCAACGGTGGTAGATGCTGACGGGATAAACGCTATTGCTCAGGATCCGGGCACTCTGAAGGCTGCGAAGGCACCGATTGTGCTTACTCCTCATCCCGGCGAGATGGCGAGGTTGACAGGCCTCCCCATACAAGAAGTTGAGCGGGACAGGCTCAACATAGCCCTTCGGGCAGCGTCTCAGTGGGGAAAGATTGTGGTTTTGAAAGGCGCTCGGACAGTAATCGCTGACCCGTCAGGAATCGCCTATGTTAACTCAACAGGAAATCCCGGAATGGCGACAGCAGGCAGCGGAGATGTGCTTACCGGGATTATCGTTGGGCTTCTTGCCCAAGGGATGAGGCCTTTAGAAGCAGCTGTGTTAGGTGTTTATGTACATGGACTGGCCGGAGATCTTGCGTCTTTAAGATATGGTGAGATGGGTGTTACCGCCATGGACATCCTGGGAAGCGTCCCGGACGCCTTGCGCAGATTGGCCGGGGAGAGAGGCGAGAAGAATGTGGGATGTCCGTCGAGACAGGCCAACCGTAGCTGAAATTGATCTTGCGTGTATAGCCCGAAACATACAAGCCATCCGTAAGGCGGTAGGGCCTGATTGTGAAATCCTCGGGGTTGTGAAAGCAGACGCCTATGGGCACGGAGCGATACCTGTAGCCCGTACAGCGCTGAATAACGGGGCGACCTGGCTGGGAGTAGCTTTAGTGGAAGAAGGCATAGCTCTCAGGAGATCCGGTATCATTGCTCCGATTCTGGTTCTTGCTCAGCTATTTCCTGCTCAAGCTCAGGCAGCCTTGCGTTATAACTTGTCGTGTGCAACTGCTACATACGAGTTCGCTGAGGCTTTGTCCAATGCTGCCGTAAAAGAAGGGAAAAAAGCCAAGTGCCATGTAAAGGTCGATACGGGTATGGGGCGTATAGGTGTGTACCCAACTCAGACAGTAAGCTTTGTGAAGCACATTGCCATGCTTCCCAATATTGAGATTGAAGGTATCTTTACACACCTGGCAACTGCTGAGGACGAGGACAGGACTTTTCTTTACAGACAGCTTTCTCTGTTTGATGACGTTATTTCCGCCCTCAGGCACAGCGGAATTCAGGCTCAATACTACCATGCAGCTAACAGTGTGGCTGCGGTGACTGTCCCGGAAGCCAGGTTTGATATTGTAAGGCCGGGGATTTTCTTATATGGACTGACTCCGGTTCATGGGGAAAGAGCTAGGAGTCTCAGGACGGAATTGGATATTGTGCCTGCTTTGTCCTTTAAGACAAGAGTAGGTTTTGTGAAGAGGTGCGCTGCAGGTACTTCCATAGGATACGGCGCCACTTACACCACAGACAAGGATTCTACAATTGCAACAGTACCAATTGGATACGCTGACGGTTTTCCTCGAGCCCTTTCCAACTGCGGAGAGGTGCTTGTCAGAGGGAACAGGTTCCCGATAGTCGGGAGAGTATGTATGGATGAATGTATGGTATCCACAGGTGACTTGGAAGTCGATATAGACGATGAGGTTATTGTCATCGGCAGGCAAGGCAAGGAAGAGATTACTGCAGAGGATATTGCGGAGAAAGTGGGTACAGTAACTCATGAAATCCTTTGTGGAATAAGTAGGCGGGTTCCGCGGGTTTACCTATCCAGAATGTAGCGGATTCTTGATTCCGATTGCCCGGAGAAAAATGGGAAGAACAGCGAGAAGGAGCGTGGCTTTGTGTTTGAATGTGACGTTGCAGTGCTTGGAGGAGGTCCGGGAGGATACGTTGCAGCTATTAGAGCCGCTCAGCTGGGGCAGAGCGTGTGCCTTGTTGAAAAGGAGCAACTTGGTGGGACATGCCTAAACAGAGGCTGTATCCCCACAAAATCTCTTATTGCAGGCATGGAGGCTTATTCTCTGGCACAGAGGCTGGGGGAATTCGGGGTAGAAGCCAAGGAAGTGTCAGCTGATTTCGGTAAGATGATTGCCAGGAAGAACAAAATAGTCTCACGTCTCAGAGCAGGTGTGAGCTTTCTGCTCAAGAGGGGTAAGGTTAAGGTCGTAAAAGGGACAGGCAGGCTTGTGGCACCCGGAAGAATTACAGTGGATTCACAGGGTACATCTTCGGAGATAAAAGCCAGGGACACAATAATCGCCACCGGCTCCAGGCCTCTGGTGTTTCCGTCATTTGGTTACAACGGAAACACTGTCATCACCAGCGATGAGGCTTTGGATTTTTCAGAAGTCCCTGAAAGCCTCCTTGTTGTCGGAGGTGGTGTCATCGGATGTGAGCTGGCTTTCATATTCGCCGGTCTCGGAAGCAGGGTGACTGTTGTAGATATCATGCCGACTGTACTGCCTATGGAAGACCCGGATATCTCCGGCGCCATCTTAACTTCCCTCAAGAAGCATGGGGTTGACGTCAAGTGTGGCGTGAGAATTGAGAAGATTACAGAAGTCGATGGTGAAGTTGTAGCCCTTCTCGACTCAGGCGAACAACTTGTTGCGAAGAAGGCCTTGTTGTCTGTAGGACGGAGAGCCAATTCTGAAGGAATTGGCTTGGAGGAGTTAGGGGTTGAGGTCAACAAGCGCGGGGAAATAGTGGTTAACGACAAAATGGAGACAAACATTGCAAATCTATACGCTATCGGTGATGTCGTCGGCACTGTCATGCTGGCTCATGTAGCGTCTTATGAAGGGATAACCGCTGCTCATAGCATTGCAGGCGAAGAACGTCGTATGAGTTATGACGCTGTCCCAGGTGCAATATTCACCAGGCCCGAAGTGGCCAGTGTAGGAATAAATGAGGCTCAGGCAAAAGAACGTGGCCTTGATGTGCGGATAGGCAAGTTTCCCTTCATGGCCAGCGGTAAGGCTTTGGCTATGGGCCAGACTGACGGATTTGTCAAGGTCATAGCTGATGCAAGCACTGACGTAATCGTCGGTGTGCATATTGTCGGACCGGGCGCGACAGACCTTATCCCTGAACCTACATTGGCAGTGCGAACTCATATGACTGTAGGGGAGTTCACAACTACAATACACGCTCATCCTACGCTTGCTGAGTCGCTGGTCGAAGCAGCTGAGGCTGTGCACGGTAAGTCGATACACATATGAGAGCCAGACTCTGACAACAGCACGTCTTGGAAACGGCGGGGGATTTTCTCCCGCCTATTTTCATTCTTAGGAGCCTCTCTTCAATATCGCAAGAGTCAGAAACGACAGAAACCTGCCTCCTGCCTGAAAAGACCTACATATTGTGATGATTGCCTACTTCGTAATGGAAGATTTTGTGTAATATTACGAAGGTTATCCTTAGTAGGTTAAAGAAATTCGAAGTGTAAACCAGGCTCATTGTAAGTATTACTTTACTGTAGGTGGGAATCTGTAAGCCGTAGAGACACGTGGAAGGGAGGGCGACCGGTGCTGTTACCTTTTGATTATGTACGTGCAGGAACCCGGGAGGATGCGGTGAACCTTGCTATTGAAGCAGGCCACACCGGCAGTTTCCTCGCAGGCGGAACAGATCTGTTTGTGCGTATGTACGACAGACAGCTGAGACCCAAGACATTGATAGACCTCAAGGCAATTGAAGGAATCGAGGGAATAGAGCATCAGAACGGAGAGGGTCTCTCCATAGGCGCAGCATCACCTTTGAACATGCTTGTAAGAAACAAGTTCATTCGCTCAGAGTACGGGTTGTTGGCGCAGGCAGCCCATTCCGTAGGATCTCTTCAAGTCAGAAACCGGGCATCAATCGGCGGAAACATATGCAATGCTTCTCCGGCAGCTGATACTGCCCCTGCGTTATTAGTATACGAAGCTGAGATTGAGACTTGGGGGCCGAAGAGCTCACGCCTGATTCCTATCAGTGAATTCTTCACCGGGCCGGGTAAGACCGTCCTGGAAAAGGGAGAGTTCGTCTACAAGATCAGGCTTCCTAAGAATGACACCCAATCATACGGGGTGTATCTGAAATTGGGTCGAACCGACTCTGTTGACTTGTCCATCGTAAGTGTCGCTTGCTTGGCTTTCGCAAGCGGAGAGGTTCGGATTGCCCTGGGAGCAGTGGCACCGACCCCGATAAGAGCAAGAGAAGCTGAGTCTGTCTTGCTGAACAGTAAGGACGATGAAGCAATAGCTCAGGCTGCGTCTCTTGCAAGAGAGATGGCTGTTCCCATCAGCGACATAAGAGCAGGCGAGGAGTATCGCCTTGAAATGACAGAGGTTATGGCCGGAAACGCTATTCGGCAAGCTCTTTCAGGCCTTGCAGCAATCAGGGAGGTGAAGTGAGCTGTGACACACAGAATAGAGATGACAGTTAACGGTGAACCGGTCAGAGCAGAAGTATCCTCCCAGATGAGACTCTTGGACTTTCTCCGCGAGGAACTGGACTTAACAGGCGCCAAAGAGGGATGCGGCAAAGGAGAATGCGGAGCATGTACAGTCCTGGTAGACGGTGAGCCGGTGAACTCATGCCTAATGCTGGCTGTGGAGGCTAACGGTAAAGAAGTGCTCACTGTAGAAGGCCTTGGCGAAGGAGACCGCCTTGACTCGATACAGCAGAGCATAATCGATAACAGCGCGCTTCAATGTGGGTACTGCACACCGGGGATAGTCATGTCAGCCAAAGGCCTGCTTTTGCGAAACCCAAACCCTACTCGGGATGAAGTTGTTGAGGCTATAAGTGGGAATCTCTGCAGGTGCACGGGATATGCCCGTGTGATCGATGCGATAATGCAGGTCTCAGCAAGCTCCGATTCCCAAGAAGAGGGGAGTGAGAGATAGTGGCACGCGAAGACTATTTGGGTGTGGGCGTCATACGAAATGACGCGGTGGAGAAGGTGACCGGGGCAGCACGTTATGCAGGTGATCTGAAGTTCCCAGGGATGCTGTTTGCGAAGCTCTTAAGAAGTGAGTACGCACATGCCCATATTGTGCGAATCGACACAAGGAAAGCACAAGAACTGCCCGGTGTAAAGGCTGTTGTCACAGGCAAGGATTTTCCAAATAGGATGGGGCTTTACCTAAAAGATCGCACGCCCTATGCAGTGGATAAAGTGCGATATTACGGGGAACCTGTGGCAGGCGTCGCTGCCGAGTCCTTGGAGATCGCTGAAGAAGCTTTGAGACTGATAGAGGTGGAATATGAAGAGCTTCCTCCTGTGCTTGATCTACGGGAAGCCATAAAGCCCGGCGCTTGCCTGGTGCATCCTGATCTCCATACATATGAGATTGGAGCTGCTTTTTTCCCTATACCTAATACTAATATCAGTAACCACTTCAGAATACGTAAAGGCGATATTGAAAAGGGGTTTGCTGAGGCTGACCTAATATTTGAACGTGAGTATTACGTGCCTCATATTCAGCATTCACCCATTGAGCCCCATGCTGCGATAGCTCTCTACGACCGTAATGACAAGCTGACTATATGGGCAAGTTCACAATCCCCCTTTGCAATGCGCAACATCCTAAGCCACAGTCTGGGCTTTCCCATGAACAAGGTGAGGGTTATCGGACCGTATGTGGGCGGAGGTTTTGGCGGTAAGGCCGGGCTCAATGTTGAGGCGACTCTGGTACCCCTTGCGATGAAATGCAGGAATGCACCGATTAAACTGGTGTGTACGAGAGAAGAGGAGTTCAGAGACACTTTTGTCAGACAGGGAATGTTATGCCGTCTCAAAACCGGAGTCAAACACGATGGCAGGTTCACCGCCCAGGAGTTTGAAATGTACTGGGACGCGGGCGCGTATACGGAATATGGGGTGAATGTGACAAGGGCAGCAGGATACAGCTCATCCGGAGTGTATGACATACCTAATATGAAGACAGATTCATATTGCGTATATACAAATAAGCCTGTCGGAGGCCCGCTGCGCGGCTTCGGCCACAGTGAGAATCACTGGGCAATGGAGCAACACATAGACCAGATTGCCCATGAGCTAGGTATGGATCCGGTCGAGCTCCGCAGGATCAACTTGCAAAGGGACGGCTCCACAAACGCAACAGGACAGGTGCTTCGTAACCCAGGCATAGAACAGTGTCTTGAAAGGACTGCTGAACTCATCGGTTGGCAAGAGGTGAGTGGGCCTGGGGTCATTGAGCCCGGCGTAAAGAAAGTCCGGGCAAAAGGCATCGCTTGTATGACTAAGGCGCCTGCCATGCCGAATGATGCGGCATCTTCAGCTATTGTTAAGCTAAATGATGACGGGACGGTCTATTTGAGCATCGGTGCCCAAGAACTGGGACAAGGCTCATTTACCGTTCTGGCTCAAATACTTGCCAATGAGCTCGGAGTCAGGTACGAAGATGTCAGAGTACAGCCTATCGACACTGATTTTAGCGCATATGAGTGGCAGACTGTAGCCAGCAGGATTACTTACTCGTGTGGCAGGGCGGTCATTGCTGCTGCCAAAGATGCCAGGCGCCAGGTTCTGGGGCATGGGGCCAAATATTTCGGGGTTCCTGTTGAAGACATTGATATTGCAGAAAGCAAGGTCTTCGTAAAGAGTGATCCCAAGAGATCTGTTCACATAGGCACGTTGTCACTGGGCGTCACTCTTCCGGACTTCAGTGGCTACGGAGGGCCGGTGATAGGAAGAGGAACGTTTATCCCGGAAGGGATTACTGCTATGAACCCTGAGACCGGACAGAGTGAGAAACCGGTAGCCAATTGGACCTACGGGGCTCAAGCCGTGGAAATCGAGCTTGATGTCGAGACAGGGAAGATACGTGTTCTCAAAGTCGCTGCAGTGTATGACGCCGGACGAGTCATCAACCCAGTTACTGCCAAGACTCAAGTGGAAGGGGGTGTAGTACAGGGCATAAGTATAGGTTTGCTTGAGGAAATGAAATTCAGCGAGCAAGGAAAACTCTTGAATCCATCTTACATTGATTATAAGATATCTACTGCAGCCGATATACCTGATGAGTTGCTTGTTGATTTCGTGGAGGTTCCTCAGGAAGACGGACCGTACGGAGCGAGAGGAATAGGAGAGCATGTCATGGTGCCAACGCCTCCCGCTATTGCAAACGCGCTGTATCACGCAGCAGGCATAAGGGTGAGGACATTACCCATGACATCAGAGAAGGTGTATTGGGCGCTTAAAGAGAGAGCGAGTGCATCCCTTCGCTGACTATTTGTAGAGCGATGGGCGAAGGAGCACGAAGGGAGGAAAAAGTAATGGCTAGTACTAAGCCAACGGTTAACACGAGAATCATGGGGCCGATTAAACCCGGAGACCATCTGCCTACACACCAACTGCTCATACTCGGTCTTCAACATGCGTTCACCATGTTCGGCGCCACAGTTCTTGTTCCGCTCCTAACCGGCCTTGACGTCAGCGTAGCTTTGTTCACAGCAGGAATCGGAACTCTATGGTTTCATCTGGTTACTAGAGGAAGAGTGCCGGTGTTTTTGGGATCATCATTTGCGTTTATTGCGCCGGTGGCAATGGTGGTGGCAGAAAAGGGAATTCCTGCAGCTCAGGGAGGAATTATTGTAGCCGGCTTTCTTTATGTAGCTTTCGGAATTCTCATTCATTTTCTTGGCCCTGAGTTTATGCAGCGGATACTTCCGCCTGTGGTTACAGGACCTATCATTATGGTAATAGGGTTGAACCTGGCGCCTGTTGCCATCGGAAGCGCAAGCCAGAATTGGCCGATCGCGCTGATTGTGCTTGCTACAGTTGCTATTGTAAACCTGTATCTCAAGGGTTTCCTGAGATTGTTGCCGGTTATTGCAGGGATTGTTGTCGGGTACATAATCTGTCTCATAACAGGTAACGTAGATCCGACCCCGGTGGTGCAGGCAGCGTGGATAGGACTGCCGCAATTTACATTCCCTGTGTTTGACGCTGCTGCTATCGGGATCATTGCCCCTGCAGCTTTTGCCAGTATGGTGGAACACGTTGGAGATATTCTGGCTGTAGGAGCTACGGTGGAAGACGACTTCATAGAAGACCCAGGCCTCACCAGGACACTTCTGGGAGACGGTGTTGCTACATCGCTTGCAGGTTTGTTTGGCGGGCCTGCCAACACTACTTACTCTGAGAATACCGGTGTCTTGGCCTTGACGAAAGTGTGGAAGCCTGAGGTTATGAGGGTAGCAGCAGTCGCTGCCATCCTATTGGCATTCGTTGGGAAGCTTGGCGCGGCCATCAGGACGATTCCCGATCCTGTTATCGGAGGAATCTCTATTGTGCTCTTTGGTATGATTGCAGCTATCGGCGTTAGGACTATGGTAGAGAACAATGTTGATTTGAAGGATTCAAGGAACTTGTTTATTGCCAGTGTAATTCTGGTTGTGGGTATCGGCGGTGCAATGATTACCCTGTGGGGCAATGCTCAACTGGGTGGTATGGGCCTTGCAGCTATACTCGGCATAATCCTCAACCAGATTCTTCCGAGAGCCGAAGCGTAAACTCAACTCCGTGGTTAGTCCGGATTTGTGTTAGCTGTCTTATACTGTGATAGCAAAGGGGGCCGAGACGGAGGCTCCCTTTGCTGTACATGTCAAAGGAATTCCAGGAACATATGTCGAACGTAAACAAAAGCGGAAAAACAAGGGAATATTGAGATAATGCGGGCAGCACTTGATTGCTGACTGTCGATGGTTCATGGAGGGTCGCAAATGATGTTTCATGAAGTCGGAATCACTGTCAGAGAAGTTCTCGAGTTGCCTGAATTCTCCGGGGTTGCCGTAGCCGGGGGCAGGTCCGGTATGGAACGGGTTGTCACTAACATTAACGTCATGGAAGTCCCTGATATCCTCGACTGGGTGCGAGAGGGAGACATGCTCTTGACAACAGGCTATGCAATCAAGGACAACCTGGACGCTCAAAGAGCCCTACTGCCGACTCTTGCGAGTAAAGGATTGGCAGTGCTGGGTATGAAACCGAAACGGTACATAGACGCGATTCCGCCTCACATGATAGATGCCGCAGATGAACTTGGAGTGCCTCTCCTGGAGCTTCCACGTGAAGCCAACTTCTCTGACCTCATATCAGCCGTCCTGGCAGAACTCGTTAATCGCCAAAGCAGGTTTGTGCAGGTTAGCCTAGTCGCTCACAGAAGGTTCATAAACCTCCTGCTGCAGGGGGGAGGCCTTCAGGAGATATCGGGAGCCGCAGCAGACCTTCTCCAGGCAGTGGTATCTATAGACGATTCGTTGAATCTGAGAAGATCAGTGTCCGGTATGTGCTGGGGACCGTCTAACGAGGCCCTCATAGGTGAGTTGCTTGATCGGCCTACGGAGCATCTTGAACCTGAGACATTCACTGATCGCGTGGAAGGCACTGTGCTTTGGTTCAAACGCAACCAGGTTGAGACAAACGGCTATAAAGCTGAAATCATCCGCGCTCCGGTTACCGCGGCAAACGAGCAGTTAGGGTCTCTTACAGCAGTGAAATTCTTCGGGGAGTTTAGCGTAACAGACTTGTACAGTCTGGAGCGGCTTTGCCCGCTTATTGCTCTTGACGTAATACGTTATCATGACGTGACGCAGGTAGAGCAGAAATACCGCACAGAATTCCTGGATCAACTGTTTTCCTCTGACAATCCGGCTGAAGAGGGATTCCTGGAACGAGCCAGGACATTCGGATGGAATCTGGGTTTGGACTACGTGACGATCCTTTTCGATGTCCTGCCGTCAAGGGAAATCAGCGATATCGCCGAGTATGAAAAAGCATGTCAACTGGCAAAGACACAGGCTACGACTGTTATTGCTGATTTTTGCCGGAGAAATCGTCTAAGGTATATTCTGACCAGGCATGCCAGTGGAATCCTGCTGTTTGTGTATCCGGGGCAAGTCAACGAAGATGATGTCACGTCTTGGACTGACCGCTTGCTCAAGAAGGCCCGTAGCAACCTTGGGAGATGGACAGTGAGTTCAGGCGTCAGCCGCCGGGTTAGTGGCGTGACAGGTATAAAGAGAGGGTTCAGAGAGGCTAAAGTAGCCATGGACCTGGGTAAAGTTATTTTCGGCAAAGGTCAGAACATCCACTACGAAATGCTGGGTATATACGGTCTTCTGTTGGGCCAGGCAGACCTGGATGAGCAGAAGCGATTTGCCGATGAGATTATAGGTGAGCTTCGGGATTACGACGGGTCAAAAGGCGGCGAACTCCTGAAGACCCTTGAGGCTTACTTCAAAACTAACGGTAACGCCCGAAAGACCGCAGAGTTGATGTATGCTCATTACAACACAATCCTTTACCGGCTGAGAAAAATAAAGGAACTTACAGGCCTTGACCCCAATCATGCTGATCAACGTCTGTCCTTACAGACAGCTCTCCGCTTGTCCAGGATCTTCGATATGGGGCACCACCTCAACGGATGCCTGTGACACAGGTGTCTTGCTAGCTCTCCCTGTTTCATAGTTCTTCCTGGCAAAATGATACTTTGTAACATAATAGACGGCTAAACTTTATAGCTATTTCATAAAGGTTTACAACTGTGCAGTTTGGAATTATGACACTGATATGGATATGTATGAACAGCCATTTTATCTAACCGCAGTAAGTCACGGCCGAGAATTCGAACGTGTGTTGAAAGACCGGAAGACATTTAAGGTGCACAGTGTATTCACTCATGCCGTTAACCTTGTAGCCGGGTCAGGCTTTCTCACTATCCTGCCGCTGGGACGAGGATGTGGAAAGGACGTTGCGACAGTGGCTGTATCAGAAAGGTTCTCTTTCTTCGCCCTGGACGTATCTCCGGGAGATGAAGCCGGCATGCCTGCCTCCTGCAGCCTGTGGCTTGGAGAAAAGACTGTCATAGATTTCAGTGGCAGCAAGGGATGGAGAAGCCCTTTAGAGGCTGTCAATTGCCTGCATACAATTGGAGACGAGAACATGGCAGTTCTAGAATCAGCCCTAGCTTCAAAACATAATGATTCTGTGTTTAGCAGAGGTTTCAAGTTCAATGTCAACAGTGAACCGGCTGCGTGCGGCGGGGTCATTGAGGATATCAGAAGGACTTTGCTTGAGAATGACAGGGAAGGGCTGGAGAAGGCTTTGGCTGGGGTAATCGGGTTTGGGCCGGGCCTTACTCCCAGTGGTGATGATTTGGTCCTTGGAATCAGTTTGGCCAGGAGTGTTTTTGGAACACCCTGGCGATCGAAAGGGAGTATATGGGAAGCCTGCGTTAGAAGGAACCTGCACAAGACGTCTGATCTCAGCGCGTTCTTCATTAATCGAGCGCTGGAAGGATGCGCTCATGAGACTGTAGAAAGAGCCTTGGTTTACGTGCTTACAGGAGAACCCGGTGAGGCAAAAGACGCAGTAGGTAGGTTGCTTTCAGTGGGCGCTACGTCCGGCTGTGATATAGGGCTAGGCATTTACCTTGCCCTGAACTGGCAAAGGAGGTATGCGTGGTGTTCAAAAGGTTGGTAATAAAGCCCAATAGTTACCATGACTCTATTGTGCTCATGCGCCTGGCCCGGACAGTCCGGAACATAGATAAGGTGGTCGCAGCTCAGGTGGGAATGGCGACTGGGCTTAATAAGGACGCAGTCAGGGAAATGGGGTTTGTCTCCCAAGAACTGGAGACAGCTACAGCCAATGATCTCATTGTCGCTGTTGTGGCAGAAGCCGAGGATGCCATAGATAACGCAGAGGAAGTCATTAAGGAAAGTTTGGAAGGCTCCGCCCGGCAAGAGCCAGGCGTAAAGGCAGCAAAGATCTATGCGACTCTGTCCGAAGCAGCCTCTGTGGGAGGCGCTGGAATCGCAGCAATATCCGTTCCCGGTGAGTATGCCGCAAGGGAAGCCGGAGAGGCCCTTGCCAGTGGCTTACATGTCTTTTTGTTCAGCGACAACGTCTCTGTTGAGGATGAGGTCCGCCTAAAGAAGTCAGGCAAAGAGAAGGGCCTCTTTGTTATGGGGCCTGATTGCGGGACTGCTGTCATCGGCGGTCTGGGACTAGGGTTCGCGAATAAAGTCAGGTCCGGGAGGATTGGTATTGTGGCTGCAGCCGGTACAGGGCTGCAACAGGTAATGGCTATTATCGACAGGCTTGGTGAAGGAATCTCTGAAGCTATCGGAACAGGCGGGCGCGATTTGAGTAAAGACGTAGGCGGGATTACCACTTTTATGGGATTGGCTTTTCTTGAATCAGATCCCAACACAGCTGTCAAAGTCTTGATATCAAAGCCCCCTCATCCCAGTGTTCGTGACAACCTCATAAGGATGTTGGACGACGGGGCAAAACCCGTGGTTGTGTGCTTCATGGGTGAGGAGGTTGGGGAAGCCCGCAGAAGCCGATCAGGTAAGGTGCTGTTTGCCGGTGATCTGGAGGAGGCTGCGATTCTGGCTTATCAATTGGCAACCGGAGAGTCCAAGGAGAGCCTCTACTCTCGCGATGAACTCGACGAAATGGCCCGTAAAGTGATGAGAAGGGTGGATGGTGGAGGATACTTCAGAGGGTTGTACTCAGGTGGGACCCTGTGCCATGAAACACTGACTATGCTCCGAAGGATGGGCATAGATGTGTATTCCAACATTGCACAGGATAGACGACTCTTGATTGAAGACCCTCTGGAGAGTTTTGCCAACACTTGTATTGATATGGGAGAGGATTACTTTACCCGAGGAAAGCCCCACCCAATGCTGGATCCAGGAATGAGAGTTCCCAGGTACATTGCGGAGGCAGGCCGTAAGGATGTGGGGATCCTTCTATTCGATGTAGTGTTGGGGTACGGGTGTCACAGAGATCCTGCAGGCGTAATGGCTGAAGCCGTGAGGGAAGCCGGGCGGATTCGAAAGGATATGGGCCAAGGGCTGGCGCAGATTGCTGTCATGGTGGGCACTGCAGGAGATCCCCAAGGCTTGGAGAAGCAGGCCGCAGTCTTGAGCGAGGCAGGAGCAGAGGTCCTTTCCTCGAACCGGGCAGCGGCAGATTTGGTATCTCGAATTATCAAGGCGCAGGGAGGAACGAGACAGTGCTTACGATAAGGAATTGGCCCCCTGAAGGGGGAGTGATTAATGTGGGAAGCGGTGTATTTGCCGAATCTATGCAGGAACAAGGCGCCAACGTATATCAGGTGAAATGGCAGCCTCCTGCCCATGGTAAGGCTGAACTCATTGATATCCTTGATGAGCTGGAAGGCAGAAGTGATATCGATAAGGCTAACCAAACGGCAATTGAGAGGTTCAGTTCAGCGCAACCTGTCCTTACCGGTATCGGTGTGGCCCGTGAGGCAATTCCCGGATTTGGCGATCGAATGCTGCTTCACGCAGGACCTCCCATCACCTGGGGCAAAATGTCGGGCCCTCTGCGCGGCGCTGTGATAGGTGCAATCTTGTACGAGGGGTGGGCAGATTCACCGGAGAAGGCTGAAGAACTAGCCTCAAAAGGCGATATCGAGTACTCCCCGTGTCATGAGCACTCTGCCGTGGGGCCTATGGCAGGGGTAGTTTCGCCGAGGATGCCAGTATTCATTTTGGAAAACAGGACCCATGGAAATCGATCCTATTCTACACTCAACGAAGGCCTGGGAAAGGTCCTCCGGTACGGAGCCTACAGCGAGGAAGTCTTGGATAGGCTGAGATGGATGGAGAAAGTTCTCGCCCCAATCTTGAAGAAGGCAATTGAGCTTTCAGGCGGCATAGATCTCAAGTCAATGATAGCCCAAGCACTGCACATGGGGGATGAAGTGCATAATCGAAACAGGGCAGGGACATCCCTCCTCATACGAGCCTTAGTTCCTTACCTGGTGGAGGTGGATCATCCACAAGCTGATATTAGAAAGTGCCTGGAATTCGTTAATTCCAACGACCATTTCTTTCTCAACCTTTCTATGCCTGCAGTCAAGGCAATGCTTGAGGCTGCCCACGGTATCCACAAGAGTTCTGTTGTGACGATAATGGCCAGAAACGGCACGGAGTTCGGAATTAAAGTCAGCGGGTTGGGCAATCAGTGGTTTACCGGTCCTGCAGAGATAGTCAAGGGCCTTTACTTCCCCGGGTATTCTGAAGAAGATGCAAACCCTGATATCGGTGACTCAGCGATAACGGAGACTGCAGGTGTGGGCGGCTTCGCTATGGCAGCTGCCATCCCCATTGTTCAATTCGTGGGTGGCGCACCTGAAGACGCCATCAGGTTTTCTGAGAAGATGTACAGCATAACAATTACTGAGAATAGGCACTTTACTATACCCATCTTGAACTTCAGGGGCACACCGACAGGCATAGACATCAGAAAAGTAGTGGAAACAGGCATATTGCCTCAGATAAATACCGGAATTGCCCATAAGGCTCCAGGTGTGGGCCAGGTAGGAGCCGGATTGGTGAATCCACCTTGGGAATGTTTTGAGAAGGCAATTATTGCCTTCGGGAAAGAGTACGCCGACGGAAATTAGGGCTTACATACAGTTCTTTTAAGGAGGATGAGACAGAATGACCAAGTTTTGGGATAAGGTGAAGATGTATGACCTTACACAACCTCTAAGCCATCTTACGCCGCCGTGGCCGACTTATGAACCGCTTCAGATCAAGTTCTTCAAGAGACTCAGCCCCAACGGTGCCAACGGTCAGCTTATCACTACATCTAACCACGTAGGGACCCATCTTGACGGGCCATTGCACTTCTGTACTCATGGTAGGGATATTGCCAGCCTGTCCTTGGATTACCTTGTGGGGCCAGGGGTAGTGGTAGACCTCAGCGACATTGCAGAAGACTACGGGATCTACACATCTAAAGACATCACAGACAGGGTCGAGGTCAAGGAAGGCGACATTGTCGTTATTAACACAGGTTATCACCGATACGCTTGGGATCAGCCTGAGGCTGACGAAGTCAGGTACATGATTAAGCATCCAGGGCCAGCCAGGGAATTCGCGGAATGGTGTAAGGAAATGAGACTGAAGTGGCTTGCTGTGGACTGCGGGTCCGCTGATCATCCAATGAACACCAAGATACGCGAATGGATGCCCGTGCAAGCAAGAGAGGCGGACTTCCATCTCAAAAATAAGTACGGCAAAGGCCTTGATGCCTTTTTCCCGCCTCGGGATTATCAGATAATGCACACACTTCTGTTCCCTCATGACATTATCCATGCTGAGAATGTGGGAGGGGACATAGACGAGATTCTTAACAGGAGAATGATTATCGGGTGCTTCCCATGGCGATTTGTAGGTGGGGAGTCTTCCATATGCCGAATTGTGGCATTTGACAGTGAGTAGGTGGGAGCAAATGGGTATTGCAGATCTACGCCGTGATTTCCTTGACCTTGTGAAAATCCCAGGCCCCTCCGGTTTTGAACAGCCGGTGGCAGAGGTGATCAGTAAGAAGATCCAATCACATGTGTCCACAGTGCAAACAGACGGAATGGGGAACTTATTGGCTACTAGAGAAGGCCCGGAAGGAGCCCCGGTTTTGGTGCTGATGGCTCACATGGATGAGATAAGCATGGTCACGACTGATGTCAGGGACGGATTTGTGTGGTTTGAATTTGTGGTGGACATAAACGCAGCTGTGACAGCAGGCCAACCTGTAGTGATTCTAACAGAAAAAGGGCCTGTTCCGGGTGTAGTTCGTTCACCCAGCACTCACTTAGGCCAAACCCTAAACCGCCTTTGGATTGATGCAGGGCCGCGTTGTTCTCAGGTGGAACCGGGAGATCCGATAGTGTTTGACACAACTCCACGATGGTTGGATGACGAGGAAACGCTGCTTGCATCAAGAGCAGTTGATAATCGACAAGGATGTGCAATTTTACTTGAGACTGCACGACGCCTGGCCGAAGTTGAACTTGATGTAAGCGTGATGTTCGCATTTACGGTTCAGGAGGAAATCGGATGCAGGGGAGCGCGGCACCTGGCAAAAACCGTCTATCCGAAGTGGGCTATTTCCATTGACACAGGATATGGCGGGGATCCTGAAGCAGGGCCGGGTGTAGGAGTCCCACTGGGTACAGGGCCTGTCATAAGGCGATTTGAGTCAGTGAAACCCGCAAGGGGTATGTTGATGTTCTTCGCTGACAGAGAACTTGTGGCCGGTCTTAAGGAATCAGCCGGTAAGGCAGGTATTCCTTATAGCCTGGATGTGCGCTTTGGCCTGTTTACAGATGCTGCAGGTGTATACGATGAGTGGTCTGACATAAAGTGTGTTTCGGTGACAGTGCCGAGGCGAAATTCCCATTCTCCGTACGAAGTTATTGACCTTAACACAATGGACCAGGTATCTACACTTTTGACGGCTTTCTTAAGAAGCCTTGGAGCGTCGGAGCAAGCATAAGTGAGATGGCAAGGTCGGGAATGAATTCGTCAGCCGGTGATGATCAGTGCTTTCCATAGGCAAACGCAACGGGGGTGACATGTATGGAACCCGGAATTAGTACGCTTACAGTATGTCTCGTATCAATTACCACTGTTTTCCTTGTGACGGGTTTTCTTTGCTTGGTGATTATGGCGCTCAGTGCGATTACGCCTGAATGAGATGGGGGATATCCTTGTTTTTGAAAACTTTGGTATCAGTGTTAGCGTCCGGTGGACTCCTGGGCTTGACAGCGGGGAACCTGATAATGATCGGAGTTGCCATTGTCCTCCTTTACCTGGCCATTAGCAAGGGCTTTGAGCCCCTACTGCTTCTGCCGATAGCCTTCGGGTGCCTATTAGCCAATATTCCGGGAGCGGGCATTTCAGATGAAGGAGGACTTCTCTACTACTTCTACACATACGGACTGGAAACAGAAATACTTCCATGTTTGATTTTTATGGGAATAGGCGCTTTGACTGACTTTGGTCCGTTGCTTGCTCGGCCTGTAACCTTCTTGTTAGGGGCTGCAGCGCAGTTCGGGGTGTTTTTCGCTATGTTCCTCGCAGATGCGCTGGGTTTTGGCATCAGAGAGGCTGCCTCTATCGCCATAATCGGCGGAGCAGACGGCCCTACCGCAATTTACCTTGCTGTGAAACTCGCTCCTCATCTGCTAGGGGCTGTGGCGGTTGCGGCTTACTCATACATGTCACTTGTGCCCTTGATTCAGCCGCCGGTTATTCGCCTTCTTACTACACAAAAAGAACGTGAGACCGTAATGGAGGATCCCAGGCCTGTTTCACAGACCACAAAAATCCTCTTTCCCATTGTGACAACGCTTGTCGGTTGTTTGTTATTGCCGGATACTACCCCGCTTATAGGTTGCCTAATGCTTGGAAACCTCTTGAGGGAGTCCGGTGTGACGGATCGCCTTTTCAATACCGCGCAGGGTGAGATGGTCAATATAGTGACCATACTCCTGACTATCGCTGTAGGCGGAACAATGGGCGCTGATACCTTCTTGACTGTGGCAACCCTTAAGATCCTGGCGCTTGGCGCTGTTGCATTCGCAGTCAGTACAGCAGGTGGAGTCCTACTTGGAAAACTATTCTACGTGTTGAGCGGAGGAAAGATAAACCCAATTATCGGAGCAGCCGGAGTGTCAGCAGTTCCTATGGCTGCCCGCGTATGCCAGGTGGAGGGACAGAGGGCAAACCCTGAGAACTTCCTACTTATGCATGCAATGGGCCCGAACGTCGCAGGCGTAATCGGGACTGCGGTTGCAGCCGGGTGCTTTCTGACTCTACTGGGCTAGACACGTCAGGAAGGCTGCCTGATATCGTTGTTACCGTCAAGAATATTTGGGAGGTGTGATTCCGGATGAAAAACGGAAACTCGTTTGAAATCAGAGCGAAGCTTCCGGGACAGCTTACCATAAATCCCGGCAAGCACCCTATGAGAAAGACTGACTTGCCCGGGGTAGGCGATGTTGTTGACGTAAGACAGGAAGTAGCGTTCATTGAGGCTATGAAGATGCAGAACCAAATTCTCTCGCCTAAGAAGGCAAGAGTTGTGGAGATCCATGCAAGCACAGGGCAAATGGTAAAAGCCGGGGACCTCCTTATGACCCTGGAAGAAGTATAAAGGGGCTTGAGAATATGGAAAGCATGGCTGCGAGAAGAACTGAATGGACGCTGAGGAAGAATGAGTTTCTGAAGCGGCTATGTGAGGCACAACAGTTTGTATCTGAGCCAGGCAGCAAGATAGTGGATCCTCTTGATTGCGTATCCTTATTGGAGGCGGTAATTCAGTCAGGTGACAGGGTGGCGCTTGAAGGAAACAACCAAAAACAAGCTGATTTCCTGGCAGACTGTTTGTGCAATGTAGACGCCAAGCGAGTGAATAATCTTCACATGGTGCAGTCAGTTATTGCTCTTCCATCCCACTGTGAGGTGTTTGAGCGCGGAATTGCCCGGCTCGCTGATTTTTCATACTCATCTCCTCAGAGTGCCAGAGTAGCTCAGATGGTCAGCGAAGGCAAGATGAAGATAGGGGAGATCCACACCTATCTGGAGCTGTTCGGCCGTTACTTCGTTGATCTCACTCCGGACGTGGCGCTGGTTGCTGCGATTTCGGCGGACCGAGCCGGTAACCTATATACCGGGCCGAACACAGAGGATACCCCCACGATAGTTGAAGCTACCAAATTCAGACAGGGGATTGTCGTGGCACAGGTTGAGAAGATCGTGGATAAGCTGCCACGAGTCGACATACCCGGAGAGTGGGTGGATTTCCTTGTCCCGGTGGGCAGGCCATGCTATACTGAGCCCCTCTTTACAAGGGATCCTGCGCTTATCACAGATGTGCATGTCCTTATGGCTATGATGGTGATCAAAGGTATCTACGGGGAATACGGAGTGAGGTCGCTGAATCACGGAATCGGCTTCGGGACTTGTGCAATCGAATTGCTCCTTCCCACGTATGCGGAAAGCCTTGGTCTTAAGGGCAAGATCTGTTCTCATTGGACGGTAAATCCGCATCCCAGTCTTATTCCGGCTATTGAATGCGGGTTCGTTGAGTCGGTTCATTCGTTCGGCTCTGAGGTGGGCATGGAGGATTACATGGCCAGTCGTCCCGATGTGTTCTTCATCGGACCCGACGGAAACATGAGGTCAAATAGGGCTATGTGCCAGGTTGCAGGCCACTATGCTGTCGATGCATTTGTAGGCTCGACTCTGCAGGTTGATCGGTATGGTAATAGCTCTGCTGCGGTTGCAGGCAGGATTGCAGGGTTCGGCGGTGCACCGAACATGGGGTGTGATCCGCCCGGGAGGCGGCATTCCACTCCGAGTTGGCTTAGGGCGGGAAGGGAAAGCGCCATGACAAGAGGCCTCATCGGACCGGTGGAGCGTGGCAGAAAGCTGGTTATTCAGATGGTGGAAACCTTTGGAGCAGGACGTGTTCAAAGCTTCGTCCATCGTCTGGATGCATGGACACTGATGGAGGAAGCAGGCTTTGCAATTCCGCCTATCATGATGTACGGTGACGCCATTACTCACCTGGTTACTGAGGAAGGAATAGCGCACCTTCTCAGATGTGATTCGCTGAAACAGCGAGAAGCCGCTATTAAGGCTGTGGCAGGTTACACTGACCTGGGCAGGGAAGCCGACCCTAAGGAGACTCTGGAGCTCAGACGGCAAGGAATAGTTCAGACTCCCGAGGATTTGGGTATCGATATTGGAGATGCAAGCACCTCGCATCTTGCAGCTCATTCCATAAGGGAATTGGTGGAGTGGTCAGGCGGGCTTTATCGTCCCCCGGACCGGTTCAGGGAATGGTAGTGCACTGTGAGGTCCACGCATACGGGGGAGGGGGATTGTTGTGGCTCTGGAGCGATTGGAATTTGAGTATACCGGAGTACCGGAGGAGAAAAGAGACGGTTGGGATTATCTCCATGTCGGGCATGTAATGTCAGGGGATCTGGAGATTCTGGTAGAGCGCTTACCGGCTCAGGCCAATGTAAGTAGAATTCGTATAACTACCAGCGCTGTGGGGTTTGGGAGCGTCTGGCAGATGGTTATCGACGAGTTCATGGCTACCCGCAAAGTGTGCGGATGCGAGATCTGGATAAACGATGACGGCGCCACCCCGGCAGTAGTTAAGCTCAGACTATCGCAACTCGCAAGAGAAATGTCCGTAAAATAGGGTAAGACACGGAGGTGGCTATTGGTTATGGACGATAGATGGAATCTAATGCAGGACCAGCCTTTCTCGCGACTCAATGCCAGAGAAAGGGCGTTTGCCATCTGTAATCCCGACAGCTTCATCGAGCTCTTGTGTCCCAGGCGTAAATTGACCAGCCCTCACCTACCTCCAATGGGGCAGACGCCGCAGTTTGACGACGGGATAGTCGTGGGTTTGGGAAAGGCAGGCAAGGCCCCTGTTGTCGTCGTGTCTCAGGAGAGCAGGTTCGTAGGAGGGGGTGTCGGTGAAGTCCACGGCACAAAAATGGTTATGGCCATCCGCCTTGCTTTGCGCGGGCAGGAGATTCTGAAATCACAATATAGGTCTTCTGAAGACTCAGGCCAGGTTGCGCTGGTGATTTCCTTTGACACCGGCGGGGTAAGGCTTCAGGAAGCCAACGCAGGCCTGCTTGCTCATTCTGAAGTGATGGATGCATTCCAAGCAGCAAGGGGCAAGGTGCCGATTATCGGCGTCATAGGGGGCACCGTAGGTTGTTTCGGAGGAATGGGTTTTGTGGCATCGTCCGTAGACGTGCTGATCATGAGTGATGTGGGAAGGCTGGGTTTGACAGGGCCGGGGGTTATCGAGGAAGTCGTAGGGACGGAGGAATTCGATGCTGCCAACAGGGCTTTGGTGTGGCGGACCACAGGAGGCAGGCATAGGTTCATCACACGTGATGCGGACTTCATTGTGGAAGACACAATGAAGGCATTTAGAGAGAAAGTTTCTGAAGTTGCAAGTTGGCCGCTTGAGAAGATAAGCTCCAAGAGGATCATAGGCACGGGAGACATGGTGCTGGAGCAAATGCGCCTTGTTGAGCTGGCTGCAAACGACAAAATCCAAGACTCTTGGGATCTATGGAGGCAGTTCGGCAACGAAGACATTGAACACCTTTGGGATTCTGATGTTTCAGAATTTGCGGCACATGCCCAGCGTTGGCCTCGGGGGAGGATTGGAGACTGTGATTAACTTTTACGGCAGGGGTCGTGATGCGATAGATCTCATAGTTGACGAAGGGTCTTTCCAAGAGAATCTGTGTGGAGGAGAAAGACTTGATCCAGAGTGGGCAGAGTCAGCGCTAGTGGGAACTGCCAGGATATCAGGGGAGACCGTAACTGTCATTGCAAATGACGCAGGGTTCGCAAACCCTCGTTTCAGAATGGTCTACGCCGGCCTCATGGGACTGGAAGAAGGCCTTAAGATGGCGCATGCTGTCTACTTGACCATCAAGGCAGACGAAGATAAGCCCTTGGCAGAGAAAAGGCCGATTATCTTGGTAGTTGACACTCCCGGGATGAGTCCTGGCAAGGTCGAAGAGATCATAGGCATCTATAAGTCAACAGGTGCATACCAGTTGGCGTCAGCGGAAGCCAGGAGATCGGGGCATCCCATTGTCGCAATGGTTATCGGCAGAGCGATAAGCGGAGGGTTCCTCTGTCACGGTCTCCAGGCAGACAGGATCCTCGCGCTTTCTGATACGTTTGGGACTATGATCCACGTGATGCCACTAATAGGCATTGCCAGGGTAACGAAGATCAATATTGTGCTTCTGGAGGAGCTTGCAGAGAGCAATCCGGTATTTGCGGCAGGAGTCTCGCACTTTTATAACCTCGGTGGGGTTGACGGCATTGTGGAGGCAGTTGAAGATATGCGGCCATGCGTAGAGGCGCAGATAGCGGAGATTCGAAGGCTCAAGGCAGGCGGCGAACATGACAAAGTAGGCCCTTGGTCGAGGCTCATGTCTGGTATCCGGCGTGGTGGCAGGAAGACCTCGGAGAAGGTTATCGAGCTCATGGAAAACGAGTTCGATTTGGCACTTCCGTGCTGGCTTGGAGGGGAGGATAATGGGCCTACACCCTGAGTTTGAGCGAGAGCAGATCCTGGAGATATTGAGAGCCGGCGTAGCGACACCGGGCCAGGCTCCTACCGTTGAAGAAATGCCCAGGAGAACCCTGGCGGACAAAGGGGCGAACGGGCCAACCGCTGCCCACGTTATCGAAGAAGTCCATACACCGTTGAATTATGCTTACATATCATTTACGACAGGTTCGACTGCCTTTCAGAATGTAGTCGGGGTCACGTTCAGCGAGATCCCGGATAGAAGCAGCGCATCCTTGCTCGCATTTGAGCTGGCTGGGATTACGTCCGGCGCTAAGGGGCTATTTACATATCCCCCTTTGGTCCTGGTGTTTCCGTGGGCTGCGCTTCGGGAATTGGAGATCAGCGCGAGCTATCTTCGCCGTTCAACGAGGGATGCCTTTCTTCTGGCAATCATTGAAGAGAGGCCTGACTTCATTGTCGGAGAATCGGCTTTCATCAATTACGCTTTGCAGGACGCGAGAAAGCTGGGTATCGCGGACTGCCTACCCCCTGTGAGCTCCATATTTGTTGCAGGGACTCCCATGGATCTGGGCCTTATACCAATTGCAGACGAACTCCTCGGCGCAAAGGTCCATGACCTCTATGGGTGCCAGGAGTTCGGGTGGCTGACTATGGATGGTGTTCCTTTGAGGGACGATATCTCACTTGCAAAATCCCCGGTCGGCACAGAGTATTACGAGCTTGTCGTAGGGGGGCTTCCCATGTCAGACAGCTTCCCTGTAAGCTCGAAAGGCCATGTCCTAAACAGCGAAGGCAAGATCATCACTTACAGACGCATGCGGACATATCCTGACTTTGAAGTAAGTGTCCTGGAATCCCCTCTCCCCAATGCCGAAGTCGTCCAAAGAGTTGCCCGGACCATTTTGAGAACAAAGGCGAGAATTGTGAAGTGTTCCCCGAACGTGAAGGTTAGGGCTGGCAGAACACTGCTGAAGTTGTCGTTGTCTGTGTCCGAAAGCAGTTCCTGCAAGGACGAATCCAATATGGTAGCTCTCATCGAAGGCCCGGAGAAGACAAGGCTTTTTGATGTCCTTGGCGAAGCCCAGGTGAAATATGAGATGGAGAAGGTATGGGACCCGGCTTACACCAAGAGGAGGTGAGTCCTCTGCAAGTAATGCAGACACCGAAAGAGTTTACCAGGCACGACTTGGTGGAAATCTCGTCGGAAGGGCGCAAGCAGTTGTCGGGGCAGGCTTGGGATGTAAAGGGTCTGCTGAAGGTAGACTCCTGGCCGTCACCTTCCGTGCGAAGCCACTGCAAGCAGGTGCTTGAACATGGACTTAAGGGTGTGTACCTTCCGGGTATTGTCCGAAGGTTTACCGATGGCGATATGGACTCCGCACGTGAGCTTTACGGTGACGGCAAGAAAGATGACTTCATTGCAGTAGGATTTGTCATTCCATTTATGCCTGAGTCAAGAAGAATCAGGGTTCCGTGTGTGCTCCATCGTAAACATATTACAAGACGAATAACTCCGCAGCAGGTTGCAAAGCTGCCATTTGTACCAAGAACTCCTGCATTGGCTGCGCTATCTGTCATGAGAAAGAAAGTCCCGGACGGAATCAGGTTGGGAGTATGGGGATCCGGCGCTTTAGAAATATATACAGGGCTGCCGTATACTGACGGCAGATCTGACCTTGATGTTGTTGTAACAGGGGTCTCCATGGACGAGGTGGCACGCATCGTCGAGCTGGCTGATACGCTTGAGAAGAGTTTTCCCGTAAGAATAGACGTAGAAGTACAGCTGGGGGAAGGGTGGGGAGCAAATGGCCGTGAGCTCTTGTCAGGCAGAGACACTATCCTTGTCAAGGGAATTCGTGAAGTCAAACTGGCTAGGCGTGAGGACCTCTTGTGATTCGGTGCCGCCTGAGGCTCAAATGATAGGTGATGTGTTACTCCTTGCCCTGATTCTGGAGGCATCTTGCGCGCCTGCGCCAGGCCTTGTTGATGTGGACAGCCCCGGCGCGCATGATGACATGGATCATGCGAAGCTGGTGAGAAGCGCAGGTGCAATCGCACCGAGTTTTGTAGCCATGGCAGAAGCAGGAATGCGTCATGTCGGTCCGGTGTGCGAATTATTGGAGAAGGTGCGATCCATCGGACTTGAAGCTGAAGCCCGAATGTATCAGGCGACCGGCGGCATAAACACCCATAAGGGGGCCATATTCAGTTTAGGATTGATAGCTGCATCTGCCGGGTATGTCCTTACCAGGCGCCAAAGGCTTGACAGGTTCAAAGTAACCGAGGGTGTCAAAGCCATAACCCGTGGCATAGTGGAGAGGGACCTTCTCGGCTTGAGCCGGTCGAAAGCAGGTCCGGGCCATCTTTCTCACGGAGAGCGTATCTACATGACGCACGGGTTGACAGGGGCGAGAGGCGAGGCTGAACTGGGGTTCCCTACAGTGGTCGGCCATGGGTTACCTGCATTGGAGAAAGCCCTCAAGTGCGGTCTTTCATTAAATGACGCTATGGTGCACTCTCTAATCTCGATAATGGCGTATCTGGATGATACATGCGTGGTTCATAGATCCTCCTTAGAGACCCTGGAGCAAGAGGTAAAGCCACGAGCAAGAATGGCTCTGGCAAAAGGCGGGATGTTCACGGGAGATGGGAGAAAGAGCATTCTTCTTATGGATAAGGAGTTTGTGTCTCTTGGAATCAGTCCCGGCGGTTCCGGAGATCTCCTTGGGGTCACGCTTGCTTTGCATTTCCTTCCTTATCTAGAACTTCCTTTCCTAACACGAGAAGCCGGGACATCGTCCGGTTAAGGGGTACCAGTTGGGTCTCCAGCCAAGAGCTATCTGAAGGAAAACACAGCTTGGACGTAGAATACCAATTTGACATGGAAGAAGCGTTTGTAGCTTATGAAGTAACTCCACGTAGCCCATCTGTAGTGCGTAGATATCTCAGAGGAGTCAAGGAATTTCACCCTAACGCCAAGTACTATCTATGGTGTGCTTTCATCACAGCCATTGCACGTTCCATTTTCCAGGTGGCGTTCAATCTGTTTGTCTATGAATTAGGGTATCGCCAGGACTTCATCGGATACCTAAACGGAATACCGTCTTTGGCGATGCTGTTCTTTGCGCTGCCTGCTTCTCTTGCCGTAAATCGGGTGGGATATAAGAAACCTGCCGTTGTTGGCACACTCCTGAGTATTGTCGGCCTGCTGGGCATCTCATTGGCTGATTCTAAGATGCTACTCGTGGTTTTCCGATTTCTTGACGGGATCGGCGCGACTTTCATATGGGCTGTAGGAGTCCCTCTCTTGATGAGGTACAGCACTGAAGACAATCGGGTTTTTCTCTTTTCAGTGAACTCCGCCCTGCAGATGGGTTCGGCTTTCTTGGGGAGCGTTATCGGAGGTG
>DUVA01000080.1 GCA_012841305.1 Bacillota bacterium | reverse complement strand
CTGTGGACTCCCTTACACGGACGAATAATCAGGCCTTCACCTTCTTCGAGGGAAGATCGCCCAAGCAGGCCCTGCCTCCTCTCGCCATATGTTGTGGCAAGCTTTGCGGAGGAAGCAAGCATTGTACCCTTAGTAGTGTTCACAACCACAGCGACTCTTGACATCACATTAACACCTATCCAGTCAACCTCATTATTTACCACTCACATCAAAAACCCAGTAGAGTCTCTGCAATCTGGATTATCGCAGGACCCAACAGCACCACAAACAGCGTGGGGAATATGAAGAAAACCAGGGGAAACAGCATCTTGATAGGGGCTTTCATAGCTGCTTCCTCTGCTTGCTGACGTCTCTTTGTCCTCACTTGTTCAGCCTGGATCCTTAAGATATTCGATATTCCTACTCCAAGTTGGTCTGCCTGGATAACAGCGGACACAAGTGAGGTTATGTCGTCTACTGTCACCCTCTCAGAAAGCTCGCGCAATGCGTCCTTTCTTGGTTTCCCTACGCGAATCTCTCTAAGCACAATCCCAAACTCATCTGCCAGCGGGCCCTTCTTTCGCTCTACTACCTTCACTAAAGCAGCATCAAAGCCCAGACCCGCCTCTACGCTGACAGTCAAAAGATCGAGAATATCAGGAAGATCCCTTTGGATCTCTTTTCCCCTGTGTTTCGCTTTCGACTGCATCATCGTCTCAGGCACTACCCAGCCAAGGGCTGCAGCCACAAGGGCAAACAAGAAGGCCTTGCCAAGCCCAATCTTGTTCGTGATCAGGAACACGCCTAAAGGAAGTATGAGGAGGGTCACCACACGCAAGATCACATAATCCCCGGCAGACATCTTCCACGGATTGCCTATGGAATCAAGCTTCAGTTTGGCTGCTTCCATCACATTCTTAGGAGTGATGGACACTACGAAACCTGCTACCTTCGTCGCGACAGGGCCGAAGATCCTCTCTACCAACGGGCGGGACAACTCCTGCTCGCGCTCAGTAGGGACTCTTCCCAAGTCAGCGATTTGCTCGAGACGATCCTTGACTGAAGGCTCTCGCTTTATTCCGAGAAAGTACATAGCCAGGCTTGTAACACTTGCGAACGCAAACGCTGCAGCCACAATCGGCATACCTTCACACCTCCTAAACCTCGATTGCGATTATCCTGCGAATCACCAGCATACCAATGAACTCTCCAAACACAGCCAATCCCACCATGAGCCTCCCTGTGGGGTGTGTAAACAGAAGGCTGATATACTCAGGATTGACTGCATAGAGAAAAACCCCGAGCGCACAGGGAAGGACTCCTATAATTATCCCTGACATCCTACCCTGAGCTGTCAGGGTCTTGATTTCCCGGCGCAGCTTGACACGTTCTCGTATCGTATCTGCGATATTATCCAAAACTTCCGCCAAATTCCCGCCGATTTGCCTTTGAATCAGGACTGCTGTTACCACCAGTTCAAGGTCCTCGCTGCCGACACGGTCAGAAAGCGTTGCCAGCGCAGTTTCTGTGGGAGAGCCCAGGCTCATCTCCTTCATAGTAGACGTGAATTCCTCTGAAATCGGGGGTGACATCTCCCGCGCTACCATGTCCATGGCTTGCAGGAAACTATAACCCGCTCTAAGTGAATTGGACATAATAACAAGAGCGTCTGCAATCTGTGAGTCAAATCTGGCAAGTCTCGCGCCCTGCTTGGACTTGACATACAAATTGGGTAGGAATCCGCCTACTAATGCCAGTATTAGTCCGGCCAATACATGTCCAAGCACCAACCATCCGTAAGCAGCCCCAACCAGTACAAGGATAAGGTTTAACCCTACAAACTCTGAACCGCGAAGGGGAATATCCGCCCTGGCCAGCTCCATCTCAATCTTGGAAGTATATTCCTTCCCTTCGAAGGCTTTGCCGAACACTGTCAGAATACTGCGTGTCAATTCGTTTATCGAGTATTTTCGCTTCTTGCCGTCATCAGCGCCTCGTATGCCGGCCGCCTCAGGCTTGGGCTTCGTTTCAGGTTTTGAAAACCGCTCAAGCCTTCTCAGTCCCGCACCGCGCTCACTGACAAGCTTTGCGATTCCAAAGGCTGCCAGTCCCACACAGGCAAATACCAGAACTGATACTACAAGTGCAAATGCTTGTCCCGGCATATTATTAACTTCCCTCCCACAAGCGAATTTCGACTGATATATTCAAAATCCTTCTAAACTTCCATCAATTTGTTATAATTTGCACACTATGTCATTTAGTCCATATTCATGCAGGGCATACCAAACTCAGTAGTCGACAAACATTCCAGGAGGCACCTTTATGCCTGATGCCTCAAACTTGTCGAGAAACTTCGGCCTGATACCTGTAGCCCTGAATCTCCCCAGCGCTCGCCCTTCCTCATCAACACCGCTCTGCTCGAATAGATAGATATCCTGCATGGTGATGACATCGCCTTCCATACCCAGCACCTCAGTGAGATGGGTGATCTTACGGCTTCCGTCTCTGAGCCTTGCCTGATGCACAATAAGGTCTATGGCGGAAGCAATCTGCTCCCGAATTGCCCGAAGCGGAAGTTCCATCCCTGCCATCAGTGTCATGGTCTCAAGTCTCGAAAGCATGTCCCGAGGCGAGTTAGCATGGCCTGTTGTCATTGACCCGTCGTGGCCGGTATTCATAGCTTGAAGCATGTCAAGCGCCTCTCCGGACCGGACCTCTCCTACAACAATCCTATCAGGCCTCATTCTCAAGGCGTTTCGGACAAGATCTCGGATTGCAATAGCTCCTTTGCCTTCTATGTTCGGAGGCCTTGCCTCCATTGTGACCACATGATCCTGACGAAGCTGCAGTTCAGCCGCGTCTTCAATTGTCACTATGCGTTCATCAGGAGGAATGAACGAGGAAAGCACGTTGAGGGTTGTAGTCTTTCCTGAGCCTGTCCCTCCTGACACCACTATGTTCAGCCTTGCCTTTACTGCACCGTCGAGAAACTCCACAACCGTAGGTGTCAACGTTCCGAACCTGACCAGGTCATCAGTGGTCAAGGGCTCCCTTGAGAATTTACGAATCGTAATACACGGCCCTACAAGGGAAATCGGAGGAATCACAGCATTTACCCTGGATCCGTCAGGAAGCCTCGCATCCACCATAGGGCTGGCTTCGTCGATGCGCCTTCCGATAGGCGAGACAATCTTCTCAATTATGTGCATCACGTGGTCTGCGTCGCGGAATCGAACAGGGGCTTGCTCAATTCTGCCTTTCCGCTCCACGTATATCATTTCAGGCCCGTTAACCATCACCTCTGTGATGCTTTCGTCCTCGAGAAGCGGCGTGATAGGACCGAACCCCATCACATCATCGATAACTTCATTTATGATCCTCGTCTTCTCAGAGCGAATTAACGGAAGAGGTTCCTCGTTGAGAACTGCCATAGCAACCTTCTGGACCTCTCTGGCTAACCTTTGCCGGTCCTCTGCTGATGAAGTCTGCTCTAAGAATTCTGCGTCAATTTCCTTTACGAGCCTTGAGTGGATTTTCTCCTTGATCCCAATGTGGGGGTCATCAGGCAGTTTAACCGGCGGATGAAATGATACGTTCTCCACAGGTTTGAGAATTCGAAGCTCTCTTTCCTCCTGCTTGCCTTGGGGCTCTTGAGGCTCCGGTTGCACAGACAGTCTCTCCGGCGCTCGTTCTTGCTGCGCCCTCAAGTGCCTTTCGTCAGGCCTGGGCCTCGTTCTTCCCATTGGCCGAGAATCCCCTACGGCTCCTATTCGGCCCAACGTCTCCTCTCGTTCCTCCTGCCTTGCCCTTTGAAGCCTTTCTCTAAGGGACATCTATCTCCCACCTCTCAACCATGTATGAAGAAACCGAAAATCCCCGCAAAAACACTGGCAATTCTTCTGCGTGGGGAAGCATTCTCACGGCCTGCGCCTCCCCTCTCTGCCCTCTCCCCTTTACTCTGGGGATCTACCGCCCTCGCAAGATCTTTGACCGCAAGGGATATCTTGGCATTGGGATTACTCAGAGCAAATGGGACTCCTGTGTTTACGGAGTCCGTTACCAGTCGCCCTTCATTGGGGATACTAATATTTACTGTCCTTTTTAAGGTCTTCTCTACTTCGCTGATATCCAGACTTGACTCACGTGACGGCCTGTTCACCACGAGCTTCACTTTGTCGTTGTCATACCCTAAAGCATCCATTATCTCCAGACATATGCTTGCGTTCTTAATCGCCGGAAGCTCAAGAGACGTGATGAGACAAACAACATCAGCCGCATCCATCGCTGTAAGTGAGACATCCCCAAGCCCCTGCGGAAGGTCAATCACGATGAAATCGAAGGACTCAGCCAGGAGGCTGAGGATCGCTTCAACATGCCGGCCTGTCACTATCTCAGCTTGCTCAGGACGAAGGGGCGAAGGGAGCACGCGGATGCCGGTATCATGCGTAAACAGGCATGCTTCCACAATCTCTGAGTCGACTTCTTCTTCTCTGGCAATATCGGCTATGGTCCTTACCGGCACAGTATCCAGCATAATCGCTATGTCCCCGAACTGCAGGTCCAGATCGACCAGGACTACACTACGATTAGCCTTCTTCGAGAGTTCTGCTGCAAGGTTCGTGGCAATCGTAGTTTTTCCGACCCCGCCCTTGGTGCTGAATACGGTGACAATTCGCCCCAGCTTTCGCTGAGGCGCGACCATTGGCATAATCCTGGCCCTTCTCTCCGACTCCAGCTCATGGGTCTTACTTATGGTGTTTATCAGCTCATCGACAGAAAAGGGTTTGACCAGGTAATTCCTGGCGCCTGCCGCCATGGCTTCCCTTAGGTACTCTTGTTCGCCTTGGACTGACAAAATTACTACAGTGCTCATCGGGGCTTCTACAGTGATTACCCGAGTAGCCTCTATGCCGTCCATAATAGGCATGTTTATGTCCATTAAGACGATATCCGGTTTCAGCCTCTTCGCGAGAGTCACAGCCTCCAGGCCATTGGCAGCTTCACCTATCACGGAGAAGTCGCCGTCGAATGACAGGAGTTTCCTGAGGTTCTCTCGAGTCTCAGCGATATCGTCAGCTATTAGGATCTTAATGGGGGATGTTTTCACTTGCTTCACTTCCCAGGCACGCCGATTTCAGATACCCCCCGGAGATCACAGTCCAATATCTGCTCTCTGGTTACACTCTCACCAATTCTCACGACTTTCGGAGTTATTAAGATGATAAGCTCACTTTCGCCCTTCTCAAACCTTTCGCTCTTGAATAATCCGCCTATGATCGGTATATCTCCAAGGATCGGGAGCTTCTTCACTATCTTCGCCTCAGTATTCTGGATTAGGCCCCCGACTGCAATAGTCACATCGTCCTCCACTATAAGGTGGGTTGATGCCTTCCTCATTCTCAGCGCAGGGATAGTTGCCACCCCTGTGTCCAAGGCGTTACTCCAGTCAAGGGACGATACTTCAGGCTCAATGTCAAGGACAATTCTGCCCTTTGTATCCACACTGGGAAGCATCTTGAGTTTCACCCCGTAAGGCCGCCATTCAAAGACTGCCCTGCCGTCCACTTGTCCCATGTAGACAGGGATTTCGCCCCCTACCAGGAAATCCGCTCCCTCGCCGCTTAGAGTAAGGAGGCTGGGAGCTGCCAGGACCTGGGCTAAGTCCTCACTCACCAATGTATCAAGGACAGCCCGTATCGGACTGAGCCGCCACAACTCTTCTACGATGCTGCCTATAGGTAGCCTGGCCTGCCACACTTCTTCAGGGCTTCTGCCGCCGATACCAAGGCCAAGAGGTGACGTCCACTCTCCGAACATGAAAGAACCTGCGCTGAGTGCGCCGTCTATCACACTGCCCCATGTTATCCCCAGATTCTTCAGCGCGCCTCTGTTAATCTCCACTACCTGCACTTGCAGGAGGACTTGAAGCGGGTTTCTTATGTCTACCAGGTTCACCACGTCCTGGCTAAACAGTGAAGCTATCCTCTCCACCCTCTCCAGGTCGTTTTGAGAGTCTACATCACCTTCGAGTAGGAGCTTCCCGCCGACAGAGCGCACAACAATGTCAGGCAGTCCGATGTATTCGGTGACCCTGTCTTCCAGAGGAACCTCCGGAGCTGCTTTGGGCAGCTCCGAAGGTGGGAGAGGAGGAGCTGGGGGCGGCTGGGCTTCAGCCTCAACTACCCTGACAACACTGACTACCTTTTGGGCGTAAAGCTTAGCCACAGCCTCAGCTCTTACCTTGGCATGATCATCCGGCACTTCACCTTCCAGGAGTGCAGTGCCGTCTACAACCATGACTTCTATATTAGGATCACGGAGCGCGGTGACAATCTTATCCCGGAGTTCTTCATCGGAATCCCCTACATCGGAATCTGCTACAGGGACATCCTCTGTTTCCTCTGCTTTGGTGTCCGCCTCAGCCACTTTAGCGCTGAGGGTCAGATCCTCTGAGCTGTCTTCGACTTCCGGGCTGTCTTCTTTGTTTTCCCCTTCTTCAGGTGCAGGGGGCGTGGCGACATCTATGAAATTCAGCACCTTCGGCGTATAGAGTGTCGCGAAGCTTTCAGCGCGTTCTGCGTCGCCTGCCTTATCCACCATGCCTTCAAGAATTATCGCATCTTTCACAACGCGGACGCTGACCCCATCGATTCCCATGCCCACTTCAACTTCGGACGCGTCTATTGTAGGCGGAGGCGGCGGGATTTCAGGGTCGAGTACAGTTATGAGGTTCAGGACTTTGTCTGCGTACGCGTTGGCTATCTTGTCTGCCCGCTCATACTCAGCATCTGTCTGGCATATCCCTTCCAGGAGCAACGAAGACTTGGCAAACCGCAGCTCCAATTCGGGAAGCCCGATAACTTCGGCAATTTCCTCGAGAAGTCCCTCGTTATCCTCTAACACCCTGACGTCATATCCTGTGCGTCCCATAGAATCCCATACATAAAGGGTGGTTCTGCCAAGAGATTTACCGTTAATGATGAGTTCTGTCTTAGAAACGACGACTACATCTGCGATGTTAGGATTTGCCACTGCCACCCTTACTACATCTTCTACCGGAAGGATTCTGGAACACCCTGCCACAACTCCGAATGGCTTGCTTACGGCGAATACCGGGAGTTCCTCCACCTCTTCCGTCACAAGCTCTGGAATCGCCTCTTCCTGGGCCATTGCCACCGGAGCATACAGGACTAAAACTATGCCAATGATAAGGACCAATATTGCTCTTCCATGAAGCCTCATGTTATTCTGCCTTCTATCGTAGGAAATCACGGCTTGGCCACCTCCCCGTCTTCAACCAGGGTAACGAAGGTCGTCTGAGTCCCCCTGATTACCTCTACTATTGACGGCACTTTCTCCTTCTCAGAGACAGCACCCGGCCCGCTTCCTTTCGAGCCGGCCGAACTTGTACGCGGCGTGGCCACTGCGGGTCCGGAAGGAGGCTCTCCAGAGTAACCACTGGAAGTTGAAGGCCGCGCAGAAGCGGTACTGGCGCCGGATTTAGGAGGTGACCAGCCTTTGACCCCCCGCAAGATATCGTGCTCGACTATGCCTTGGCCTTTTGTCGCAGTTGCAAACATGGGACGCAGAGCAAGGCGCAGTTTACCGATTTTCTCAGCAAGAGCCAGACTCTCTGCATCACTTGGCGATACAGCCATGGTAACACTGGTGCTGACTTTGGCTTTGCCCTGACTCTTATCTTCTGTCTCTTGGGCTACGGCGAGCACCTCGATATCCTCCAGCACCGTGAAGGCTACATCCCCGGTTTCACCGACTCCGCTGGCTGTGACAATAATGTCCACCTTGTCTCCGGGTTTGACAAACCCTGCAACACCCACAACCTCATCTACAGGGACAGTCACTGCTCTCATGTCACGAGGAACGGAAGCTACGAGGCCGATCCGCTCACCTTCCCCATACAGCCTGTCCATGAGGATTTGCTCGCCTTCAAGGATCTCGTATTTCGTTATCAGCCCCAAAATATCGGCCATATCCCGCACAACATTGGGATGGGCCGCTTCTTCAGGGACCTCCTTGACATAGATTAAGTCCTGTGTAATCTTCGTCCGTGGAGGGATGGCTGACTTTGCAGCAACCACCGTCACGGTCGTTGTAATAGCAGGAGCAGGCGCCATACTCTTCCCAAGGTATATGTAAACACTTACTGCAGCGATTAATCCACAGGCAATAGCAAATACCAACATCAATTTGCCGCCCTTCATCCAGCCCCCTCCTCTTACCTATCTATCAAGACGGTATGAAACCACTCCGTAGTCATTTATGTTTCCAAGGTCTCCGTCTGCCGCCCACTTAATGAATCTCCCGGTTACTTCGCAAACGTTGCCCACTCCAACCACTGTTTCCACGAGAAATGCAGCGAAACCGGTTAGTATCACACCATTACGACCGGTTACGTCAAGGGAATCGATAATAGGCACAAGAATTACTCTTGGGCATCCTTTGACAAAGCGGTCATATGTGCATTTAGGCTCATGGCTGCATTCTGCTACCCTAAAATTGACCCCTGTCCTCGTAGGACCGGCCATATTGCCGGGTTCTGTCTCAAGAATCGTAGGAATCTCATCCCCTACCTCAAGCCTTCCTTGGTAACCGTACATAATGTTGTTCACATAGTTGTCAGCACCGCGGACGCCCAGCGCCAAAGCGCCGAAATTCCCAGGGCCTGTCTCCTCAGAATTGCTTGGGCTGTACTTCATGGTGTAGACATTACCGAATATGAAACTATCCTCCACAACGCCAAAAGGGGCTGCGCCCCACAAACCTCTTGTTGAACCTACACTGGCTTTGGCATTTGCCGTCACCTTAGTGGATGAAAACCCAAGTATTTTGGCGAAACCCAACGGAACAACTCGAGATGTCGCAACTTGTATGCTGCGGCCGTCAGGTAGTACCTCTGCTGCTACTCGGCTTGTCTCTACACCGTTACTCACTGCGTAGGCCTCTGCTGTCTCCACAGCCTTCCCATGATCCTTAGGAAGCTCCTGCACGCCTGCTAAGGCTGCAGCATCAGCAGCATTGGACAAGGCAACCTTGTTGTAATACAGGACGCCGACGTCTATGACAAGTGCGGCAATCCCTAACTTCAACACCATAGCGCAAGCTACGATAATTATGACGCTGCCTTTCTCGTTGTCTCGGTCTCGGATATCCCGGTAGAGCTGTCTCACCTAAATCACCCCTTCCAGGGACGCATATCTTACTCCACACGCATTGTCGTGGCGCCGCGCACCCAGTACGGATCAGGCAGGATCTTGTCCATAAAAGGCATCACTATGTCTACAGGGTATTCCACTTTCACTGTTAGCTGACTGCCCCTCAATCGCTCACTCGGCGAAGGCGACACGCTGACAATAACCTTACCGGCATCCAGAGTCGCTGCCGCATCCGTCGCCCTCTGGCTAATGAGATCATCAATAGCTCCCACCACGCCGATTCTTGCCCCTTCACGGGATGCGTGGGACACTACAAGTTGGGCACTGAGTACCCGTCCAAACTCCACAATACCGGTAAGCAGGAGAAGGAGTATGCTAAGGACAAGAGCCATTTCAACAAGGGCTTGTCCATGGTCGTCTCGTAGCCAAGAAGTTTTCATTAGTTTTTTCACCTTGGCTCCCTCCATCGACCCTTCATTCAAAATCTAATAACCGAAAAACCGGTTGCAACCGCAATAACCATTCCAATACTGATAGCCACTGAATAGGGGACTGCAAGGCCCGAGTTCAATATCTGAGCAGGCGCGCCGACTTGCCTCAAATTCCGAAGACTTCGTCCGATAGTTCCAGGGACTACACGGCCGATGAGTCCGGCGACCCAAGTTAGGCATCCCATCACAAATAACCCGAGTCGCCCGTGTCTCAAAAGAACGATAGCAGACATGAGTCCACCTGCTATAGCTCCATACAGCATGGAAAATGCTGCACCTCTTGCGCCAAGGAGGGCACCGATTGCTCCAAGGAGTTTTGCATCGCCTGCGCCTATCCATCCCAGAGAAAAAGGTATAAATAGAATGCCGACCCCCACAATCATCCCCAGACACGACCTGCCAAGCCCTTCGATTCCACCGAAAGCCAAGCCCATGATGAGTCCGACTGTCATGCCTGTGAATACCAGAGGGTTTGGGATGCGTCGTTCCCTGCAGTCAAACCATACTGCTATAGCAGCTATTAAGCTTGCGATGCCTACTTGGAGCATTCTCGTCACCTGCCACGTCTATTCAAGAACCGGTATCGGGACTTCAAACAGTGTTCGAATGGTAATCCCCAAAATAGATACAGTACCTATCGTTACTAAGGCTATAAGCGCCATGATTAAGGCATATTCAGCTAGCCCTTGACCGTTGTCTTCCAGAAACATCATTTGAAACGCCTGTGTCATTGCTAGCCCCTCTCTCACAGAATACTCTCTAGGGAAACCACCCTACCGGAGGGGACGGTAGGGGCTGGTTTTCAACATACGATTCTTTGGAGATGCGTGCGTTACCTCGCTCTCGCAATCACGCTTGTGAAGTACGATAAGCGGTAGTCACAGCACCGGCATTTCCCACACCATTACGGTGTTGTGGTAGTGCCAGCTGTCTCCAATTCAGTCTCCACCCTCCCGAATATGGTGTTCAAACCGCCACCGATATTGGTCAATACAAGTATCACCGCTATAGCAATCAGAGCTATGATTAATCCGTACTCCACCATTCCTTGTCCATTTTCCTCATAAAAAAGTCTCTTCAGCATTGTCATCACACCTCCTTCCGTCCGTGTGTGCCCGACGACCGCTAAGAGACTTTTGGAATCAGCCTAAGAATTCAGTATCATGCAAGGTTAGGCAAGACCGCGCAATCCATGGTTGGCTGAACCCAAAATCCCGGTGCGGCCCGCCGAAGAGACTTCTCCAAAAAGAAACCTGCTCACGGCGTTGCCATATGAGCAGGTACCAATAGACAGTCCCTTCTCTTCGGCAACCCGGCTATCATAGCCAGAACCCCTCCTGGCTTTAGACCCGTGGCTTTGCGTCCCCGCCTTTCGACGGGTTTGCCTTTATCGGGAGAAACCACTGTTTAATTCGAAGGATTCTACTCCTTCTTAGCGCAATGTTAACATATATGGAAAGACCTTACTATTAGACTTAAGACTCATTTTTGCTAGGCCTTCGGTTGTAGGCCTTTAGGCCCACCTCAGCACGGAGTCCTCTTCTAACTGCCCATACAGCAGCTTCCGTCCTTCCTGACATTCCCAACTTACGGAGAATGCTGCTGATATGGTTCTTGACAGTCTTCTCACTTATTAGGAGTTGGCCTGCAATACCACGATTAGACTCACCATTTGCGACTAACGCCAGCACTTCCATCTCCCTATCAGTGAGCTTCTCTTTCCCATCCCATCTCCTAGGGACTGACGCCTGCGCATCAGCCTGTTCGCCGTCAGACAGGCCCTGATCCGAATTCTTTGACCCGCCGGCGTAAGTTGCGTGTTCACCCATGCTTACCGCAAATCCTTGGAGCCGCAAGAGTTCATCAACGAGTGCCTTCGCTACCCCGGACGACACCGCAGGCCTCCCTGAAACCACTGCCTTCAGAACGTAACTCAATTCTTCTCCGGCAGCCAGGCGGTCAACACACCCTACAGCTCCTGACAGAAACACCTTGAGGACATGCTTCAGCGTCTCACGTGTACCATCCACCTGAGTAATTGCCAAGACTGCGCTATGTTCCGCAAGACAGGATATGGCTTCCCATGTTTTCCGATGGTATCCTGAAAGACCTAGGATCACCACTTTGGGTTGTATCTCTCGCGCAAGGCCTACTGCACGTTCAAGAGTCTCGGCTTCTCCCACAATACCAAAGCCTTCGTGCCCTTCAATGCTCAGCCTGATGCCGGACCTGAAAAGCGGACTTGCATCTGCTATCAATACACTTATCTCTTCATATTCCTCGCCCGGCCCGCAAATGGTCAAGACCGCTCAACTCCTTAAGTTAAGGACCTAGTTGCTCCGGCGCGCGACAGGAATCCTTACAGTAATCTTGGTGCCTTCCCCTGGAGCCGTGTCTACATCCAGAGACCCGCCGAAAAGTTTCGCCCTCTCCCTCATCCCGGAAAGTCCGAACTTGTCTGACTGCCCCCAATTCCGTGACACCCCGGTAGGATCAAATCCCTTGCCGTCATCTTCAATACTGACACCCACTGCGTCAGGGCCATAACCCAGAGTCACTACTACTCTGGACGCCAAGGCATGCTTTCTGGCATTATGTAAGGCTTCCTGCACAATACGGAAAAGTGCCACCTCTACTATAGGATCGATCCTTGTCTCAACCCCCAGCACTTTCATTTTCACAGGAAGGCTATGTCTCGAGGAGAAGTCATCTGTGTACCGCCTCAGCGCAGGAGCAAGTCCCAGGTCGTCCAGGATCATGGGACGCAAATCAAAGATTATCCTTCTGAGATCCTTGAGGCTGTCATTTATGATCCTTCGGAGATCCTTCATTTCTGAAGCAGCGGCAGGCGGATCCCTGTCCAATAGCTTCTCTACAATTTCCACCTGGAGGACTGCGTTAGCCATCATCTGGGCGGGACCATCATGGATATCTCTTGCCACGCGACGCCTCTCTTCCTCCTGGGCTTTTATTACCCGCTCTACCACATCTTCGTCCTTCTTGCGTGATGAATAAAACAAATCTTCATATCCTCCCTGACTTCTGCTGCACCTGCCCTTACCCTGGCAATAGCATCAAAAACCTAAGCCCTTCCAGAACAGTCTGGCTTTAGCCATGAAACTCTCCTTTGCAGCAAACGCCGCCTCTGCGCTGGGCTCTATGGGAATGTATTCTCCCCTTCTGCTTAATGATTCCTCTGTCTTCTCAAGGACGTGCACAACCCTTGCGCCACTTGTTGCGTCAGTCAGAGGGCGCTTGCCTTCTCTTATACACTCGAGGAAATGAAGACACTCATTACGAAGAGGTTCGCTCATCTTAAGTTTCGGAATATAAACATCGCCATAAGTAAAGGTATATTGAAACTCGGAGAAGCCGTTGAGTGCCTCCAGGCCGTTGGAGGCATCTCCCCCGTTTTCTGTGCCATTGCCAAGAGCTTTTGAATTTTCGCGTTTTCTTATCAGATCCCGCTTGGAGTTCACACCCTTACTGTACACCTTAACCTTCTCGAGGGCTTCTCCATCATCAAACACAATCATTTTCTTTTCCCCGATGATCGTGGTCTTACTTGCCTTACACGGGTCTAACCAACTAACGTGGATATTCGCGATTATGCCGGAGGCGAAGCGCACTGTGACAAACACTACATCCTCCACGCCGTCATTAACGAAAGCTTGGCCTGTGGCAGCGACGCTCACGGGCTCTTCGTCAAGAAGGTAAAGCAGGCTCGCGATATCGTGAGGGGCTTTGTCCCACAAGACACTTACGTCTTCCCGTACAATACCAAGGCTTGTCCGAGTAGAATGCAGATAAAAAATCTTCCCGAGTTCGCCTGATTGGATGTACTTCTTCACCAAGCGCATACCTGGATGATAATCCATGATATGCCCCACCATGAGGACCTTACCCGTTTTTTCAGCTATGTCCACAAGCTGATAACCTTCTTCAGATGAGAGGGTGAAGGGTTTTTCCACAAGGACATGTTTCCCTCGCAGTAAACACGCACGGGCAATAGCGTAATGATTGCCCGGAGGGGTAGCGATCACGACTGCGTCTATCTTAGGATCAGAAGCAATATCCCGGTAATTCTTTGTCAACTTAACCAGAGGATATCTCTCACGAATAGAAAGAAGCGTCTTATGATTAATGTCGCAACATGTCACAAGTCTTGCTGCTGAAATTTGCGCGAAATTGCGAACATAATTTCTTCCCCAGTTGCCACACCCGATAATTCCAACATTTATCACTTCATCTATGTCCTCCTGCACACCATGCCCTAAGGATGCTAAAAACCAGCTAACTCCGGCATAGGCGCTTCGGTAATCAAGTCAGAGTTTACCAAACCACGCCTAATGCTATTTCTACACGGAATTTATGATTCCTCTTTCTATTATGTCCTCGCGTGATTCGAAAGCTGTCGAACCAGCAATTCCAAGCACAAAACCTGCAAATTCCCGGAATCTAGAAAGCATCATTTTTGAGCGCATCCACTTTATCCAACTTCTCCCAAGGAACATCTTCTTCAGGTAGGTCAGTCCGACCAAAATGGCCATAAGCAGCCAGAGGACTGTATATGGGCCTCTCAAGTTGAAAATGATCAATAATAGCTGCAGGCCTCAAATCGAAGTGCTTTTTGACAAGTCTCAGTATTTCCTCATCACCGACTTTTCCGGTCCCGAAAGTCTCTACGTCAATTGATATTGGCTGCGCCCTTCCAATGACATAGGACGCCTGAACCTCACATGTATCTGCAATACCTGCAGCCACCAGGTTCTTCGCCACCCATCGGAGGGCATAAGCTGCAGTTCTGTCCACCTTGGTAGGGTCCTTGCCTGAGAAAGACCCACCACCGTGACGAGCCGCACCGCCGTATGTGTCCACAATGATCTTGCGCCCGGTCAGGCCCGAATCACCCTGTGGCCCGCCTATCACAAACCTTCCGGTGGGGTTCACAAAGATATTCGTGCGTTCGTCCATGAAACGTGCAGGAATAACCGGACGAATCACATGCTCCACCATGTCCTCCATGAGTCTTTCGTACTCAACATCAGGATCATGCTGAGCTGCTATGACCACGCCTTCTATCCTCTTAGGGACATCGCCGTCGTACTCAATAGTAACCAAAGATTTCCCGTCAGGCCTCAAATACTCCAGCGTTCCGTCTTTACGGACCTCTGCAAGCCTTTTTACAAGCTTGTGAGCGATAACTATGGGCATTGGCATGAGCTCAGGGGTCTCGCGGGTGGCAAAACCATACATAAGACCTTGATCTCCTGCGCCCAGCCGGCTGAACCCCGAGTTATTGACCTCGCCGGCTGCCTCAAGCTGCCGTGCCTCAAGAGACTTGTTGACACCTTGAGCAATGTCGCCTGACTGTCCGTTAATGGAAGTGATTACCCCGCATGTTTCTGCGTCAAGCCCGTACTTCGCCCTCGAATACCCAATATCCAGCACTGTCTCGCGGACAGTATCAGCTACTCTGGCCATAGTGTGCCAACATGGCGTGGATATCTCACCCATTACCATGACAAGGCCGGTGGTTACCGCAACTTCACAAGCCACTCGAGCGCCGGGGTCCTCTTGAAGGATAGAATCGAGTATTGAGTCTGCTATTTTGTCACAGAGCTTGTCCGGGTGGCCTTCAGTAACTGATTCTGACGTCACCAGCCGTCTGTACTTAACTTGATTCTTGCCTGGTTGTCTCTCCACAGCATGAACCCCCTTTTCAGCAACGACATATAAAAAAGCCCCTCCCGTGTCGGGAAGAGCAAATCCGTCTCTCATCTCCCAGAACGGAAGTTCTGCAGGACTTGGCACCGTACAGGCTGACAGAGCGTCTGCCGGTTGCCGGGTTTCATCGGGCCTGCCCCTCCACCACTCTTGATAAGAGCTGTCCTTATAGTATTCATCTTTTTTGGAGCGCTGTTGATATTATACTACCCAGCTAATGGGAACGCAACCGTGACCTGTGCAAGGCGACCTGCCGCACCTGCAGCTTCCCGCGAAGATTCCCGGGAAGCGCGCCTTATGTCCCCATAACCAAAGCCAGGGGCTTTACGGCGAATGCGGTAGACTGTCTTGTCGCTGTGGCAGTTGCTGAAACTTGTGCGGCCTTGGCGGTTCTGACACTTTTCTCCGAGAGGTTATTTCCCGGATCCAACTTACAAAGGCCTTTCCTCCTTCATCGTCGTCCTCTGCGAACTCACGGCATCTATCGAGAAATCTCCGGACATTGTCGTCAAGCAGAGGCTCCCCTTTGGCCATAAATATCCGCTGGTGAACAGTGGCAATAGTCCCTTCTTCTGCGGTAAGGAGTTCTTCAACTATTTTCTCACCCGGACGTATACCGGAAAATACAATCTCAATATCGTAATCAGGGTCAAGGCCTGAAAGCCTGACCAGGTCTCGGGCAAGATCCACAATCCGTACAGGCTCACCCATGTCAAGAATGAAGACCTCGCCGCCCTTTCCCATGGCTGCAGCTTGGATTACCAGTTGGACAGCTTCAGGAATAGTCATGAAATAACGCACCATGTCAGGGTGAG
>DUVA01000079.1 GCA_012841305.1 Bacillota bacterium | reverse complement strand
GGCTGCCAAGTGGCTCTTCCTGAGAGCCACTCAAGCGGATCTAATGCCCTTCCGGCTGCCAAGTGGCTCTTCCTGAGAGCCACTCAAGCGGATCTAATGCCCTTCCGGCTGCCAAGTGGCTCTTCCTGAGAGCCAGTCCGAAGACGGTATGCCTTTTGAGTATTTATGCCGGTTCAGCACATATCGCGCTCTATGGCTTGCGGAATTCCTGTCGCATTCGTAGTCTGTGTTATCCCATGCCTGGCTACAGCAGCAAGAGACGGTAGACTGAAGCGATGAAGAACAGCCTGGCTGCGGCAGTCAAAGATGGCAGAGTGAGGCTATGAAGGCGGATGTGACTACAGCAATGAAGGAAATCCATGTACTTTGGAGAAAGCAATTATGTTAAACTAATACAGTGATATTGGTTATTTGATTATTTAAATACGGATGGAGGGTTTAGACAAAATGACCACCACAAGAAAAATTCCGGCAGGTATCTCTGCAAGACACGTCCATGTTTCCCAAGAACACCTGGAACTCCTATTCGGACCAGGCCATAAGCTGACTTCCATCAAAGACCTGACCCAACCCGGACAATTCGCAGCAGATGAGAGAGTCACTCTCGTGGGGCCGAAAGGAGTAATTCAAAAGGTCAGAATACTTGGCCCTGTTAGGAAGGCAACACAAGTGGAAATATCCAGGACTGATTGCTACGCTTTGGGAGTTGCCGCTCCGGTTCGTGAATCCGGCGACATAAAGGGCACTCCGGGTATTGTCATCATCGGGCCGTACGGTCCTGTCAAAATAGAGCAAGGAGTTATTGTGGCGAAGAGACACATCCATTTCACGCCTGAAGATGCTAAAGAGTACGGAGTCACTGACGGCCAAAAAGTGATGGTCAAAACAGAAGGGGAGAGACCCCTGATATTTGATGATGTAGTAGCACGGGTAAGAGAAGACTTTGCCCTTGACATGCATCTGGACACTGATGAAGCCAACGCTGCCGGATTAAATCAAGGTGATATGGTTACCATTCTAGATGATGATACTGCAGCAGCCATGAGAAAAGCCTAGGACGCAATAGAAGATACGGCTACATCAGGCAGAAGGAAAGCAGGGGAGGCCGAATAGGAGGTTGCCTATCCTATGACAGGGACAGCGCTTCTTAACCTTCTCGAAGGGATGCTCCGAGGAGAGCATGCTCTCGCATATACAGAAGAAATTACCAGGTTCCACAGGGCTAAGGGGTCCTCTGACTATCTGGAAGCCATCGGGTTTGTCAGAGACAAACTGGTGGAATGGAATCTCGAGAAGATAGTCGTTGAGAGATATCCGGCTGACGGACTCACTACATACCAAACATGGACACCCCCTCCCGCATGGGAACCGGTGAGAGCCGAGCTTTCCTTGGTTCACCCGGAGGACCGGCACATCTGTAGTTTCGAAACTGAACCTGTGTGCCTAGTTTTCGGCAGCACGTCCACGCCTTCGCAAGGCCTCATTCTTGATGTTGTTGATATAGGAGACGGTGTCGGCGATCAGGCGTATTCAGGTAAAGAAGTCTATGGGAAAGTAGTCTTGACGTCGGGAAGTAGTCGCAATGCATTTCGGTTTGCTGTCAAGAAACGAGGAGCAATAGGAGTTCTCACTGATTACATGCCAAGCCAGAATCCTTCAATCAAGCGGACTCCTTGCGATCTCCCTGATGCTGTCAGTTATGCAAGTTTTCCCGTGACACGTGAGGACATAGGAAAGACAGCGTTCGGATTTTCTCTTTCACTAAGACAAGCACAAGAAATTCGTCGGCTACTTAAGAACGGGCCGGTCAAAATCAAGGCAGAGGTCGAGGCAGACCTTTTTCCCGGCGAAATCCAAGTGCTCACCGGGATCATCCCTGGAACCGAGAAGAGGGGCGAAGTCCTCATCATTGCCCATCTTTGCCATCCAAAACCAGGGGCGAACGACAATGCCAGCGGGTGCGGACTGGCAATGGAGCTTGCACGAGCCATGTCCGCCGCCATAGACCAGGGGAAACTTGCCAGGCCTAAACATAGTATCAGGTTTATGTTTGTCCCTGAAATGTACGGCACAATCGCGTACCTGGAGCGACATCCAGGGTTATCCAAGAGAGTCAAAGCAGCCGTGAACCTTGATATGGTAGGAGAAGCCAGGGAGGCCATGTCTTCCGCGAATTTGGTAAGCACTCCATGGAGCCTACCTTCAGCATTGAATGACGTGACCGCCTTTTATATGGATCTGGTGGCAAGACGCGGTGAGAGTTTCGGTAGGCCGGAAAAGGGAATTGCGTGGCTTTATGATGTCGCCGGCTTCAGCGGTGGATCTGACCATTACATCCTTGTGGATTCCTCATACGGTATTCCCTGTGTCTATCTGGGACACTGGCCTGATAGGTTCTACCACACCGGTATGGACACAATTCAGATGGTGGACAAAGAAGAACTACTCCGCTCGGGACTTGTGACAGCAGCGACAGCCCTGACATTCGCTGATCCGTGTCAGGATAATATCAAGCTAATGTATGGCCTGGTTGCGTCAGGTGCAGGCCAACGAATTGCCAAGTGCATGGACGAAGCCTATCTTAGAACTTTGACATACTCGAACCAAGGCAAGAAGAAAGCTGAAGAGGCAGCGCTCAACGCTTACGAACGTGGACGGATCCTCCTTGAAAAGGAGCTTGCTGCAGTGGATTCAGTGTTACGCCATGTCCCCAAGGCTAATGTTGCTGAAGCGCGGAAGATGGCCAAGATGATCAAAGGCAATCTTAGGGCAATCTTCAAGGCTTCTTACGAAAAGAACAGACTGATTACAGGCATTGATGATTTGGCTCGCCATGGCAAGGTTCTGAAGAAATCCGATTCGTTTCAAGGCCAGGTCTATTCCAGGCTGTTTCGAGGGCCGCTCAGCCTTGACTACTTCTATGGACGCATAGACGAAAAACGTCGTGAACACTATCATAAACGAGAGAAGGATGACCCTGTCTTTCACTGGAGGTTAGTGGAGGTCATAAACTTCATGGACGGTAAGAGAACTCTTGGCGAAATTGCATCTCTTGTCTCCGCAGAGTATCCCGTGCTCTTTCCAGATGACCTGAAAAACTTCATCCTGGATCTCAAAGCAGCAGAGCTCATAAGTCCTGTGAAAGAAACATGAGTAGAGACAGGCTGACAATCATCCATATAGACATGGATGCATTCTTCGCTGCCATAGAACAACAAGCCAATCCCGGCCTCAAAGGGAAACCTGTGATCGTATGCGGAGACCCTGACGGCAGAGGAGTGGTGTCCACTGCATCATATGAAGCACGCATGTTCGGGGTTCGATCAGCTATGCCTGTAAGGGAAGCCAAGCGCCTTTGTCCACATGCCGTACTCATCAGAGCCCGGCATTCCCTTTACGGGCAGGTCTCAAACCGCCTTCTGGAAGTGTATCGTAAGTATACTCCAACAGTCGAACCATTCTCCATCGACGAAGCCTTCCTTGATGTTGCAGGCTGTGAACGTCTTCACGGAGACGCACATGAAATAGCCCAAAAGATCAAGACTGAGGTCAGAGAAGGCTTCGGGCTGTCCTGTTCTGTGGGTATAGCTCCTTGCAAGCTCTTAGCAAAAATGGCCTCTGACATGAAGAAGCCTGACGGGCTTACTGTCATACGCTCTGAGGATATAGCAGATATCATATGGCCTCTTCCTGTACGGAAGCTCTACGGGGTAGGGGGGAAGACATCGCAAGCCTTAGAATCGTTAGGCATCAGGACAGTGGGGGCTTTGGCGAAAATACCGATAGAACTACTGACAGAGAAGTTCGGGGAAACCGGCCGCCTCCTCAGTAACATTGCTTCCGGTATAGATAACAGCCGTGTCAATCCTTCCATTTGGGAGATGCCCAAGTCCATAGGGCACGAGACCACGCTTACAGAAGACTCCGGCAATGAGGCCTTCATCCTCACCTGTATCTTGTCCCTTTCCCAGCAGGTAGGTCGGCGGTTGCGTCAGCAAGAACTCGTAGCGAGGACAGTAACCTTGAAACTTCGCTACTCTGACTTTACCACATTGACACGGGCTAATACCTTCTCATTCTTCACATGCCTTGATGAGGATATATACCAAACAGCCAAAGGACTCTTCCTTTGCCACTGGAATCGAGCGAGAAAGATCCGCTTGGTGGGAGTAACTGTATCAAATCTCTCATCAAAGGATGATTTCATGCGCCAACTTGCGCTTTTTGAGGAGGATGAGAAGAGGCGACGCGCAACAGCCGCCATGGACAAGGTCCGTGATAGATTCGGGGAAAACGCGATTACACGCGCAAGTCTTGTCAAGCCCGGCAAAAGGCTGAAGAAGAGGGAGGCAGAACGTACGGAGGGAGGTTGTGGGGTATGATTTTGATAGGCACATCCGGTTTCAGCTACAAGGACTGGGTAGGAGTGTTGTACCCGGAAAATACCAAAAGCGCTGACATGCTCGAGTTCTATGCCAGGATATTCCCCTCGGTAGAATTGAATTTTACATATTACCAGATGCCCTCCAGAAGGACAATAGAAGGGCTTGTTCGAAAAGTCCCGGATGACTTTGAGTTTTGCGTCAAGGCCAATAAGGCCATGACTCACGAGATAGATGGAAATGAAGAGCCCGGAATTCAGAGGGCAACATTCGATGCCTTCATGGATGCACTCAAGCCCATGACTGACCGGGGCGTTCTCGGATGTATCCTTGCCCAGTTTCCGTGGAGTTTCAAAAAGACCCAATCCAACACCGAGTATGTGTTGCAGTTTAAAGATCTGCTGTCTGACGTCGCGGTTGTGGTGGAATTTCGAAATGCAGGATGGATCAGTGACGAGACCTTTGACCTGCTGCGCTCATACGATCTTGCGTTCTGCGCAGTTGATGAGCCGAGACTCCCGGGACTTGTACCGCCGATTGCCGAAGCCACGTCTGACTTGGGCTATATAAGGTTTCATGGCCGAAATGCAAAGAAATGGTGGAAACACAGTCATCCCGGAGAACGATATGATTACCTTTATTCAGAAGCTGAACTCAACGAGTGGATCCCTAAGATTCAAAATGTCGCGGACAAGACTAAGAAGACATATGTCTTTTTCAATAATTGCCATTCGGGTCAAGCTGCCGACAATGCACGTATGCTCCAGGCTATGCTTGGACTGGAATTATGAGGAGTTATTCCCATGAAGAAGAATCGGACTTAGCAGGAATCTACACCGTGGTCGAAGAAACTCTAATTTTATAGGTATTGCGCTAAGTGAGCATCTTTGGGCCCAATTATTATATTCAGAGGATTATGGGGGAAGAAGAGCTGTGAACATAAGAAGACACTATCTTGGAACTAGGATTGCCGGAATTGCGGTACTTGTCATTGCCTTATCTCTCCTCTTCGGCACATGGGGAGTATCAGCGGACGAGCTTAGCATTGAGGGTTTATTGAAGCAGATGTCGCTTGTATCTGCTCACGTAAAGGACTTCGAGTGTATCCTGGAATCTGTCTATAATCGAAATGGGATAACAGAGACTGTCGTAGCGAAAGTCACATATAAACGTCCTGACAAGTACAGCATAACCTACTTGGCTCCTACAGCCTATGAAGGTACTAGAATAGTACAATCAGGTAGGACAGGTGTGGTAGTCAATAAGGACGGCACTTGGAAGGCGTATGATTCACTGACAGTGCAAGGTCTTGAGACCCTCAACTTCATGCTGCGGTTTGCAAAAGATGACATTGGGCGGACATACAATGTCACCCTCAGCGATAAAGTGAATATGGAAAATAGGATCGCTTATGTAGTGGTTGCAGAAAACCAATTGGAGCCCCAAAAGGAGCCTGAGGTCTTCTGGATTGATAACGTGAAATACTTAATTCTCCAGGCAGAAACAAGTGATATCCTCGGAGAGCGCACGCTTCTAAAGTTTAAGAAATCAAATGTGAGCGATAAGGGGAATTGGGACAGCTACATACTGACAGCGCTGGATCTCAAAGGAGACGTGCGAGGTGAGATCACCTTAACTCAGGTTGAAAGAGGATTGTACCTTCCTACCCAAGTCAACCTTCTAACAGACTTTGGAAGCATTGACCAGGTCATGAAAGATATCAAGATAAACACAGGCGTGAAGGATGAGGCCTTTGTAATAAAGGAAGCCGAGGAAATGAGGGCTAAACTGAAAGAGGCTGAATCGGCATATTCCAAGAAGAAGTATGACAAAGCTCTTATAGCCTACAAGCGCGTGCTTGAACTGGATCCTGAGAATATCCAAGCCCGATGCAATCTGGGACTGTGCTACTGGCTGACTGATGATATAGACAAAGCTATTGATACACTTGAGACAGTGCTGGTAAAAGCCCCGGGCTATCTGCCTGCTTACAATAATCTCGGGTTTATCCTTGCAGACACGGGGCGTGACATCAAAAGGGGAGTAACCCTCCTTGAGACCGCGGCAGACGGAGATCCGGCAAACCCGGTTTATATGGATAGCTTAGGATGGGCTTATTTTAGGTCCGGCAATTTGGATGAAGCTGAACTGACAATACGCAGGGCATTACTGTTTGACAATCTCTTTCCTGATAAGAAAGCCCTGGCAACTGCCCACTACCATCTGGCTTTGGTATACGAAGCTATGGAAAGAAAAGCAGATGCAATTTCTGAACTTCAAAAAGCCCTGCAAGAGGAACCGTTTAACTCAAAATATAGAAATGAGCTTTCAAGACTCCGCCGAAATTGACTCTGGGGCGCAATAAGAAGTATAATGCTCCTTTGGAAAGGAGGCGCACATCATGCCGATTTTTGAGTTTAAGTGCAGAAAGTGCGGCGCCAAGTTCGAGGAATTACTAAGGTCTTCTGATAGTTCAGACGTAACTTGTCCCGATTGTGGAAGCAGCGAAATCAAGCGCCTTATGTCAACTTTCGCGTGTAGCGGAGGAAGCGGTTTCAAAACGAGTGTTGCGGGTTCAGGCGGGTGCGGATCATGTAGCGGCGGTTCGTGTAGCACTTGTCACTGACAGATATCGGACATGCAGGTTGGACCAATCCATAATGCGAGCCTGAGGCCTGGAAGTCTTGTAAGAACCCTCAGGCTCGTTCTGTTTACCGAATCAGAGTAGGGCAGGGGAAAGGTGATCTCAGATAAGCAGATCTCTGAGTATGCATGACATAACTTCAAAAGCTCTTGAACTGGGATTCAGCTTGGTCGGCAAAGCACCACCCGAACCTCTGTTCGGATGGAGCAGGGAAGTCACAAGACGAATTGATGAAGGTCTAATCCCAGGTGAAGCATGGCGTAAGCGCAATTTGAAGCATACCTTCGATGAAGTCATGCCTGATGCCAGGCAAGTGCTTATTGTAGTGCGATCTTACAAGCCTTTTGCTGAACCTTTTCCGCCGGCTATAGCTGCTTATTCGGCTCACTATCGCGTGTATCCCAAATGCCTGAAGCAGGTTGAATCCTTTGCCGAATGGCTACGCCAGATGGGCATAAACGCAATAGTCACCTCAAAACTTCCGCTCAAACCCCTTGCAGTAAAGGCAGGGCTTGGAATATATAGACGTAACTCCTTGGTATATTCCAAGGCCTCAGGTTCCTTTATGACCTTATTCGCAGTGGTAATTGACACGGAAATAAGAGGCGATACTCTTTTCAGTGAGTCCGGCAACGAGGCATCGGACTGCGCTGAATGCAACATATGTATCAATCAGTGCCCAACCGGGGCAATAATGCCGGAAGGCGCCATAGACATGACAAAGTGTATTAGAGATCACATGGGCTCAGGCCGGCTGGTTCCGCCCAAAATCCGAAAAGCCTATGGTGTCAGGTTGATCGGATGTGAAATATGCCAGCGCGTCTGTCCGAAAAATGCCCACGTATTGCGGAATCTTCCGTTACCGCCTCGCGAAGAACTCGAAATATTCTCATTGCCTAAGCTCCTGGATTTGAATGAACCCTCATGGAAAGTGACTTTAGAGAGCATCTCCGACGTTATCGGCAATAACTACGCCCGTAAAAACCGAATACTGGGAGATGCAGTGATCGCTGCAGGAAACACCAAGGACTCAAACCTCCTCAAATACCTTAATGAAACCCTGAAATATCCTCATGTTCCGGTGCGTGCCCATAGCGCATGGGCTGTGGGAAGGATCGGGACTTCCGACGCAGAGAAGATCCTCACAAATGCCCTTCATGAAGAAAAGGACCTCGAAGTAATTTCAGAGATTAAAGCCTCTTTAAAAAACCTATGCTAACAAATAGCTTCCGGGAATAACCACTTGCCAGGAAATTGCATTCCCACGCGAGAGGGGATACCCATAATTTAGGCCTGCCTGCCTTTGTTTTTCTTTAGTTTACATAAGATACATTATGCGATCCTGATTAGGAAGACGGGAAGGGGGCAATGGAATTAGCCAAGGCGGATCATCACAGAAGGTTCAGAAACGCCATGAAAAGCGTCTTAATGGAATCAGGGACAAAATGCGGAAAACGACCACGCTCTAGGACGCGTTTTAAGGGGCCTTAAATTGAAGATGAATACCAAAGTATAGGCAGAAACAGCACAAATCACCGGTAAGATGTCTATTGCGACAAATAAGCAACGGGGACTGCGAGCTTCAGTACCTGTCCCGGGTGGACAATGCTATTTGCAAGATTGTTCTCTCTCATAATGTCATCCACTACAACGCGAAGGTCCACTTCAAGGCCGGAGTAATCTCTGGCAATGCCCCAGAGAGTATCACCTGGCATTACAGTGACTTCAATTACGGCATAATCATGTTCATCTGTACACTTCATTGCGTTGGCAATAGACAGTACAACACTTGACGAAATGACCGCTATTGCCAGGGCTACCACGATAAGAGCAACAAATCCCACCAGCCCTGATGAATCAAATCCTTTTGCCGCACACTTCCTGCTATTCCTATGTATTCCGCTCACCGCCTGAGTCCTGGTTCTTCGTGATAGATATCTCATTTTGTTGGTCTCTCCCCCCTGCTCCCCGTTGTTGGCAAACATATGTTCTGTTGCCAACGTTATGATATCACGAACACTTGTTCCCGTCAAGGGCATTTTCGTGTTATGTCGGAACATTTGTTTGCAAGCACGAATAGGCCGTGTTATAATCGCCGTAGACAGACTCCCCTGAAGCGAGGTGTAGACAATGCCACGCAAGAAATCCAAGGTGATTTCCAGACGTCAGGAGCAGATTCTTGACTATATCAAGGCAGAGACTGAGACCCAAGGATATCCGCCTTCGGTAAGAGAGATTGGGCGTGCAGTCGGATTAAAGTCAACATCTACAGTACATGGGCATCTTGCACAACTCGAGAGGAAAGGCTATATCAGGCGAGACTCGAGCAAGCCTCGAGCAATTGAAGTGTTACCTGCTGCGGGAATCCTTCCGCGCAGCGCTTCTGTGACTGTGCCCCTGGTCGGCCGGGTAACCGCAGGCCTGCCGGTGCTTGCAGTTGAAAACATAGAAGACTACTTCCCGCTACCTAAAGATTTTGGTGAACAAGGCACGCTTTTTATGCTGAGGGTGACCGGAGATAGCATGATAGAGGCAGGAATCCTAGACGGTGACTACGTTATCGTCAGGCAGCAGGAGAACGCGGAAAACGGAGAGATAGTAGTAGCCCTGCTCGAGGATGAGGCTACAGTAAAACGCTTCTTCAAAGAGAAGGGCAAGCTTCGCTTACAACCTGAAAACAGGTTCATGGATCCGATTATCGTAGAGGATGCCTCCATCCTCGGCAAGGTCATAGGAGTTGTCAGGAGAATCCACTGATTACGAGAAAGGGGCCTTGTTAGGCCCCTCCTACTTCTACCCGATTTGACCTGGCATCCTGCAATGTGTCACCATTGAGGCCAAGAGTCTTGAAGAATATCTCCAGCGCCTGTTCTTCACCTTTTGCATAGGTCAGACTCCCATCGCTGTCCGGCGGGACCAATGCAACCAGAGATGCATAGTCATCCAGCGCAATCTGATATGCCCTTTGCACTCCGTGCTCCTCAACCAGGGTAATGAGGGCTTCATATTTCTCTTTTCTCGCAGTGGCAGTTTTCAGCCATAGTTCAGGATCAGGCGCGCGACTACTTATGAGAATATCCTGTTTAGCAAGGCTTTTTAGTCTCTTCAACCCTCTGATAATGTCCTCAGCATTTAGTTGAACCACACGTGACCCCCTCCTGTCCTATTCTTTATAGTTATGTATCAGGCTGTTACCGAAAAACAGCACAAAAAACCGGGGCTCGCGCATTCGCTTACCCCGGCCTAATCTTTGACTCTAACGACACCCTGCTGAACTCATCTTTTACGTAATCATCCCCATGCTCTCCTCCGATGTTTGCTGTTGTCGCATGAGGGTAAAAAACATGCAAGACAGGGCGCCCCCCTTTGTATATTAGTCTACGTCATCGTTATTATACCACACATGGAGGACATGCATCATCAAAACTTGAAAATAAATATTATCCAAATCCTAGATCAAGACAGGGCAACGCCTAACATTCCGCCTATGCAACCGGCAATTATCGAAAGGATAACCCTTTTCAGACTCGTCAGTGTGATTATCGCTCGAGGCGCATCCTTCACCCCGACCATTATGGCTACTATTGCAAAGATGACACCTACCAGCCCGCCATAGACCAGCCCTCTCCTTCCAGCCTTCTTGCCTGTGTTGAACCCCCCATACGCTATCGCCAAAAGGGTTCCTGACAGCGCAAGAGTGCCCAAGGAAGCTATGTCTGATGAGGTATAGAATCCGTATACCCCTATGATAAGGAAGATGACAACCATAGCAATAATGCTTGTTATGAGGCCGGTAATAATCGCAGAGAATCCGGAAGAAGTCTTGTCAAGCTCCCGGACTTTGTCTTGACTTCGAGTTCTATCAGATCCTTCCCTCCCCCGCTTCTGCAGAACCATTTGACCACCTCCGAAAATCCGTCAAGGGACGCGTCTCTGATATCCCTTTACATAAAGATATTCCACTGGGTGGTCAATAATTACGCTATAGCTTATGCTTGCAGATTCTGAAAGGCTTCCTTGACCTTTTTCATGTCTTCCCAAACAGGACGCTTCTTCGAGGGATCGCGCAAGAGGGCTGCAGGATGAAAAGTAGGCATGTAAAGAATACCGTCCTTCTCATGCCACTCGCCTCTTATTCTTGTTATTTTCGCATTCTTGTCTATGAGGGTCCTCGTGGCCAGTGCGCCAAGGCATACGATAATGGATGGGTCTATCCTCTTGATTTGAGCATCCAGGTATGGACTACAGGCGGCGATCTCATCAGGGTTGGGCATACGATTCTTGGGGGGACGACACTTAACTACATTGGTGATATAAACCTCGTCCCGGGTCAAACCCACAGAGGCCAGAATCTTGTCGAGCAATTGTCCTGCTGCGCCCACAAAAGGCCGGCCTTGTTTGTCCTCCTCTCTGCCAGGCCCTTCTCCCACAAACATAATCTTGGCTTCGGGATTACCCTCGCCAAACACTACATGAGTGCAGGTAGCTTGCAGGACACACCTGTCGCATACGTGACATGCCGCCTTCAGCGCTTCCAAGTCCTGTTCGTTGCCGGACTCCCCTGCCCTGCCCTCTGTCTCTGTCTCTGTCTCTAATCTATGTTCCATGATCTGCTCCTCTTCCCGCACGACAACGTTCTCGGCAAGTTCAGGCCAAAGCACACCTTGGATGAGGCCTGACTCATCATTGCCACACTCAGCCGAATCGTCGCCATTATGACTGGGATTACCACTGTCAGCAGCCGGCCCCTCGCCTTCGTTCCATATAGGCAGAGTCAATTGACGCCCATTACTTGGCACGGATACTCGCCTCCAACGAGACACGGGTACTTATTATAAGTCCTCCACGAGAATACTATGTAACTAAACGGCCCGTCTTGGGCCGTAGAAAGAAACCAACGCTCGTCCTTCTCTCAAAAACAATATTCTCTGACCGCAGCGCGAAATCCTCCTCACATGGGTCGACCAGGAATTCCGCAAGTCATAGTGTCCGGTTTTCGATCACACATTGCAGAGCCGTGTTCGAGAATAGTACACGACTTCCAAAGACGTGTTCGAAAATTGAACACGTCACTGGGACATAGGAGTCTCTTATGTCGGTGACGGACCTCATCTACTGGGTCGACAACTGGATCGACAGACTAAGTCGCTGGGTCGGCACCGTTTGACATACCATCAAACATCACGTATACTATCTTTGTCACACGTTCTTTCTTCACATCATCTGTCTAGGTCGGGGCATGGCGCAGGTTGGTAGCGCGCTTGGTTCGGGACTAAGAGGTCGGCGGTTCAAGTCCGCCTGCCCCGACCAGTTTATCTACTTCCCGGTTTCACAAGAGGGACTCGACCTTCTTTACACAGAGGACACTCAGCAGGATTCCAAGACCTTATCTCCATAGACAACACTTGACTCTGCTTGACGCCAAATCGGACAGCGCCGTTACTACGGTCGACGAGGACACCGACACCTGCTACCCGGGCGCCATGCTCCTCTACCAATTGCATGACTTCTCGCACAGACCCACCTGTGGTAATCACATCTTCAACGACCAGCACACGTTGATCCGGATGGAGCTCGAACCCGCGCCTCAAAGTCATCCGGCCGTTTTCGCGTTCCGCGAATATTGAAGGCACGTTAAGCTGCCTTCCTACTTCATACGAGACTATTATGCCTCCTATTGCAGGCGCCACCACAATTTCAATACCGTCATCTCTGAACTCACCTGCCAGGTGACGGGCTAATGCCCCTGTGTGAGGCGGATATTTCAGAACCTGAGCACACTGCATATAATGGTCACTGTGCCTCCCTGACGTAAGCATAAAGTGGCCGCTTAACAATGCGCCTGCATCCACAAAGATTCTGAGAGCTTCTTCTCTACTTAACATAGAGTTCACCTTCTGCTTGCTCAATCTCTTCTTCAATTCGCCTGGCTGCGGATACCGGATCATCCGCCCGGGTTATGGCACGTCCTACCACTATGTAGTCTGCACCTAACTTGACTGCTTCCCCAGGCGTGGTGATTCGCCTTTGATCGTGTCTTGCAGCCCACTCCGGACGAATACCCGGTGTCACTAGTTTGAACTCAGGCCCGCACGCGGCGCGTATTGCTGCAGCCTCCAACGGAGAGCATATCACACCGCCTACCCCGGCAGTCTCAGCAAGGCCTGCCCATCTTACCGCTACGTCTTTTACGGACATTCCTCCAATGAGAACGTCGTCTTCAAGAATTCGTTGATCTATACTTGTGAGGACAGTAACGGCTAACACAAGCGGAGTCTTTACCCCTAAGGTAGCAGCTTCTTCTCTGACCGCTTGAGAAAGAGCGCTAAGCATCGGGGTTCCGCCTGCAGCATGGGTAGTGAACATGGCACACCCAAGCCGCGTCATAACCCGTCCTGCCGAAGCTACGGTGTTTGGTATGTCATGGAATTTCAGATCCACAAACACAGAACCTCCCATGCCTTGAATGCGCCTTACGATTCCTGGGCCGACTGCGGTATATAGCTCCATCCCAACCTTGAACAGGCCTACATGTCCCCGCAGTTTCTCCACTAAAGTCATGGCTTCATCTTCCGTATTGACGTCAAGCGCCAAAATGATCCTTTCCTTCGCTTGCACAGTTCAACCTCCCTTAGATATCCACTAAGATGGTATTCTACTTACTCAGGTTCTGTCGGATGAACGAAGATCACCGGGCAGTTCCCTGATAGCCGGCCACCTTCAGACAGCTAAGCTCTTCACGGAGTGCGCATTACAAAACTGCCGCCCCTATAATCTCATCCAAACCGGTATGGCCGTGTCGTTCCATGTAGTCTTCAATCCCTGCCTTCACTTCCATAGCCAGCCTGGGATTGACAAAAGTGCCTGTCCCGACAGAAACAGCGCTTGCCCCTACCAAGAAAAACTCAATCGCGTCCTTTGCGGACATTATGCCTCCTCCACCTAAGATAGGGATATCCACTGCCCGATATACTTGATAGACCATGCGAAGTGCTACAGGTTTTATGGCAGGGCCGGACAATCCACCAAAGATATTTCCCAACACCGGGCGCTTTGTCTCGATATCCACTGCCATCCCTTGCAAGGTGTTGATCATAGAAATGGCGTCTGCGCCTGCACACTCGGCAGCAGTTGCTATCCCAACGATATCAGTGACATTAGGCGATAGTTTCGGCATTACCGGAAGATTAGTCTCCTCTTTCACAGCCTTGACTATCTCAGAAACCATACGAGGCGCAGTCCCGAGCTGCATTCCTCCTAATTCTACGTTCGGACACGATATGTTAATCTCAATCCCTGCCACTCCCGTGGCTTTATCAATTATTGAAGCAAGCTCGACATACTCTTTTAGGGCTCTGCCTGCTATATTGACGATAACAACTGCGCCTGAGCTACGTAGTCTCGGAAGATACTTGCTTAAGAATACCTCGATGCCCGGGTTTTCCAAGCCGATTGCGTTCAGCATCCCACAGGGGGTCTCAGCAATTCTTGGCGGGGGATTGCCGGCCCAAGGCTCTCTTGTGGTTGCCTTGGTAATTACTGCCCCTACTTCATTAGGATTTAGCAATCCTTCATAGCCGAACCCGTATCCGAAAGTGCCTGATGCCATAACAACCGGATTGGCAAGCCTTATTCCACCGAGGTCGACTTCGAGATTCATTTGCGTCCCCCCTCCCCTGCTTCAAACTCCACCTGATCAATGGGGAAAACCGGGCCGTCACTGCATACCTTTGCATAGTCTCTGTCACCGGCTTTGAGTCTCACTGCGCATCCCAGGCATACCCCTACTCCGCAGGCCATATTGGATTCCAACGACACTTCCCCGGGGATACCTCGCTCCTTAGCAAACTGCGCTACATGTGCCATCATCTCCGAAGGACCACAGGAATAAATCATGTCAGCTGCTTTTTCAGCAGGCATGCGGGCTAAAAGATCGGTTACAAGACCTTTGTGCCCCCTACTGCCGTCCATGGTGGCAACATGACACCTCGCCCCGCTCTGCTCCAATTTCTCCAAAGCCACTAATTCGCGGGCTGTCTCAGCCCCGTACAGGACATTCACTCCACATCCTGACTCAAGAAGGCGATCCGCCAGATATGCAAGGGGAGCGATCCCCATCCCTCCCCCTACCAGTAAGACTGCACTTCCCGCACCAGAGAGTGTGAATCCCTTTCCAAGAGGGCCCAGCACACTCAAATACTCTCCGGGCCCTACCTCTGCCAATAGCGAAGTACCCACGCCTCGGATTCTATAAAGGATGGAAATCATCCCTCGTTCCGCATCTGTGCCGTAAAGGCTAAAAGGGCGCCTGAGCAGCGGAGATGCTGATGCATCCTGATGAGGCTTGATTTCCACATGGACGAATTGGCCTGGTTCACCTTTACCCGCAATCTGTGGTGCCCTGCATTTAAGCTCATAGAGTCCGTCCCCGACTCGGTCGTTTTCAACTATTTCCGCATTTTCCAGGAAGAACATCTGTCGATACACTCCTTAATCTCCTTCACCAGGCATCTACGCGAGGCGTCCTTCCCTGGCTACGATTCTGCCTCCTGAGATAGTCATCCAAGGCCAACCACGAAGCTCCATGCCCTTAAACGGTGTGTTCTTTCCTTTGGAATAGAACGTTGCCGGATCCACGCGCCGAATTGCGTCAGCGTCAATTATCGTGATGTCCGCCTTGGATTCAAGAGTCAACGTGCCTGAATCAAGTCCCAAGACACGACAAGGCCCGACGGTAAAGAGCCTCACCATGTCAGTGATATGCAGGAGGCCGGTATGGACCAGCCTGTCCATGATTACTGCTACCGCAGTCTCAAGGCCCGAGATCCCAGAGGACGCTTTCGCATACTCACAGTCCTTACTTTCTACATTGTGAGGCGCATGGTCTGTGGCGATACAGTCGATAAGTCCTGAAGCCAGCGCATGTGCCAACGCCTTCACGTGCGCTTCCGAACGAAGGGGTGGGTTAACTTTAGTATTAGTATCATAATCGCCCACTATTTCATCGGTAAGGGTCAGGTGATGCGGGGTCGCCTCGCAGGTGACACAGGCACCGGCTGCTTTAGCCTGCTCTATTATATGAAGAGATCCTGTTGTGGACACATGACACACGTGCAGGCGCGCGCCGGTCAGAACAGCCAGCTTGACATCTCTGGCTACCATAATCTCCTCCGCCTCAGCGGGAATCCCTTGCAAACCGTACAGAGTCGAGTAGTAGCCTTCATGCATTAGGCCGTCACGGGACAGGTTCAAATCCTCACAGTGGGAGAGGATCGGGAGATTGAGCATGTGGGCATATTCCAGCGCATGTCTCATCACATCTGATTTCATAACAGGATTGCCATCATCAGAGAAGGCGACACAACCTTCTCGCGCCAGTTCTGCCATTTCGCTGAGTTCTTCGCCTTCCAACTTCTTGGTAATACTGCCTATTGGGAGGACGTTTATCAATCCTGCCTGCTCACTCTTGCGCAAGACATGCCTTGCGACAATCCCATCATCGATAACAGGATCCGTATTAGACATGCAGCATACAGTAGTGAAGCCTCCTGCTGCAGCAGCCTTTGATCCGGTTATGATGTCCTCCTTGTACTCATATCCGGGATCCCTTAGGTGGGCGTGGATATCGATGAAACCCGGGCAGACTATCTTTCCTTCGGCGTCTACTACATCTTCATCTCCGTCTACAGACAGATCCCTTCCAATAGCAGCTATTTTGCCATCTATGATGAGCACATCTGCAATCTCGTCAACACTGTTTTTCGGGTCTATGACCCGTCCGCCCTTAACAAGCAATTTCATCTCTCCCGCCTCCCAGCATCAGGTAAAGAATTGCCATCCGCACAGCAACTCCATTTGTAACCTGTTCGTTTACAACGCATCTCGAACTTTCAGCCAGTTCTGTGGATATCTCAATGCCTCTGTTCATAGGCCCGGGATGAAGGACGATTGCGTCGTCAGCAGCCAGCGCCAGGTGCTCAGGCTTGACCATATAGAGCTCCCGGTATTCATCGATAGACGGGAAAAGTGCACCATGCTGACGCTCCTTCTGAATGCGCAGAACGTTGATGACATCAGCCCCTCGAATACCTGCCTCAAGATTGGCATAGGCTTTGACGCCCAACTTCTCAATGTCCGAAGGGATGAGTGTTGACGGACCTACCACCCTGAGTTCACATCCGAACTTGCTGAGGCCGAAGATATTCGAGCGGGCGACCCGGCTGTGGAGGATATCACCTACTATGACGACTTTCAGGCCTTCCAGCCTACCTTTACGCTCGAGAATGCTGTACATGTCGAGAAGCGCCTGAGTAGGATGCTCATTTATTCCGTCTCCTGCATTGATAACACGCATAGAAGTATTTCTCGCCACGTAGTGGGGGGCTCCGCTTAGTGAATGGCGCATTACCAGAACATCAGGACCCATCATTTCAATGGTTTTGATCGTGTCTTTCAGGCTTTCACCTTTTTGCACACTGCTTGTGGAGACTGTTAGATTGGGGGTATCTGCGCTGAGGTACCTTCCGGCAAGGTCAAATGAGGTTCTCGTGCGAGTGCTGTTTTCATAGAAAACGGTTATGATACTTTTCCCTTTGAGGGTTGGGACTTTCTTCATATCACGGGTGATGATGTCTTTCATAGGGACAGCGGTCTCAAGTACTGCTTCAATCTCTTCTCTTTCTACATCGCGAAGTCCGAGTAAGTCCTTTCTTCTGTCGAATCTCATAAGTCACGCCCCTTATCCCCGCAACTGTCCCATCTTACGCAAAGCTAAAGGGGTATGGCTCCGCAACGCTCTTAGAAAACCACTCTGTAACAGACGCTGCTCGATCCGACTCCCATATCCCTTGCCAGCCTCACGGGACTAGCTTAAAGGGTTTATTATAGTATTTGCTACCTTACAACTTCTTCAATAACGACTTTGTCTTCTCCATCTATCTCCTTTACAAGAACAGAGACTATTTCTTGTCGTGACGTAGGCACGTTTTTGCCCACAAAGTCCGGTTTAATCGGCAGTTCTCTGTGGCCTCTGTCAATGAGGACAGCTAACTGAATCCGTCTAGGCCTTCCGAGATCCATCAACGCGTCCAATGCAGCGCGGGCCGTTCTACCGGTAAAGATTACATCATCCACTAGGACTATGACTTTGCCGGTAACGTCAAAATCCACCTCTGTGCGGTGCACTATCGGCGCAGGGCCCAGCGTAGTAAGATCGTCCCTATAGAGTGTTATGTCCAGGACTCCGACTGGAGGCTTAATCCCTTCGATGCTTTCGATTTGTGACGCAAGCTGATTAGCAAGCGGTCCTCCTCTTCGCCTTATCCCGACCAATGCCACTCCTTCGACTCCCTTGTTCGCCTCATTTATCTCGTGGGCAATCCGTATAAGAGCACGCCTTATAGAGGCCTCGTCCATGATTAACGCTTTCTCTCGAAATTTCACTTATCCACCTCCCTGTTGGACATATGAAAGCCTGCTCCGGCCCTGAGGCTAAGCAGGCTCATATCCAATGATCCCGAGTTATCCCTGTCATCGGTACTTGTTAGCCTCATAGGGCTCTTTTGGACATCTTAGGGAATTGTATGCGACACCGAGATCAAAGTCAAGACCTTTTTATGCAATTTTCGACAGCACTTTTTCAGCGATTCTACGATGGGCTTCTGAAAACACCTACTATTTCACGGACGGCTCCGACGGATTTTCATTTGCCCGAGCTTCGCATATCTCGATAATCACTCTGTCGGCACTCCGCATTCCTTCGCTGCTGAGCTGCGCGATATTTTCCACCGTCTTTTCGAGAGTATCATCGACAATTCCTTGAGATCTGGATACAACTCTACCGTTCATAGCAAGAAGAGCAGCGGTGTAAGCCTCAACCCCACCTATTCCGACCTTGAGAGCACAGCTCTCCTTAGCCCCGTCACAGACCATGCCTGCAGTATCTGCCAGCACAATCTGCATGGCAGCACCGGCCTGCTCCTCTCTTCCACCCATCAGCCATACCATGCCTGCCGCTGCCCCTGCGCCTGCTGCTACAACACATCCACATACTGATGAAAGCCGTCCCAGCCGACTCTTGACGAAGCTGGTTGACAGATGGCTCACTGCAATAGCACAGGCTATTTCATCCCTGCTCTTGCCCAGTTTCTCTCCTAAGACCAGTACCGGCAAGACTGCAGTGATTCCGTGATTACCACTGCCTGCACTACTCATCACAGGCAGCAATGCCCCGGACATACGTGCGTCTGAAGCCGAGTAACACTGATAGCGTATTATGTTGCCCAGATCTTCGCTGATTCGTCCTTCCTGTATCAACTCATTGAGCCCAACCCCGAAGCCAAGGCCGCAGTAACCTTGGTTATTAAGACCGTACTCAGCCATCTCACGATTAATACGAGCACCTTCCATGAGGAACTCTATGTCTTCATCGTCAATCTGCTCAATCAGACTCAGCAGTTCTGTATAAGACATCTTGCTGATAATATCAGGTACGGTCGGGGCGCTTCCGGACGCCGGAACTCCCTCCAAATTCGCAGGCTCTCCCGGTTTGCTTGTACTAGAGTTGCTTCCACCGGTTATGACTCCGTCTCTCATAACCTCAGTTATCCGAGAATGTTCATGCTCTATCACGCAGACCGCAACGTGTTTTTCGCTTCTTACTTCCGCATGCACATAGACCCCTTTGCGATCCGGGTTGTGAAGCACTTCCACTTTCTTGTCTTCAACCCACTCTATGGCTGCTTCTACGTCATCACGGGTGACATCTTTCAGCACTTCCAGACCATATTTAGAGTGGCCACACCGCACTGCAAGCGCAGCAGCCATAGGATTGCCCCGTGCTCCGTCACATCCTGGAATACCGACGTCCAATCCATTCTTATAGATACTGCTGCTTACTTCAACCTTCACAGATGTGATAGGGTCTCCTTCAAGTTCTTCGCAGGCCCTTGCGACTGCAAGGGCGACAGCGCCTGGCTCAGTGCATCCGTAGGCAGGTCGAACTTCATTTTTGAGGAATTCTTTCATTGATAGCATGGCTTTCTCCTTCTGCACTACATGACAATCTTCTCTGACTCAGGCACGCCCTGTTCTAGATTCTGAGGATTAGGCATGCCGCAAGCTTGGCTGCAGCGACCAATTCTTCCACAGCTATGCTCTCACGAGTTGAATGCGCTTGCTCAAATCCAATTCCAAGACCTACGCTTTCAATACCGTTGGCATTGAACTGATTAGCGTCTGTTCCTCCGTTGGACAGTTCCAATGTCATATTTCGCCCAATACGGCTCAGCGCCGGTCGTAGCAATTGAAGCGCTTCGGAATTCTCCTGTACGCGATAGCTCTTGTACAAGGTAGATGCCTCAAACTTCGTCGTGGCGCCGCTTCTTACACTCTCTTCGGTAAAGCAGTCCTCTATCTGCTCTAGGACTTCTTTCGCAATTCTGTCATCATGACTGCGCACTTCGCCGACTAAGTGAACTCGTTCGCAGACGATGTTCATGGCTTCTCCGCCTGTCACCATCCCAATGTTCGCAGTTGTAGCATCATCCACCCAACCGAAAGGAACACGGGTAATGGCTGAAGCTGCAGTCCGTATGGCGCTAACCCCGTCCTCAGGATTTATCCCTGCATGGGCTGCACGACCTATGACGTCCACCTCAAACTTGATATGAGTCGGGGCTCCGGTTATGACCACTCCAACTGGTCTTGCAGCATCAAACACGAAACCTGTTTTGGACTGAAGCCTAGAGTAGTCCAAATGGCGCGACCCCTGGAGTCCTTTTTCCTCGCACACAGTAATGACGACTTCAAGCGGCGGAAGAAGGGGCTGAACCCGGCGTGCCATGCGTATTCCCCAAAGAATGGCTACCAAACCGGCTGCGTCATCAGCGCCGAGGACTGTATCCCCTGAGGACACAATCCGATCCCCGTCGAGGCGTGGCTTGACACCTTTTCCAGGAGGCACTCTGTCCAGATGGGCACAGAGTAATACCGGCGGTTCATCAGAACATCGTGCTTCAGGCAACCTGGCTATGAGATTTCCCGAGTTCCCGCCTATCTTCTTGCCTGCGCCATCGCGTTCCACCTCAAACCCCAGCTCAAGCAGCTTGTCCTCCACCACTTTGCCTAGATCCGCTTCTTCATATGGTTCGCTGTCTACTTGCACCAGCTCACAAAATTCCTTGACCAACTCAGTGCGGAGCTCATGTTCATCCACTGAAGTTGCATGCATCAAAGGTCACCCCCACTAAGCAGTCATGCCTTGTAAATCGAGATTTCTGCCGTATACTTGTTCAGTTTCTCCTCGTCAACCTCATACTCAATATTGGCGTCCAAATACCCGTTGGTTTGCGAAAGATCAGGGCTTATCACATCCTCAACGACAAATCGGTCACTGGTTTCTATATCCGCCGCGTACACAAAGTTGTCAAGAGTTCCGAGAGCTGTCTTTATTACCTGCCCTATGCCGGTTTCAATCATTCCGCCGATCCAGTTACCGACCCCTGCTTTCTTGCATAGATCGTGGATCCTAATGGAATTCAACAGGCCTCCTACGCGCCCGTATTTGATATTGATAATACGGCAGCTTCCTAGTTGTATGGCCTTGCGAGCATCGTCTACTGTGTGAATGCTCTCATCCAGGCATATAGGTGTCTTGACTTCCTTTTGCAGCCCTGCGTGGTCAACAATATCGTCCTCTCCGAGGGGTTGCTCTATCATTAGAAGGTTAAAATCATCGAGTTTCTTCAAGAAGTCTATGTCAGTCGGCTTGTATGAAGAGTTAGCGTCCACCATGAAAACAATGTCCGGAAACTCTTTTCGGACCGTCTTTATCAGCTCAAGGTCTTCACCGGGTTCGATCTTAATCTTTATGCGACGGTATCCCTCGTTGAGATAGCCCTCGATCTTCTTGAGCAAAGCGGAGGTGCTTGGCTGCATACCGATGCTTACGCCTACGTCCACTTTGGGATTGGTTCCCCCGAGAACCTGCCACAACGGTCTCTTTTCAGCCTTCGCCTGAAGCCCCCATATTGCGCTTTCCAGCGCCGCTTTAGCATGGTTATTTCCCTTTATGAAGCTGACCTTCTCCATGAAGTCTCCGGCACCGTCAATCTCTTTGCCAAGCACAGACGGGATTATGAAGCTCCCCAAGACTGTCTGGACAGATCCCACGCACTCGTAGCTATAGATTGGAGCGAGAAACGGACATGCCTCACCGTATGCGACCAGTCCTTCTGAATAGACTTTTGTCACAACTGAATGCTGGGCGGATATCGCCCCAAAGCTCGTCCTGAAGCTGCTCTTCAATGGAATGGCTGTATGAATTACATCAACTCTGTCAATTCTCATATCCTATTCCCTCTTTTCATCTACCTATTCGTGTTTGGTTTCTCATTGCACCAAGCCAAGAAACTTGGGAATGGCAAGCGTCAGTTTTGGCGCAAACGCAATTATCGCAAGGGCGATGGCATGACATGCGAGAAACGGCCAGATCTCTCCCACGATATTCTCAAACTTCTCGCGCGCCACAGCACACGTCACAAACAAGACTGCTCCTACAGGAGGTGTGATTAGTCCGACATTAAGCGCAACAACCATCACTAACGCGTAGTGAACAGGATTGATACCCAGTTGCACCGCAATGGGTAGAAGAATGGGCGTAAGCATTATCAAAGACGCCGTCAAGTCCATGAAGCACCCGATTATCAGTAGAAGAATGATGCTAAGAATCATGAATACCACCTGGCTGCCTCCGATGCTTAGAATGACATTAGCCATTTTCGCAGGCACCTGCTCAGACGCCATCACCCAGCTTAAGATTCCACCCATTGATACCAGAAGCAACGATACTCCTGTCTTGCTCACAGCGTTCTTAAACACTTGCCAAAGGACCTTGGCATCAAGGGTTTTGAAGACGAATTTCCCGATTATGACCGCGTAAGCGACTGCGACTGCGGCAGCCTCTGTAGCTGTGAAGACTCCTCCCAGTATTCCCAATATGATAATAGCGGGCATACCTAATGCAATGAGGCCGTCCTTTATTACTTCTACCTTGGTGCCGGTATAAGACTGCCCTTGCAATTGGTAGCCCCTACGGGCCGAGATGATTCCGTTGACAGCCATCATCAAGCCTCCCAGAAGCAACCCTGGGAATATGCCGCCTGCAAACATTGCTGCAACTGAAATGCCTGCCGTGGATGCGCAAACCACCATAGGAATACTCGGTGGAATGGTTGGACCTATTACTGATGCAGATGCTGTGAGTGCACAAGCGTAAGACTTGTCGTATCCGGATTGCTCCATAGATGGAATAAGGATAGTTCCAAGCCCGGCAACTGCTGCTACCGCTGCACCTGACATGGTGGCGAAGATCACGTTAGCCACTATGTTGACATGGCCCAGGCCACCCTTCATACGCCCCACAAGAGCATTGGAAAGATTTACGATTTTGCCGGTTATCCCCGCTGCATTCATCAGCTCTCCTGCGAGGATGAAGAACGGGATTGCCATCAGCACAAACGAATTCATTCCGGAAAATATCTGCTGAGGCACTAGCATCAAAAGGCTTCCGCCGCTGCTGCCGACCAGTGCAATGACACCGGCTAAGCCTAGAACGAAAGCAATTGGCGTACCTATGATAAGCATGAAAGCAAACGCTAAAACGACTAGTAAGGCAGTCACTTATTTTCACCCCTCAGCTCATTCCAGATTTTATTGACGATTACAACAAGCATCGTCAGGCCGCTCACCGGC
>DUVA01000078.1 GCA_012841305.1 Bacillota bacterium | reverse complement strand
CTTGAGGTGCACAATATGGAACTGGCAAGACTCAAAGCATACCACGAAGATACAATTGACAGTATTATCGAAGGCATTGTAGTTGTAGACCCTAGCATGATCATAACCGGCCTGAACAAATCCGCTGACATGTATTCCACTTCACAATCTATTGGAAGAGACGTATTTACGGTATTTCCCGAACTGGATATTCCCAGGTGTAGGCATGGTTTCGAGCGAGCCATATCACTGGGTGAGCCGACAGACGTAGGGGAGATGGTTTTTCAACTGGGTGGCGACAAGGTTACGTTGCATATTAAAATCAGTCCGCTCAAGAACAGGAGTGGAGAAGTGTATGGAGCAGTCCTCTTAAGTCAAGACACTACCGAGAAACGGAGGCTCGAAAGTCAGCTGATTCAGTCTGATAGGTTAGCTGCTCTAGGACAACTTGCAGCCGGGGTTGCTCATGAAATCAATACTCCGCTGACCCTGATTTTGGGATATGCTGACATCCTCAGCCAGACAGTTGGTTCTGACAACCTGAGCAATTCGTACTTGAAGACGATAGTGGAGGAGTCAGAGAGGATTTCCGATATCGTCCGCAGCCTTCTGAATTTTGCAAGACCAAGCAATATGCCTGCAGGCAAGTGCAAGGTAAACGAGACTTGCAGAAGGACTCTCAGGATCTTCGGAGGGCAAATGGCGAGAAGAGGCATTCAAGTCACAATGGAGCTTGATGAATCTGAGCCGGAGGCTGCAATTGACACCGGAGAACTACAGCAAGTGATCCTTAACATGCTTCTTAATGCTATGCAAGCTATGCCTGACGGGGGGCATCTGGGAATACAGACACGTGTATCCCGGGATATGGTGGAGATTGCCATAACTGACACTGGCATTGGAATTGCTCCGGAGAATCTGCAAAAGGTATTTAATCCGTTCTTTACTACGAAAGAGGTGGGGAAAGGAACAGGCCTCGGCCTTTCTGTGAGTTTCGATATCATAGAAAAGCACGGAGGGACCGTCAAAGTTGAAAGTCAACTTGGTAGGGGCACGGCTTTCACAATTGTCCTTCCTATGAATGGAGTAGAGTAACATGGGGACTCCCACAGGCAAAGCGCTTGTCATAGATGACGAACAGAAAATGTGCCGGTTTCTCGAACTCGTATTGTCTCAGGACGGGCACAAAGTCGTTACTGCTACAAGCGGAGAACAAGCCTTGGACATTATGCGATCCAGGACCGACTTGGATGTTATTGTCACTGATCTCATGATGCCAGGAATCACCGGCATGGAAGTTTTGGAAGAGGCAAAACGCTTATTGCCTGATACCCCAGTGATTATGATAACCGGATACTCCACAGTGGAAAACGCTGTCCAGGCTATGAAAGCCGGAGCCTTTGATTATCTGCCGAAGCCATTCAAAGTTGATGAAGTAAAGCTTGTGGTCAACAAGGCCTTGGATAGGCGAGCTATTACCCTGGAAAACAAGAGGCTGAGACGAGAGATTCAGGCAATTCGTGAGCGGTCAGGCGAGATTATCGGCACGTCCGAGAGCATGCAGGAAGTCTTCAGGCTGGTTGAGAAAATCGCAAGGACTGATGCAACGACTCTGATTCGCGGAGAAAGCGGAACCGGCAAAGACCTTATCGCCCGTGAGATCCACATGCAGAGCCTGAGATCGACAAAGCCTTTTGTAAGCATAAATTGTGCTGCGCTTCCTGAGACACTCCTGGAAAGTGAGCTTTTCGGCCATGCTCGCGGGGCTTTCACAGGGGCTGTCATGACAAAGCGGGGATTATTCGAGGAAGCTGACGGAGGCACGATATTCCTTGACGAGATAGGAGACATCAGTCTTGCGCTTCAGGCAAAGCTTTTGAGGTTCCTTCAAAACAGAGAGTTCATCCGTGTAGGAGAGACCACTGTAAGATGCGTTGATGTGCGGGTCATAGTTGCAACAAACAAAGACCTGGAGGCTGCAATTGAAAGAGGGGATTTTCGCTCTGATCTGTACTACAGACTGAATGTAATAACTATATATCTGCCTCCCCTAAGGGAGCGCAGGAGCGATATACCGCTTTTGGCTAAGCACTTTGCACGGAAATTTGCAGCCAAATGCCTTAAGGGCCCGATTTCTTTTTCTCATGAAGCTATGGATGCATTAGTCAATTATGATTGGCCCGGCAATGTGCGGGAGCTCGAGAATGCCATCGAACGTGCGCTAATACTGATGGAAGGCGATGATTTGGAGATCTCAGACCTTCCGGATGAAGTGATCAAAGCATTAGAGGCCGGAGAATCAAAAAGACAAGGCGATCGACAAGATGAATGCTTCTATGAAGCTGTCGATGAGTACAAGCGTGAGCTGATCAATGAAGCGCTGGGAAAATCCGATGGTGTTCAGGCTAAGGCTGCTGAGATCCTCGGCCTCAAGCGGACTACACTTAATGAAATGATGAAACGGCTGGGGATCTGAAGAGAAACGCCAATCTTTTGGATAGCAGATCCAAAGCTTTGGATCCAATACCCTTCTTGTATTATCTGTATGATCCGAGTAGAATATGTTAAGAGCCTGCATAAGGCATGTTTAGAGAGTTCTTCGGGGCTCTTGTTTTTTTGTTGTGAGCTTGGCACGATACTTGCACCTAACAAGAAGTGAAACCGATATTGGGCAGTTGCAAGCAAAGGGACTGTCCATTTCTAATGAACTCGATTGTGAAGAAAAGCACAAAGGGGGGAAGTAACGTGTCAGCTTTGCCATTAAGAGAAGACAAAAACAGGCGTTGGATACCTCAAGGTGTTGACGAAGAATTAGTCGACGAGTACGTAGAGGCAATGGAGAAGTACGGTCCCGGATACCCGGACAGCGGCTGGTTTAAGCGAGCTGCGAAACTCGAGAGAGAGATGCATGATGCTCGCCTCGAGGCTAGGTTTGATGAGAACTAGGGGCTGTATGCGCAAGGAGTGATAGCAGGATGAGTCCATTTATTCGTGCACATATACTAGTATGTTCAGGAGCAGGGTGTGTATCTTCAGGATGTCATGGAGTGTATGATTCACTTATGCGTGCCCTTGAAGAAGAGGGGATCCTAGGCGAGGTCAAGGTAATTAAGACCGGTTGCATAGGTTCATGTGACTTAGGCCCGACTGTCTTGATATACCCGGACGGAACTTTCTATCAGAAGGTTACTCCTGAAGACGCTAAAGAAATTGTTGAAGAACACATAGTCAAAGGTAGGCCGGTTGCGAGGTTGTTCCCTAGGCAAGCTGAAGGTGAACCTGCTGAGAACATCTCGAGCCTGAACTTTTTCAAGAAGCAGGTTAAAGTCGTTCTTAGAAACTGCGGAGTCATAGACCCTGAGAATATATACGAGTATGTAGCCCGAGACGGTTATGAAGCTTTGGCCAGAGTCCTTACGGATATGACGCCAAAGGATGTTATTGACACAATAAAGCAGTCAGGCCTCAGAGGACGCGGAGGAGCCGGTTTTCCTACAGGGCTCAAATGGGAATTCGCGCAGCGGGTTCATGCTGATGAGAAATATGTAGTCTGCAACGCTGATGAAGGAGACCCAGGCGCATTCATGGATAGGAGTGTGCTTGAAGGCGATCCCCACAGTATCGTTGAGGCAATGACTATAGCAGGATACGCAATCGGGGCTAACCAGGGATATATCTACGTTCGCGCAGAATATCCCCTGGCAGTAAGTAGACTGACCCATGCCATAGAGGAAGCCCACGAATTTGGGGTGTTGGGCGAGAACCTCTTTGGCTCGGGATTTTCATTTGACTTGGATATTCGAGTCGGCGCAGGAGCTTTCGTCTGCGGGGAAGAGACAGCCCTATTAGCATCGATGGAAGGCAAACGGGGCATGCCAAGGCCCAGGCCTCCGTTCCCTGCAAACGAAGGACTCTTCAGGAAGCCTACTCTTATAAATAACGTGGAGACCTACGCGAACATTGCGCCGATAATTCTTAAAGGTCCGGACTGGTTCAGGAGTATAGGCACAGAGAAAAGCCCGGGCACAAAGGTCTTTGCTCTTGCCGGAAAGATAAACAATACAGGCCTTGTGGAAGTGCCGATGGGTACGACTCTCAGAGAAATAGTGTATGAAATCGGCGGCGGTATTCCAGGTGGCAAAGCATTCAAAGCAGCTCAGACCGGTGGTCCGTCAGGTGGTTGCATTCCTGAATCCCTCTTGGATATCAGTATGGAATATGACACCTTGACAAAGGCAGGCGCAATGATGGGGTCAGGCGGACTGATCATCATGGATGAGGACACTTGTATGGTGGACATCGCCAAGTTCTTCTTGCAGTTTACTCAAGACGAATCTTGCGGCAAGTGTGTTCCGTGCAGAGAAGGCACAAAAGTCATGCTTGACATCTTGACCCGTATCACTGAAGGGAAGGGTCAGGCCGGTGATATCCAGACACTTGAGGCCCTTGGCAAGACAATCAAGAATACTGCCCTGTGCGGGCTGGGACAGACTGCGCCAAATCCTGTCCTCAGTTCCATAAGGTACTTTAGAAACGAGTATGAAGCTCATATTGACGAAAAGCGGTGTCCGGGAGGAGTCTGCAAAGACCTGGTGGGATATGAGATAGATGCTGAGAAGTGCAGGGGTTGCAGCCTTTGCGCAAAGGCTTGTCCGACTCAGGCTATCCATCCGGTGGCAGGCGAAGCAGCACTGGCTGAAGCTTCCGGAGGCGAAGGCGGTCATAAGCCGAAACGGAGAACGTATGAAATCGATAACAGTAAATGTCAAAAATGCGGTGAGTGCATGAGTGTTTGCCGTTTTGACGCCGTGTCCAGGAGGTGAGCATGATGACAGATGAAAAAAAGAAGGTTAACTTGACAATCGACGGAATTCAGGTTGAAGCATATGAAGGAGACATGGTGCTTGATGCAGCACGGCGCGCCGGGATTGATATCCCCACACTCTGCTACCATCCGGCGATAGGCCCGATAGGATCCTGTAGGGTATGTGTAGTGGAAATCGAGAACGGCAGAGGCCTTCCTGCATCGTGCGTGACGCCTGTCAGAGAAGGCATGGTTGTGCGTACTAACACCGAGGCGGTTCGCGAAGCCCGCCGTACCGTGGTTGAACTGATATTGGCATCTCATCCCCAAGACTGTCTCCAGTGCGAGCGGAACGGCAGATGTGAACTCCAGGCACTGGCAATGCGTCTCGGGATTAGGGAAACCAGATTCCACAGGGAGAAAGAGCATAAGGAATGTGATACATCCAGTCCTGCGTTGGTACGCGATGCTGACAAATGCATACTCTGCGGCCGTTGCGTAAATATGTGTGCTGATGTGCAGAATGTGGCTGCGCTCGGTTTTGCATACCGTGGTACAGATGCCCTTGTAACCCCTATGTTCGAGCGGGGACTGGCAGAGTCTAAGTGCGTATCATGCGGACAATGCGCTAAGATATGCCCTGTCGGCGCCATCCACGAGAAAGAGGAGTGGCAGAAGGTCGCTGATTTGATAAGCGATCCTAACCTGCATGTGGTGGTGCAGGTAGCGCCTGCAGTTCGAGCTGCCATAGGTGAGGAATTCGGGATTCCCGCAGGCACGCCTGTAACCGGCAAGCTTGCGACAGCCTTGAAGATGCTTGGATTTGACGCGGTATTTGATACGCAGTTTACAGCTGACCTGACGATAATGGAGGAAGGCACGGAACTTATCGAAAGACTGAAGACGAAAGGGCCTTTACCTCTAATAACGTCGTGTAGCCCGGGATGGATAAAATACGCTGAAACGTTCCACCCGGAATTTATCCCTAACCTGTCGTCATGTAAGTCACCCCAGCAGATGATGGGCGCCATTATCAAGACATATTACGCCAAGAAGGCCGGTATTGACCCTGACAAGATCGTGTCTGTTTCGGTAATGCCGTGCACAGCTAAGAAGTCTGAATGCGCCAGGCCTGAAATGAACGCGTCAGGGCGAAGGGATGTAGATATCGTTCTGACCACCAGGGAACTGGCTTGCATGATTAGACAAGCAGGAATCAGGTTCCAGGATCTCTCTGACGGAGAATTTGACGCGCCTCTCGGAATATCGACTGGAGCAGGGACGATATTCGGTACTACAGGCGGTGTTATGGAAGCCGCGCTTCGTACGGTGTACGAGATCGTAACCAAGAAACCCCTTGGCTAGGTGGAATTCTCTGAAGTCAGGGGCATGGATGGAATAAAGGAAGCCTCAGTCGACTTGGGCGGAAGAAAAGTTCAAGTAGCTGTGGCCCATGGCCTGAGCAATGCAAGCAAGCTCTTGAAGCACATTAAGGAAACAGGGAAAAGCTATGATTTCATTGAGGTTATGGCATGTCCCGGCGGCTGCATTATGGGCGGAGGCCAGCCAAGGTCAGCTGAGCCTGGCATAGCCCAGAAGAGGGCTGCTGCGCTTTATGCTGAGGACCGGAGTATGGAGATGCGCAAATCTCATGAAAATCCTGCAGTTGCGCGTCTTTACGAGGAGTTTCTGAAGAAACCCGGCAGCGATATAGCACATGAGTTGCTGCACACAACGTATGAAGGTGCGGACAAGGCTGCCGCAGTCAGTCGGAAGGAGGCTATGTAAGATGGCGTCCGAAGTCGTAGCAAAGCGTTCAAAACTGGAATCTGTAGGCGGAGAATGTAAGTGTCACGGAAAGCTTCCTGACGATAGGTTCGACAAGCTCCGCGATGTAATCGATGAATATAAGGACAAGCCGGGTTCCCTTATTCCTGTGCTCCACGAAGCCCAGCAACTCTTTGGGTGTCTGCCTGAAGATGTTCAGGAATTCGTGGCCAAAGGCTTGGGTGTCCCGGAGAGTGAGGTTTATGGGGTGGCAACTTTCTATTCGTTGTTCTCCCTTAAACCAAAGGGCAAGTGGACAATTAGCGTTTGCCTTGGAACAGCGTGTTATGTGAAAGGGGCAGCTGATTGCCTCGAGGCGCTGAAAAAGGAGCTCGGTATCGACATCGGCGGGACAAGCGAAGACGGTCTCTTCACTTTGGAGGGAGTGCGCTGTGTAGGAGCGTGCGCCCTTGCTCCTGTCGTGGTAATCGGTGATACCGTCTACGCCAAGGTTAAGCCTGAGGATATCAAGAGAATCCTCGCTGAACATGTCGAGGCTCACTCTACAGAAGCTCATGCTTCGTAGTTTAGCATAAGGTCGCTCAAGCGACTCGGCGACCTGAAGTCCTACGACTTCCCGTAACTCATGGATCCCATGTCCAAAGAAGAGCGCTCCCGCCGCAGGGTTGGGGCGCTCTTCTTTTGCGCTGAAACGACTAAAGAAGGATTCCGGGGACATTTGACGAATAATACAACCGGTTGCATTAATTAGCTGGGATAATCCCACAAATGGCTGCTACACGCGATATGATAATGAATGCAAACGTTTGATTCGCTAGGAGAGATTGCAATGAGGCCGACACTTCAGGACATGGCAAGTATCTTGAATTTATCCAAGTCTACAGTATCACGGGCTTTGGCAGGAGATCCTCGTGTTGCAGAGGCTACTCGCAATCGGGTTGTGGCTTTGGCTGAACGGATTGGCTACCGGCCCAATCCTATTGCGCAAGGCCTTGCTACCCGCAGGACTAATATTATCGGCCTTGCGGTGCCGTGTGCTCCCAGGTCGCTTTCTGATCCGTTCTACTTGGAGTTTCTGGGTGCAGCAGGTGATACCGCCATGAGATATGGTTACAGTCTCTTGCTGTCTGCGGCCGACGGTGACGGGGCAGACGGGTATCACCCACATATGGAGCTTGCTCACTCAGCGCGTGTTGACGGAATGATTCTAACGGAACCGAAAATCCAAGATGAGCGTGTAGGTATACTCCGAAAAATGGGTTTGCCTTTTGTGTTTCTGGGGATGGCCGAAGATCCTGATGTGTCGTGGGTGAGCGGAGAGAACACAGGTGGCGCTGCTGAAGCTGTGGCACATCTCATTGATCTCGGACACAGGAAAATCGCCTGTGTTACAGGACCTGCTGACCAGACTGCCTCAGAAACCAGGTTCAAAGGGTACAGAGAAGCTTTAGCGGAAGCCGGCATACCCCTTGATCTCAATATAGTGGCTTCCGGTGATTTTACGCAAATCGGCGGATATCAAGCTATGAAATCCATTCTCCGACATGACGGTGACATCTCTGCAGTATTTGCGTCCAATGATGTTATGGCTTTCGGTGTGATGCGAGCTTTGCGCGAAGCCGGCCTTGTGATACCTGACGATGTCTCAGTTCTGGGTTTTGACGGGATACCTCTTACTCAGTATGTTAACCCGCCGCTTGCTACTGTGAGGCAGCCCATTTCAGAACTGGGAAGCGCAATTGTGGAAGTCCTTGTTGGGCAAATGAACGGGAAGAGCCTATGTCCGATTCACAAAGTATTGAATGTAGAGTATCAACCTGCCGGGTCTGTTGCGCCGCCACGTTGTCGGTAATGCCTATGTCTCATACTACTCAAGCAAGGGGGTGACTGCCGGCGAGTATTACTGCAACATACTGTCCGGAGTGGACAGGACTTTGTCAGCGTGCCAATGGAACTTAAGGAAACTGCTGAAACGGAGGGATTCTTGTGAGGCGAAAGATACTTATCGTGTTCCTTGTTGCCTTAGTTGCCATTTGCAGTCTGCCTGGAGTAGCCGCTGAGAAGAAACTTACCGTGATTAGCGGCTGGTCAGGACCGGAGATGGATGCGTTCATGCCGGTCCTTGAGGCGTTTGAGAAAGAAACAGGTATTGATGTGGACTATCAGATCTACCGAGCAGAAGACCTGGCGGTTTTGCTTCCTGCTCAATTCGATGCGAAAACAGCACCTGCCGATGTTATTTTCATGTGGGCATGGTTTATTGCAAAACATGCCGAGGACGGGCACGTCCTTGACATGACCGGATATTTGAACGAAGCTGACTTCATCCCAGGCGCTCTGGATCCTGTTAAGAGCGGCGACAAACTATATGGCGGAGTGTATACAGGTAAAGTGAAACCCGGGTTCTGGTATCGCAAGTCCTTCTTTGAGAAGCATGGACTTGAAGCGCCGAAAACCTGGACTGAATTCACGGCGTTATGCAGCAAGATACAGAGGATTTCCGGAATCAAAGCCGCAATTGCCAGCGGAAACGGAGTCGGCTGGCCGCTTTCAGACATAACTGAGCACTTTATTGCCAGTTATGCCGGGCCTGATATAACCCATGCGCTAATCGACAAGAAGATATCGTGGCAAGATCCGGTTGTTGCTTCCGTGTTCAAGGATAAGCTTGTTCCCCTTCTTAAGGCAGGCTACTTCAGCGAGCCGATAGAGTGGACCATGGCTGCTGATCTTTGGTGGGGCGGAGAGTATGGCCTATTCTTCATGGGCAGTTGGATTACAGGCATGGTAGAGGACCCGGATGACCTGGGTGTATTCTCGTTGCCTGATTGCAAAGGCATCGTATTCGCACCTGACTATGCATTTGCTCCCGCTTACACCAAGTATCCTGAAGAAGCCAAGCGTCTCCTGGCGTTCCTTTCCACGAAAGGACAGGAGATACAGGTGACTGCAGGCGGTCATATCTCTACATATGCAAAGGTTCCCCTCAGCGTATATCCGGCTGTTGATCGGGAAGTCGCTGCACTCCTTGAAGGTGTTGTCGCATTGCCTGACCTGGATGACACTATAGGCGGCGAGTGGCAGCCTGCTTTCTGGGATCAACTCAAACTTCTCTGGGTAAGCCCGGGAAGAGTAGACGAAGTCTTAGAGACACTCCAGCGTAAGGCTGAGTAGAGATAGGTAACTGCGCTCCGGGGCGATGCCTGATTCATAACTGCGCCGCCCCGGAGGACTTCAAGTGCCGGTATCAGGAACCTGTCCGGGAGGTGATAGTGTGGGGCAGACTCGAGGCAGGATCTTTTTTTTCTTGCCTGCGCTGATTCTACTGGCAGCTTTTGTGGTTTATCCTGTGATAAACACAGTGTGGCTGAGTTTTCAGACCCCGGAGGGTGAGTTCTCGTTCCTCAAGAACTATGCTGAAATACTTTCAGAACCCGAACTAGTTGATTTGCGGGGGTTCAAGAGAGGGTTTCCATATGGCGCCCTGATTCACAACATTATGTGGATTGTCATTCACTTGCCGCTGACTGTCATGTTAGGCTTGATTCTTGCCGTGATACTCAGGGATGTCAAGGGGGGCGCAGTAATCAAGTCCATCATCTTCCTGGGGATGGTCACTCCTATGGTTGTCGGCGGTATTATCCTGAGATTCCTGTTTGACGGAAGTGTCGGGATTCTCCCTTCATTCCTTAATTTGTTCGGTATTACAAGGCGAACCTTGACCGCTCACCCTGACACCGCTTTGTTTGCGCTGATACTTGGGTCTCTTTGGTTGTGGACTCCGTTTAGCATGGTTTTGTACTCAGCAGGGCTTGAGACCATTCCTGAATATGTCTATGAAGCTGCCGTAATCGACGGCGCTTCTCCTCTACGGATCTTTTTCCTGATTACGGTGCCTCTCTTAAGGCCTGTTACCGGTGTTGTCATAACCATGACTTTTCTTTGGGTCCTAAAGATTTTCGATATTGTTTATGTAGCGACAATGGGTGGGCCGGGCGGCGCGTCCAATGTATTGGCTTTGCAGATGTACATGTATGCGTTCCGCCAGTTCAACGCAAATGCGGCAGCGGTGGTGGCTACGTTCCTCATGATAGTTGCGCTTATTGTCTCGATTCCTACATTCAGGGCCTTAAGGGGGGATGAGGCGTGAGAATGGCAGGACAAAAGACATCCAGGACCATCATGCTTCACTTAGTTGCGTGGCTCTTGGCTCTCATCTGGCTGGTTCCGTTCTTAGGCGTGTTTATGGCCTCAATTAGGCCTTTATCTGAAATCAGTCGCGGGTGGTGGAAGTTTGCAACTTTCACCCCTACTTTCAAGAACTATGTGGGCGCATGGAATCACCCGGCTGCGCCTATATCCCGTGGGATGATGAACTCCCTGAAGGTTGCGATTCCGGGTACGATATTTCCGGTTCTTGCCGCTTCAGTCGCAGCATATGGATTTGCCAGGTTCTCATTCCGCGGCAGGGATTTCCTGTTCATTGTTATCGTGGCATTAATGACTCTTCCGCAGCAGATGATAGCTGTCCCGCTTTTTCGGATCATTAATAAGCTGGGAGCGGTTGATTCTTATGTCGGGCTTATGGTGGTCCACTCCGCCTGGGGTATTCCGTGGATTCTCTACTTTATGAGGAATTACTTCAGTGCCTTGCCTGTAGAAGTCGAGGAAGCGGCGAAAGTGGACGGCGCATCCGACTGGAGGATTTTTCTCCAGATAGTTATGCCAATGGCTCTGCCTGCTGTTGCGTCATCATCAGTGCTGCAATTCATGTGGGTTTGGAGTGATTTCTTTCTCGCGTTGATCCTGATATACTCCCCCACGAAACTCCTTGCCACCCAGCGCGTGCCTCTACTGCGCGGCGTGTACCACGTGGATTGGGGTATTCTCGCTGCAGGAAGTATTATTGTAATGACTGTGCCTATCATCGTGTTCGTCCTAATGCAGAGGTACTACATTCGAGGCATGGTTGGATGGGTGTCAAAGTGATAATAAGAAGAATTCCTTGGGGAGGTACGGCCTATGTTTCGTGAAGTGGAATTACCGGAGAAGTTGCTACAGGACCAGGTACCATATGCAGGAGAAGAGGTAGTAAGAGAGATTAGACGACTGGCCCAAGGTATGGAGAACCTAAGTGTGCTCCATGTCAACTCCACTTCCTATGGGGGCGGCGTCGCCGAGTTGCTATATACGATTGTTCCCCTGACGCGTGATGCAGGCCTGGATGCCAGGTGGTATGTTATGGACAATGTGCCAACGGAGTTTTTTGAAGTCACCAAGAAGATCCACAATTCACTACAAGGCGCAGAGACTCCGTTGACTGACAATGAATGGAAACTATATGAGGACGTCAATATGAAGCTCGCCGAAGGCTTCCCTCCCGGCCCGTGGGACGTGGTAATACTCCACGACCCTCAGCCTCTGGCTACCCTGGCTTTTTTGGACAATATCCCCGCAAGTCAAAGACCTACTGTGGGAAGATGGTTCTGGCGTTGCCATATTGACCTGTCCACGCCTTTACAGTCTACATGGCAAAGACTTGCAGGTCATGTAAACAGGTTCGACGGCGCGATATTCACAAGCCGGAAATATGCGCAAGAGGAGGTTAAGATCCCGGTCATAGAAATCACACCTTCGATAGACCCGACCAGTCCTAAGAATGCGCCTATCCCTGATGAGGAAGGGAGAAAGATAATAGCTTCTTTCGGAATCGATCCGGAAAGGCCTCTTATGGTGCAGGTTTCCAGGTTCGATCCGTGGAAGGATCCCTTTGGTGTGGTAGATGCCTACTCCATGCTAAAGGTCAAAAGGCCCAACCTGCAGTTGGCGATGGTAGGTTCAATCGCACATGACGATCCCGAAGGGGTTGAGCTACTTAGGAAGTTGAAGGAGTCGGCTCACCAAGATCATGATATCCACGTGCTTTCAAATGAGGACGGTGTCGGCGCACCTGAGGTCGCTGCTTTCCAGCAGTTGGCTGATGTTGTTGTGCAGAAGTCCATCAGAGAAGGTTTCGGCTTGACGATAACTGAGGCGATGTGGAAGATGCGTCCTGTTGTGGCAGGGGCTGCCACCGGTTGCAAGCTGCAGATTACAGACGGTGTGGACGGTTATATTATCAATACGACACAAGAGTGCAGCGACAGGGTTGATGAGATCTTGGAGAATCCGGATCTTGCTTCAAGGCTTGGACGCGCGGCCCGCGAGACTGTAAGAGGGAAGTTCCTTTCTACAGGCCATGTCGCCAATTATCTCCGTCTTTTCGATGTCAGCAAGTAAGATACCGGCCACGCCGATGTGATAATGGGTGCTCTGTGCTCCGGGGTGAACATATTGCTCCGGAGCTTTTTTCATGAAAAGAGGGATATACTTACTATGCCCTACTTAGAATGGAAAATAACAGTTCTTGAGTTAGCGGGAAAGATTTGCTACAATTGGAACAACGTAAGTCCTAAAAGGAGCTCTTGACCATGGAATTTAGCGAGAAATTTAGTAAGTCCGCCTTGACATTCGATGACATACTCCTGGTGCCCGGGTATTCTGAAGTGCTACCAAGGGATGCAGATGTGTCAACAAAGGTTACACAGACGATCGATCTCAATCTTCCCCTGGCAAGCGCAGCTATGGACACTGTTACCGAATCCAGGCTTGCCATTGCAATAGCAAGGGAAGGCGGTATCGGTGTAATCCACAAGAATATGTCCGTGGATATGCAGGCAAATGAAGTCGACAGAGTGAAGCGTTCAGAACACGGGGTTATAGTTGACCCAATACACCTGGGTCCTGATGACCTTATTTCTGACGCCCTGAAGATAATGGAGACTTATCACATTTCCGGAGTGCCTATCACAAAGAACGGGAAGCTTGTGGGGATTCTTACTAATAGAGACCTCAGGTTTGAAACCAACTTTGATCAACCCATAGAGAACCGGATGACTAAAGAGAATTTGGTCACAGCTTCTGTAGGGACCACGCTTGAAGAAGCCAAGGCTATTCTTCAAAAATACAAGATAGAGAAGCTTCCTCTGGTAGATAAGAACTACATGCTAAGAGGCCTAATCACTGTCAAGGACATTATGAAGGCGCGGCAATTCCCCAATTCAGCAAAAGATGACCGGGGACGTCTTCGTGTAGCAGCGGCAGTCGGAGTTGTCGGCATATTGGAACGAGCCGGCGCCCTTGTTGATGCCGGTTGTGATCTCCTTGTGGTAGACACTGCACACGGACATTCGAGGACTGTCTTAGAAGCTGTCCGGCTCCTTAAGGCGAATTTCAAGGATGTGGATGTGGCTGCAGGCAACATAGCCACCGGCGAGGCAGCCCTTGCGCTTATTGAGGCCGGCGCTGATGCAATCAAGGTAGGGGTCGGGCCGGGTTCCATATGCACCACAAGAGTAGTGGCTGGAATAGGAGTTCCGCAAGTAAGCGCTATCTTTGAGTGTGCAAAGGTTGCTAAGCAGTACGGGATACCTG
>DUVA01000077.1 GCA_012841305.1 Bacillota bacterium | reverse complement strand
GCCCCTCATTCTTGGTGAATCTCGAAACCCAGAAAACCATGGAATACGATCGTTATTACAGAGAAGGAGTCGCGTTTGAATATAACGGCAGCCAGCATTACACACCTACACAGAGGTTCTCTGATATACACGAAATACGAAAGACTCAGTTAAGAGACCATCTGAAAGCCGGCTTGAGTCAGAGACAAGGGATTGTATACGTGGAGATCATTGAAAACGAACTTAATCTTGACAGCATGTTGGAGAACATACCTGACATACTGCCACTCAGACCAATTGACAAGAACAGCACGTATATACGTGGGCTGACCCGCCTCAGTGAAGAGTACATCACAAACTGCATGACGATGCGTTTGAAGGAGCAACGGTCGGAATCAGTGTGAACCAAAGCCAGGACAGGCCTGCGTTAGGATCAGGACAAGATTATCATAACAATAGGATGGGCTCCGGATACGAACGAGCTGAGACTAAGCCATGGTTAAGGCAACGTTAGGACGGCCCGATGGGACCGTCCTAATCGCTGCTGTTCTATAGTTTTCTTCTGGATCCGACGCGTTTGGTGTCTGGATCTGACGCATCTGACGCCTGAATCCCTGCCTGATGTCTGACTCTAGTGCGTCTGATGCCTGAATCCGACGCGTCTAACGTCTAGGTCCGACGCATTTGATATCTGGATCCGACGCGCTTGGTGTCTGGATCTGATGCGTCCCGCGTCTGAATCCAGTATCTAGATCTGATCCGGCATCTGGAGGATCGCAAGCCCTTCAGTTACTCAGCGCCTGCTTCAAACTTCTCAAGTTGCCCGAAGCTTACCACAAGCATTCTCAGTCACTTAGGGCCTACCCAAGTTTCTCCAGTATCTTACCGTATTTCCGTAGGCCGACCATTGCGTTGACTGACTGCTCAGCTGTGGGATAAGCAGGTATTCCATGAGCCCGCAGCTTCATAATGGCTTCGTGACACTCTGCTCCTCCCTGGCATTCCATAATGAACGGTTTCCCCAGATACTTGTACGTTTCGTACATTTCTATGGCAATATCCACTACGGCCGGGACGTTAGTCACTGCTGTCGGGCAAATGGAGCATAGCACCCCATCCACACTGCTGTCACGCATAGCCTGGTGCAAAGCGCCTTTGTACTGCACAGGTGACGCCGTGCCTGAGATGTCCACAGGATTCAGCGGCGATCCGAACATAGGCATGTAGGCCCGGATTTTCAGGCTTAACATGAATGAGATGTCCTTGAGTTCCCGCAAAGGCATGCCTATGCGCTCAAAGTGATCGCAAGCCAAAAGTCCTGATCCGCCTCCGTTGGTTATCATCACGACATTATCGCCTTTTAGCGGAGGCTGCTGTCCCAGCGCAAGCGCTACATCAAGGAACTCCTGCCACGTTGTGACCCTGATAGCGCCTGCTTTCTCAAAGATGTCGTCATAGTATGCATCGTCCGTCCCTACGTTTTCAGATGCGGTATGCGCGAACGCGGCCTTTACGCCAATCTTAGACCCACCGACTTTAAGCGCTACTACAGGCTTTTCCGGGACTGTCTCGCGGCACGCCTTGATATATGCCTCGGGAGAATCCAGTCCTTCGATGTAAGTGGCAATACACTTCGTGTAAGGGTCATTCTTGCCGTAGACTATGAACTCCGCAAAGTCCACGTCGGCTTTGTTGCCCAGCCCGATAAAGAAGCTCATGCCGAAGTTCTGTGTCTTGGACGTGCCAAGAGCAGCAAGAAGGTTAGCTCCTGACTGGGATATCATAGCTACCGGACCCGGAATAGGCAGGTACGGAATAAACCCGCAGTTGAAGTTGAGATACGGGCTTCCCATACCGACTAAGTTCGGTCCGATCAGAGGCAGTTTATGTTTTCTGCAGTAGTTTGTCAGAGAATCCTGTAGTTCGCCGCGGCCAATCTCCTTGAAAGCGCTTGTAGCGATGACCGCCATTTTTGCCTTCTTGGCGACAGCCTGTTCCAGCACCATCTTTACAAGGAATGCCGGGACTGCGACGAACACAAGATCCACCGGCTCCGGGATATCCAAGAGAGTCTTGTATGCAGGCAAGCCATGGACCTTATCAGCGCGTGGATTCACAGGATAGATCTTGCCTTTGTAGCCACATCTGCTGAGTCCCTCTATGACCTTATAACCGACTTTAGCGTCATAACGCGAAGCTCCCACTACAGCTATGGACGAAGGATTCAATGCATACTTTAAGTTGTCCACTACATACTCTCGAGGGGCATCTATCTTCATTCTATTTCCCCTCCTTTGAGCAGCAATCTGTCGGGCATGTCCGCTTTTCAGTCCAGTCCTGCAGGAAATCGTCGGTCATTACAGTCTCTTCCCAAAATCCGCTTTTGTCGTCCAGCCGGCATGCCCAGCGCCGAAATTGCTTGTAGACGTCAGCTTCTTTTATATACTCAATATCCTCATACTTGCCGAGAAGTTTTCTCAGGGCATCTATGTCAGATATTTCGTTATAGGCCCAGACCATGATGTCATAAAATGAATCTGTGAATTCATAGACGGTATTGAACTCCGACACATGTGACAACTCGTCAGCAATTTGGGCCTTTCTGCAGCTAGGTGTGATTTGGAACAAGCGGATGACAAAGATATGGTTCGTCAACCCAAGCTTAGGCCAGTTGAGATAGAAAATCGGAGCTAACGTTTTCTTGACATCGATGCGATCCACTATACCTTCCTTGATCGCCTCAGGATCAAGTCCTGATATGTCACTGATTTTCTTGAAGTTGAACATTTCTTCTGCAGGCCGCCTAGTATTGAGCGCCTCGATGATCCTTAGGTCAACCAGATCCATCTTGTTTTGCATCTTCGCCAAGGACTCGATCTGGTTCTTACCCCAGTAAAGCTTCAGATACTCACCTTTTGGCGCGTCAAACATGTTCACGTGAGATTCACGAATATTGCGGCGAATAGGACAGAGGTGCACAAACTCAACTTCCGGATTGAATTTCCACGGTTCGATCACTTCGGCAAGCAGATTATCCAACACACGCATGTGATTGCCGTTGTAGAAGTCAAAGTCACCTCTGCACTCAAAGCCTGTGCAGATGTCATCTTTCGCCTGGAACCAATTGGCCAGCTTCTGCTTGGCCGCGTCAGGCGTCCCCTCTCTTAGCTTAACCAGCCAGTAGTAGAGGCCGAATCCCGAGACCTGGATGTTAGATGTGGCTGCGTACATCACCAATCTCTCATCATACATCCGCCTCATTCGTTCGATGACTTCTTCCTTCTTGATTCCCACCGCCTTGGCCACAGGATCAACATTGAATACGTCGGGATAGATTTGATACGACGATTTTACAATGTTGTACGCGTCCAGGGACGGATCATCAAGGGCGCAGATACCCGGTTCTGCGAAGCCGATTCCTCTTGGAGCGAAATCGTACTTCTGCATCCACTGCTGTTGTTCGTCAGTCCCCAACATGTAGACGGGCTCTGACTTTGTCTTTTCTGCCAAGTGAAATCCTCCTCTCTTGTGATAGCCGTAACAGCGGCATCATAGCCATAACAGCCGAATCATAGCCATGTCACGGCGCTCATCGCCTACACTTATAAATGCAAGAACGATACCAGGTAGGGACGGAGAGCGTTAAAAGCGCCGCTTACCTTGATAGAGCGGGCTTAATCCAAAGAGGGGAAGACGTGTGGAATCCGGGTCAGGACATGAAAGTTGTTAGAAAATCTAACAGGGTGTTAGTTATCAGGACACTCCCGGGTTAATCATAAGCATGCTTCAGGATCTTCCGGGTGAAGACAGTCGATATTGTACTTCCGAAGCTTATTGTAGAGGGTGTTGCGGGCAATGCCCAAGAGCTCCGCAGCCTCGGTAATATTACCTCCGCTCTTCTCAAGGGCCTCAACTACAGCTCGTCGTTCCGCTTCCTCCAGCAAGAACCAGCTGTCATGCTCCGCATCATCAGATGCGGACAGCAAGTACTCTGGAAGGTGTTTCGCCAGGATTACACCATCTTGAGCAAACACTACACTTCTTTCGATCACATTTTTCAGTTCGCGAATGTTCCCGGGCCAGTTGTATTTATCCAGTATGGCTTTGGTTTCATCGTGCAAAGTATAGTGAATTCCACGGGAACGAGAATGCCTCCTCAGCAAATCCTCAATAATGAGATAGATGTCTTCTCTTCGCTCCGCCAAGGACGGCAGGCGTACACTTATGACATTAAGCCTCCAGAATAGGTCTTCTCTCATGTTGCCTTTTCTTACTTCATCTCTCGGGTCACTATTCGTAGCAGAGATAATCCTGACATCACAAGGAATGCTCTCATATGAACCGATTCTCGTTATTTTGTTCTCTTCCAGGACCCTTAAGAGGCTGACTTGCGTATCTATAGGCATGTCTGCAATCTCGTCAAGAAGAAGCGTGCCCCCATTTGCTTGCTCAAACTTGCCTTTATGGCCGCTCTTCCGAGCCCCGGTAAAAGCGCCTTCTTCATACCCGAATAACTCGCTTTCAATTAACTCCCGTGGTATAGCGCCACAATTGATAGCAATAAACGGTCCTTGTGCTCTGGGACCGGCGTTATGGACTGCGTGAGCGAAAAGCTCTTTGCCTGTTCCCGTGGGTCCGGTGATCATCACAGGACAAGACTCATTAGCTGCCTTGGACAATATCTGTTTGATTTCTTGAACCGCTTGGCTTTCTCCGATTATGTCATCAAAAGTATAAAGGGCTTTGTTTCGGTTCTCGGCACTATGTTTGGCAACGATGACGGGTTTCTTGACAACTACCACCGATCCTGACCCGCTGCCGTTGCTGCCTGGAATGGGAAAGCTCTCTATATAGAGTTTCGGGGCTTGAAGCGACGATGGGGCAGGCTTAGAAAACAGTGTGCCGGTATCGAGTTGCACCGGGTCGAATCCTAAGACGTCGGCTGCCGGACAATTGACGACACGACTTGGATCAACGGACAGAATCTCCGCTGCTTTGCTGTTGATTGCCCTAACATTACCCTTGGAGTCAACTGTGACAATGGCGTCAGACACATTTTCAAAGACTTTTTGATATCTGCTGTTGATAACCTGCAAAGTCTCCTTAGTCTGAAGCAGTTGCAGCTTGTTTTCGATAGCAGCTTGCGCAGCGCAAAGTAACGCAAATATCGTATTGTCCAGCCTAATTACTTTGTGAAGGTTAGTGGCCAGACCCAGAACTGCTACTGTACCTGAGTCCGCACCCTTGATGGGTGCTGCTGCACACGCACGATCTTTGAGAATGAGACAGTATTTCTCCTCAGCAATGAACGGCACAGGTTCGCAATGATGCAAGGCAATCCCCACAGCGGTAGTGCCCACTACACTTTCATGCCAGCTCACACCTAACTGGAAGTCGAGTGTTTCACGGAAATCATCCATTATGTTTTTGTCTCCGATCGCATGAAGAACCCAGCCCTCAGCATCAGTGAGAAACATCATATACCCAAGGTCTCGCAAAGCTTGATGCATATCCCTCATGTAAGGCTTAACGATATCCAGGATCTCCTTGTTTTGCCTGAGCTTTTCGGAAAGAGCGGACTTAGTCAGTATACAGCAGTTTCCGGAAAGGAAGGGATCCACATTCCACTCGCTACTACGTTCCCATGACGCAGCTATCACCGGATTTACGCCTATTGGTCGTTTTCCATTCTCTATGAACTCTTTCCAACCGGATCTTAGCAATGATTTCTCTTCGACATTCAGCATGGGTAGCATGTTAATTATTCTCCCTATTGTATGTGCTCTCTTTATTGACAAGGCACTTGAATTCTTGACAATACACTTTGATTCTCCAGGACAAGACCTATTTATACTTCTATTAGGCGAACGCAAATCCCTTGTGGCGATGACGAAAATCTCTGAAAGGTGCAATACTACTAAGCGAGAACCCTCCGAAGGAGAATTCAGACGAATATAGAATAGTGAAATTACCCCGAAAGAGGACAGGCTGAGAAGCGAACAGCTTGAGTAAATGACGACTTGAGAAAAGGACAACCGAACGGAGAGCCCATCCTACCATTATCTTTCCATATTCTTGCCGAAGAGCTATTATCTGCAACATAAGCTATGAACTTGAGAGTACAATTGGAAATAAGGGGTCAATCAGCATCAAAGCAAAGGAGGTGCAAATCCGTCTCTGTTTGGAGTGTTTCTGTTCCCATATCTGCGGAAACTCAATCCTGGAAAACGGAGGTGTGTATAGGCATGATCCTTTTCATAGTGACTATCTACATGCTGGCAATGCTGGCAATCGGTTGGTGGTCAAACAAGTACTACATCAAGGGCATGACAGACTTCCTATTGGCCGGAAGAAGACTCGGGGTCTCAATGTGTGCAGCCACCCTTGCCGCCACCCATTTCGGCGGTGGGATGGTTATGGGCGGGAGTGAGTATGGCTTTCTATATGGCTGGTCCGGAGCATGGTACGGCGTGTCCTGTGGTATAGGCATCCTGATCTTGGCCTTTACTACTGCAGGCAAGTTCAGGGAACTGTCGCTTTACACTGTCCCTGACTACCTTGAGCAAAGATACGGCGGGAAGACCATCAGAATACTGGGTTCACTCCTTTCCCTCGTTGCGCTGGTAGGGATACTGGCCGCCATGGTGCTTTCAGCAAGAGGCGCCTTGAGCATACTGGGTATTACAGGCAATACCGGTGCCATTATCGCTACACTGGTCTTCATTGTCTACACTACATTAGGCGGTCTCTGGGCAGTTACCATAACTGATGCGGTTCAGTTGATCCTGGCAACCCTCGGCGTGATACTCGCCGCCGTTCTGGTCGTTTCGAAAAGCGGCGGTATGGCTGCCCTCTCCACAACACTGGCGGCAAAAGGGGTCGGCCCCGGCTACTTCAGCTTCTGGGGCCTCGGCACATCCAGCATCATGTGGCTCCTGCTCCCCACCGTAATGTATACCCTCATCGGCCAGGACTTCTACCAAAGGCTATTTGCTGCAAAAGACAAGAACGTAGCCAGAACCGCATCCATCCTCGGCGGTATTATCCTTGTAGTAGTCGCATTCTTCCCGACAATCATAGGCATGGGAGCGCGAGCGCTGTCAGACCTGGAAGCAGGAGGTACCGCTTTCCCGTGGGTCGTCCAAAACCTAATGAATCCTGTAGTAGGGGGAGTAGTCCTAGCTGCGATACTGGCTGCCATAATGTCAACTGCAGACTCTCTTCTAACTGCAGCTACATCCCATATAGTCAAAGATTTCTGGATAGAGACGTTCCAAGTGGACGAGATAAAGGACGAAAAGAGGCTGCTTGCGATATCCAGGAATTTCACAGTCATACTTGGGATATTGGGCCTTCTTATTGCACTTGTAATGCCTGGAATAATCGATGCACTCATATACTCGTACACCATGTATAGCGCAGGCGTATTTGTGCCTGTAATAGGCGGGGTCGTGTGGAAATCAGCTACCAGAGAGGGAGCCCTGGCATCACTGGTAATCGGGTCTGCAATAGCCCTTTGGGGTATACTCACAAAAGCTAATATCCTCGGCGCACCTGTAGAAATCTACGCAGCTCTGATATCTCTCATAATATTCATAGTTGTATCCTTGGCAACACAATCCCAGAAAACCCATAAAGCCTCAGCAGCGAAGTAGCGCCAAAGGAAACCTGCAACTCAACGTCGCCGTCAGGAAACAGCAGCGAAAGCCCGTCATATCGCCGCGGCAGTGTGGAGTCCTAGTAGTCTGAAGTTCTGGCAACGCAGAGTTCCGGCAGTGTGGAGCACTGGTAGTCTGAATTTCCGGCAGTGCGAAGTCCTGGTTGTCTAAAGCTCCGGTAGTGCGAATTTCTTGCCTGATTGACAGCTATAGCTCCAATACTCTATACTACGAAACGTGCAATCATATACTGCATCGTGACGTGATCGTGACGTGAAGGAGGTTCCCGGCATATGTTACGGGAGTTTCGCGAGTTCGCCATGCGTGGAAATGTGCTAGACATGGCAGTAGGTATCATTATAGGCGGGGCATTCGGAAAAATCGTATCTTCACTTGTTAACGATGTAATCATGCCGCTGGTAGGAATGCTTCTGGGGAAAGTCGATTTTTCGAACCTTTTTATCAGTCTGTCAGGAGAGAGCTATGCCACGCTGGCAGACGCTAAAGCAGCCGGAGCAGCGACTATCAACTATGGTGTGTTCATCAGCACCGTCATTGACTTCATAATAATTGCTTTCGCGATATTCGTCATGGTCAAGTGGATCAACCAACTGAAGGCTGCAGCTGAGACGACTAAGAAGAAACCTGAGGCCGAGCCAGAAGCACCGACCACGAAGGAATGCCCCTACTGCCTGTCTGTGATCCCGATTAAGGCAACCAGGTGCGGACACTGTACGTCAAGCCTGTCAGGCAAGTAATAATCCACTAATAGCAATTATCGGACTTTCCAAAGACAACCCCCTGCTCCATATCGGAAACAGGGGGTTGGTTATGTTCTTCGTCAAATTAAGGCAGGCACCGCAAACCCTACCTAGCCTTCCTGCCTGCAGTGGCAACTTTCTCTAACAGGTCAATTTCCTCAAGGGCTCTGCCTGCGCCGGTAACAACACTGAGCAAAGGATTGTCCACGCATTTGACGCGAATACCCATTTCCTTTGATAGATACTTATCGATGCCACGAATCAAAGCGCCGCCTCCTGAAACCACAACCTCCCTATCGATGATATCGCCTATGAGCTCAGGCGGGGTCTCCTCCAGCGTGTTCCTGACACAGCCGGCAACCTGGGCTATGGGTTCAGCCAAGGCGTCCCTGACTTCAACTGACGAAAGGGTTATTCCCTTCGGCAGCCCGGTTACATAGTCTCTGCCTCGAACTTCCGTGGACAGCTCCTCGTCAAGAGGCCAGACCGAACCTATGGTAATCTTGATATTCTCAGCGGTCCGCTCTCCTATCATAAGGTTGTAGTTCCTTCGGACATACTTGACAATAGCCTCATCCATGTCGTCCCCACCTACTCTGGCAGAGCGGCCGGACACAATGCCTCCTAAGGAGATCACTGCGGAGTTGGTCATACCTCCTCCTATGTCCACCACCATACTGCCTGTAGGTTCCTGGACAGGCAGTCCTACACCGATAGCGGCAGCAACCGGCTCCTCGATGAGAAACGCAGCCCTTGCGCCTGCCTCAATCGTCGCGTCAATTACCGCACGACGCTCGACTTCAGTTACATACGCAGGGACTGAAACAATAACGCGTGGCCTGACAATCATTCTCCCTCTGCAGCCACGCACAATCAGGTGGCGGAGAAGATGTTTTGTCATGTCAAAATTGGCAATTACCCCCTGCTTCAGGGGACGCACCGCGCGAATGGCGCCAGGGGTTCTACCTATCATCCTCTTCGCTTCATCGCCTACGGCAATTACCTCATTTGATATTTCATCAATTGCGACCACGGAGGGTTCAATCATCACCACGCCTCGTCCTGCAACATATGCAAGGGAATTTGCAGTTCCAAGGTCTATAGCCATGTCTTTAACAAATAATCCTTGTCTTCTACGCGCCACGCCCTTCTACTCCTTTGTGGTTTATTACCTAAGAACAGGCTTACTGTTTAACAATCAGTTGTACTTTCGCTGTGTTTTGCGCTTTAACCTGCTCAGATTTTTGCTTCTTAGGTTTCTTTTTCTCCTTCTTCGATGGGACTTTTCCAGCCATAAAATCCCTCCTAACCTGATCCAGGATTATCGTTAAAATGCAGGCAAAACGAAGAAGATATGTTGTAACTTAATTCTCTACGCTCGCATTCGATTCCTTCTGCTCTTATCGACAAAAACCGTGCTTCCCATCACTTACCATCCATTCTCAGGAAGAACTCAACACCTACTCCAGCCCACGAATCTCTGCGCCCAGCTTGTTCCTGGCATAATAGAAAAGGTATTGCTAAGCATATCCGGCCAAGTCACCGAATTTTTCGTGGGCAAATTCAGAAATGACGCGGAGCGGCACTTTCTTGCTGTCGAAGAAAAAATAGCGCATGATTCGGGTAACCCACACATCTATGGGGAATGCACCATAGAACCCGAACGCGAACAAGAGAATGCAGTCAGCTACTTTATTCCCGATTCCCCGAAACTCCATCAGCCTGCTCTTTGCCTCAGCGTATTCCAGATCCCCGACTCCCGCGAGGTCAAATTCACCGGATGCGATTCGTTCTGCAGCCTCGCTTATATAGGGTGCCTTGAAACCGGTCCTGCACTGCAGAAGCCCTTCAATGTCAGCTCCCGCCAACATCTCAGGACTCGGAAAAGCAAAATACGCCTCGCAGGCATCTCCGTTGCGTCCTTCAGGAATCGGGTCTCCGTATTTCTCAGCCAACAGCTCCACAGAGCGACGAATGAGCGGGATGGAATTTCGTGCTGAAATGATAAATGTCACCATCGCTTCCCAAGGATCCTGCCTGAGAAGACGTATCCCCGGAGCGAAGTCAATTGCAGTGCCGAGTGCAGGGTCAATTTCCCTGAGCCTTCTCTCGATCTCTCCCAGGTCAACATCAAGGGCAAAGTAATCCCTGGTCATGGCCACACTGTCTTCATTTGTCGGGCCTTCCAAAATCAGGCATTCGCCTTCCTGCCTGACTCTGAGAACTTTACCCCTAACGACACCGGTATACGCGCAGACATCATTGCCTGTGCTCTGCCACCTGAATGCCTGTCCACACATGAGAGTATCCTTAAGGCTAAATGGAGCTATCTTCGAAAACCGTACATCATCACCGGTTGATTCCACCACAACTTCTGCCAAACCTACTCCGTCCTCTCTTTCAACTCCTCGAGCAGTCTTCCCAGCGTGGCCAAGGATTCCCCGAATCTTGCGAAATCCCCCTTGCTGAGATACTCATCAGCTTCCTCGTAAGCTTTCACTGCATCTTTCACCAGTGCTTGCACAGTCACGTCCACATCCGAATCCGGATCACCTACCCCGGTCACAACACCTTCAATGGCAGGTTCTACGCCCTCTCGAGCTTTTACATCTTCCGCATATTCTGCTTTTCGGACAGTCCCGGATGCTGCGGCAAACACTGCCTTAAGGGCTTCCTCCAGCGTATCCTCCATAGCAACTGAATCTCCGAACGCCACAAGGACCCGTCTCAACTCAGGCAACTCGCTCCGCTCAGCCAGAAGGTAAAGAGGCTCTACGTACAAGAGCGACCTTTCAATCGGAATCACCAGGAGATTCCCTCTGACGACCTTGGATCCACGTTGACTCCAGAGAGTCAGGGCTTGAGATATTTCAGGGTTCTGGTCTATTCTGGATTCGATCTGCATCGGCCCATATACTAGTCTGTCCTTGGGGAAAGTGTACAAAACCAGCTCTCCCAAGCGAGGCACATCACACCTGGCCATGAGCCACCCGATCATGTTATCTTTGCCGGAAGGGACAAACGGCAATATCAACAGGTACTCCGCCTGTTCCTCCCCGGGTGTTTTCATATACACATAATAAGGGGATACCTCGACGCGCTCCTGCCCGTAGACTTCCACGGGAAACTCCCAGTTGTCTCCCCTGTTATAAAATGCGTCAGGTGCAGTCATGTGATAGAGACACAACACCCGTGCTTGAATCTCAAAGAGATCCGCAGGATAGCGCACATGGGCCTTAAGGGCGTCAGGCATGTCGTCAAAAGGCTTGAACAGACTCTTAAAAATCTTGGACAGGGTCCCGGCAATAGGGTCAGAAGGATCGAACAAGTAGAATGTGACATCGCCGTTGTATGCGTCTATCACGACTTTAACAGAATTCCGGATATAGTTGAAACCTTCTTGGACAGGCTGCGAGTATGGATAGAGATCGCTCATGGTATAGGCATCCCATATCCAGAACAACCTGCCGTCAATAAGGACAAGATAGGGATCTTCATCGTAGTTAAGGAACGGCGCGATTTTCATCACCCGGTCCTTTATGTTCCGGTCAAACAGCACACGGCTCTCTGGACCGATATCCGCAGAGAATAACAGCTTTGAACTGCCAAAGCGGAGCGCAAAAGCTATTCTTCGCATTAAAGACGAGAGTTTGATTCCTCCTGTCCCTTCATAGACCGCGTATGCGTTGGAGTCGCCTTCAGGGTAATCAAACTCCTTCGCATCAGTATTGACTATGACGTAATCATTGGTCTTTTCGCCAAAGTAAATCTCCGGCCGAACCACATGAAACCCGGGATCAGACGATCTCGGTGGGATATCTGCGATGACAAACTTGGGAAGGCCTTCCCTTGACACCTCGTTGGTGGGACTCATGGCAAGTCCATAGCCGTGGGTATACACCAGGTGCTCACTGACCCAGGTCTTCGCTTGTGCCGGAAGGAGCTCCACAGACAATTCCCTGGCTGATAACGCCATCTGTCTGGTCCTATCCCCTACTTGGTATCTGTCCAGGTCTATATCATTGAAATCATAATAAGCCCGAATCTCCTGGAGCTGTCCGTAAGTTTGACCCAGCGAGCGCCAGTCCCAAAGCCTGATGTTTTCTATTGTGTCCCTGTGCTCCTCAGCCAACTTCTCGAAGGTTAAATCGTGATTGACGTCCAAGGACTTGACGCCTATTCTGTCGAGGCCGAAAGCCTTCCGCGTGGCCTCGATATTATGCGCAATATAAGGTGACTCTCTTGACAACTCACTGGGCTCAACTGCAAACTTCTGGACGAGGTTAGGGAACACGCTACCCAAGACAATCGAGCAGGCGATAAACACTACGAACGTGGCAATCAACAGCCTTCTGCTACGGACGAATACACTTACAAGCACGAGGACTCCAAGAACAATGGCGAGGACTGTGAGGACGCGAAGCCCCGGAAGGAGAGCATGCACATCTGTGAAGCTGGCCCCGAACACCACTCCCCTCTTGGAATACACCAGGGACAGACCTTGAAGTCTGTATCCCCACGCCTTGAGAAACAAAACTGCTGCTGCCAGGAAGCCAAGATGAAACTTGGCAGCTCCCTCTCCCTCACCTTTCCATAGCCCCGTTATGCGGACAGAACCTGAGAACACATAAAGAATAAAGCTCCCCACCAGAGTCGTGCCTACAAGAAAGATGAGCAGCCGGTACGCTATGAGATGGAATGGAAAGTCAAATAAGTAGAAACCTACATCCAAATTGAAAAGAGGATCAAGGACACCTGCAGCAGTTCGGTTGAGAAAGCTCTGGACAGTCATCCACTGAGATGACATGGCAACTCCTGCAAGCACCGCAGCCACAAGCGCAAAAACCAAGAATGTGCGCCGGATGGATCTGGCAATCTGCCCGGGAGGAGCGTCAGGAAAGCGCTCCGCGATGCGTTGGGATCTGCCTATGCTTCCAGCTGCAAAACCCAGATTGGCGTATAGGAATACAAAGGATGCCACACCTGTGATGAGGCCTACAATGACCTTCCATAAAACAGGAATCAAGAATGTATCTAGGTAACCAAGGCTGTCAAACCATAGAATATCAGTAAAAATGCCTGCGATCTGACGTGAGCCGATAACTAAGACAGCTAGCACAACTAACACAGCAATGGACAAAACTCGTTTGAACACTATATTCCCCCCGTTCGGGCACAGTGAAATCTCATTCTGATTCTTCTCTAACGGGGAGTCGATTCCTGCTATTTATTGATGCTCCTCACAGCAAAAGGCCTATTCAAAGAAGGCTTGAGTTGGTAGGCGATATTCAAAAAACCGATTGCATGCTGAATGAAAGTCAACTTGGAACCGGGTGAATTCACTTCGGTTGCCTCCTTTGCGCATATGCGGCTCAAGCTCAAGCATGCTTGCATCAGCCCAAATTCAAAGCAGTCACCGCTCAACAAGATCCCCCCTTGCGAAGTCTCTTTCAATGTTTCCCAAGCAGTCCCCTGTCTTTTGCGAATCTCTCAGCCATGACGAAACACCGGATGCCTGCGGTAAGCCACAAACCGCTCAAAATGCAGAGCTTCACAAGACTTGATATCCATAGGGTAACAGGAAAGCCCTTAATCACAGGCCCCATCAGTCTCACCCCGTGAGCAAACGGCAAAACTGAACCCAGCATGGCCGCTGCTTGCGGCAATTCGCCCGAAGGAGACAAAGCCAAAGGCAATAGCGCAAGGCTTGCAAGGTTTGGGATGAAACCCAGGCGCTTTGCCATGAGCGTGAGAGAACCCAGGAAGAACCCTATGCCAAGCATACCCATGTTCATGAAGAGGACAATCGCAGACACCGTAACGAGAATCCAGCCTACCTGTTGACTCTGGGACACCATCCCTGCGACCATGAGCACAATAGGCATCATCCTAATTGTGTCAGCAATGCAACGAAACACTATAAGCGAAGGCAACCCAATAGGCGCAAGGCACAATTGCTCAAGGGTTCCAAGGTCTGATTCCTCCCTCACCACTCGATGGACAATCTGCACGCCGATAAGGGCAACGAAGACCACGGTGAGCGCCACGATCTTTTCGGGGTTTTCCACTGCAACCCCTGAAATGCCCCGAGGAAACGACCCTTCCAGCAATGACGGCACAGCTACTGCAATGAAAATCACGGTATTGACTTCACACACAGCTTGGACCGGATATGCCAAGTGGTTTCTCAGGCCTCTTTTCAGTTCAGCCAGGAGGATAGCCGCGGCTGTCATGCAATATCCCCAGCCCTTCTTTGCCGAAATCGTGCCGCCGGATGTCTGCGGATTTGTCCATGGCGTCTATAATCTCGAGAAAAACCCCTTCAAGCCAAGGGGCAGACTGGGCCTGACCATCTCTCGTCCAACTCATCTTCGCGATCAGCCCTTGCATGGTATCGACTGTCACTGCCTTACCCTGGTTGAGAATACAAACGTGGCTGGCGAGCTCCTCAGCTTCATCCATTTGATGAGTGGCGATAATAATCGCGCATCTCTTTTCTGTTGCAACTTCACGAAGAAGCTGCCGTATCTCATACCGGGACGCGACATCCAACCCGAATGTAGGTTCATCCAGTATCAATAGGCGTGGGTCAGGCAGCAAGGCTATGGCAAGGAGCACCCTTTGGCGCATACCGCGGGACAACTCGCCCGCACGTCTCGTGAGAATATGTTCAAAATCCAATAGCCTCGCCAAAACCTTGATACGGTCTCTTGATTTCTTGCCATAGATCCCCCTTAGCGCAGCAAAGTACTCCAGATTATCGCCGGCACGCAGGTTCCAGTAGATAGAGCGAGCATCGCCTAACATCACGCCTACCTTATCCAAGGCTTTCTTCCGCTCTCTTACCACGTCGACCCCGCCGACTGTAATCCTTCCAGAAGTGGGAATCAGGAGGCCTGCAAGGAGCTTGATGACTGTGGTCTTGCCCGCTCCGTTGGGCCCGAGGAGTGCCAGCGTCTCGCCTTCACGGATTGCGAAAGAAAGCCCCTGTATTCCCGTAGCCAAAGGTCTGCCCCGAAAATCTCTGTATACCTTTGTTACATCAGAAAACTCAACGTAGGACGTAATTCATCCCCCCAAGAGCCTCATCCAAGGCCGTATCGCTCCCACGTCCCGGCTATCCTATCCCACACGAACCCTGCATAGTTTAGGCTGAAATGGACGATCCACCCTGGCCAAAGCGAACATGATACCTGGTTTAAGACGCAAAAGACCATCCCCAGTGTGGTCGGCATTATAAGCGCATACAGTGGGATCCAAATACTCTTTCCTCTCAAGCAGCAAAATGCAGGGATGAAATGAACCAGCCCAAACAGAATGGATGAACCCGTGATACTCAAGAAGCCTGTCAACCTGGTCGATACCCCGAAGAAGCCTAATAGCCCCTTACCGAATGAGACCAACAGCCCTCGGAATATGAACTCCTCCATGAACGTCTGGGAGCAAATCATGGGCAGTCCCAGGATTATCCCAAAGTGTTTTGGGTAGTCTCTTAAGGAAAGATAGACTCCGCCCGGACTTGCATGCCCGGCGGCCACCATCTTCCGAAACCCCGATGTAGGCTGAAGAATGAGAGCATTCGCCACCCTGCCTATGACAAATGCAATTGTCCAAAGAGAAAAGAGAGCCGTCCAAGGACACTTAAGTAACGACGATACGTTGAGACCATAGATATTCAAGGGATTTCCCAAATGTATAAGTCCGGCCAATACCAGTGAAAGACAAACCACAAAAGGCGTAGCGTCAGTAAAACCATCTCGTTCTCGCGCTTCGTAAGACACGAAGATCCTTACAAGAAGTGAGATCCCAAGAAGGACGTAAGTCGGAGTAGTCACAGCCTTTCATTCCCGTTCCCTAATACAGGACAAGATCGCGTCCATATTATCGGAAAAGGTCTTGTCGTCTCGCCACTCCCACAGCACAGCAAGGAAGATACGCCTGTAGAATTCGCAATACGGGTCTTTCGAAGACACGTCCCCTGTATGAGCAAACGCTCTTGCGCGGCATCCGCCCCCACAAAAGAGAGCTACATCGCAATCTGAACACTCCCGAAGGCCGGCGACATCTTGAATCTTGCTCGTGCCTCTTCTGACAATCTCCCATACCGGCTCTTTGGGCAACTCCCCTAAGACCATGCCCTCAGCATGCAGTAACGGGCACGGATACACCTTACCGTCCGGCGCAATGCTGATAATTGAACTGCCTGCACCGCATCGCTGTTTGACAACAAGTTCAACAGGAGGCGCAAAGCCAGAGGGAGGTATCAAGTCACCGGAATGTGCCGTGTCACGTATTTCATGTGCATGGGGTCCTAATCCTCGTCCTCCTTCAAGCGATTCACTGCATATTCTAACGAAGTGCCTCAGTAATTCGTCTGCAGGAATTTCCAGGTCGCCTATGTGACATGTGCCCCTGCCTACCGGTAGAAAAAGGCTGAAATGATAGCCTACACCCAGCTTCCCGGCTAATTTGACAACGCTCTCCGACTCACTAATGCTTTCCCTTGTAAGAGTCTGAACGATCTCGATGTCGTCAACTCCTGCATGAAGCAGCATCTTGATACCTTCAATTGCCTTATCAAAGCTGCCGCGACCGCGAATACTGTCGTGAACCCGTGAATTAGCAGATTCAATGCTCACCTGCACCCTGGCATTGGCCTTTGATATATGTTCTGCATATTCCTTTGTAGTCAGCGTTCCGTTGGTCAGAATCGTGATCCGCGAAATCTTTTCTTTGGCATAATTGAGTATCCTGCAAAAGTCCTGGTAGAGGAGGGGCTCTCCTCCGCTTATCACAAGGTTGCTCAGGTCTGTCTTGGCCAAGGCATCAATAGTCAAGCATAAAGCCTCATATGACAATTCCGATGACGATTCGGCATGCCCGGGCAAATCATTATCGGCAAAGTAGCACATAGGGCACGTCAGGTTGCATCTGGCGGTTACATTAAGATAAGCGCGGGCGAGGGTCACCACATCACTGACTTCAGCCACAAACCTGTATTCCTTCAAATACTGAAAGAGAGCCCTGATGATTTCAGGTTCGGCCCCGCTTCGCAGTGCCTCATCAGCGATCAGACGGCTTACGGGTTTCCCTTCCGGATTTAGAGCGAGATCATATGCATAATCCGCCAGCTTTATCCATTCCCGGTTAACGGGATTTATGAGAACCCGCTGGCCTTCATGTTCCAGCACCTCTATGCCTTTTGAAATGGTGACCACCTGCCGCTCCAGCGCCACTCCCCCCAATTTACCGTCACATTCGGCAGCATTATCTCACCTGACAGCTCCCCGCTTTTGAAGTCGGGGCTTCCTGGTTCATGCTGCCGGCTTATGCCGCACAGCCGCCAAGCTAATACCGTGTGTCCCACGGCCGGTCTAGTTCGCAGCTTCGATCCTTCTGCAAACCTCCTGGCAAATCTCTTGGATCTCACGATTAGGCTGTTTGGTGTTGGCAGCAAGACTTCTCGGGCTATTGGCCTTATGTGCCCACAGACGAAGCTGGGAGCTTTACGGCTTGCTATAGTAAGCAAACCTTCCCTTGACGGGTCTGGCAGGCGGGCGACAGGCCCGCAACCCGTTTGAGCCTACCGCCTGCCCCCACCCTGCGGTCTTAGCCGATAGTTATTCTGTGACCCCATAGTGGAAAGGTGAAACAGAATCCATCAATTGCAAGATCAAATCTTATTTTCTTTCCGCCGAGCTTACCGTACATGTGGCGCACCTCCTTCCCCGCCTTGTCAGCGGGTAGACTCCGTACTATGGCGCCTGGGCCGGCTCAGGTCATCTCTGGCGGTTCCAGTCTAACGCGTATTAGCAGAAACTACCATTCCCCAAAAGAACGACTTTTTTCAGTTCGACGGAACGATTTAGGAGGACTACCTGATATTGCGGATCATTGCCACATTCCACACCTATACACGTACCTCACAGCTTGAGCTCGATTCCTTACACGCAACTTCCTGAGAATGCTGGACACATGGCTTTTCACAGTATTGACACTGATGAACATCTCTTCTGCGATCTCTTTGTTCTGCTGGCCTTTGGCCAATAGTCTCAAGACTTCCAATTCCGTCCTGGTAAGGCTTACCGGACGATCCTCTATCGCTTCG
>DUVA01000007.1 GCA_012841305.1 Bacillota bacterium | reverse complement strand
GGACAACCGCTTTGAGCTTCTTTGAACCCATGACCGCGCCCAGACCGGATCTTGCAGCGATTCTGCCACGGTCATTACATATGCCCGAGATGAGGGATTGCTTCTCCCCTGAGGTGCCGATTACAGCTATCTTTGGTTTCCCTCGCTTCTTGGCGCATTCCTCTTCCAAGATGTTTTCCGCTTCGACTGCATCTTTTCCCCATACATGTGTGGCGTCTCTCAATTCTGCCTTGTGGCTGTCGACATACAGGTAGACAGGTTTATCTGAAATGCCGCGGATGAATATGCCGTCATAGCCGCAGCGTTTTATTGCCGGAGAGAATGTTCCACCGCAATTGGCGTCACCCCAGCCTCCGGTTAACGGGGATTTTGCTACTGCCATCCATCTGCCTGTCATAACACTCCCTGTTCCTGTCAAGAGCCCGCTGACAAAACCCAGGACATTGTCTGGGCCTAAGGGGTCAGCTCCCTTTGGTATCTTCTTGTGCAGGACATAGCAACCTAACCCGACCCCGGATAAGAGGCTTTCATAGACTTCGTCCGGAATGGGCTCGTCCACGATGAGGCCGGTGGACAAATCAACAAATAAGATCTTGCCGGTATATCCCTTCATTTGAGTCCTCCCGCTTCTTGCAGAAACTAGCCCCCTGCTAACGGGGTCAAGAAACTGATGACATCTCCGTTATCCAGAGGCGTGTCAAGCCCGGCTTTTTCGTAATTTACGGTATATACGAGAAAAGGCCGTAGTGGTAAGGGTATCTTCAGGCGTCGGAAAACATCATTGAGAGTTGCGCCCTCCGGCAATTCCATGAAATTGCCATCATCCAGATGCTGAAAGCTTGAGAAGGCAGGCGCATAAACCTTGACTTTTATATGAGCCCCCTGGCTAGAACGAGTGTTTCTTAACATCGTTCAAGATTATCCTCCTAGTCTCACCTTTCATTTCCGGCATCGGCCAAGGAATGAAATCCCGTCTGGCATCCTCATCACTTAAAGCCGGTATATCGGTGATACTGTCATCATAGAAATCAGGGATACAGTCAACCCATTCTCCGTTCTTTATCCGTCTGATTCTCACTTGGCGTGTTTTTATCATTCCGTAAAGAAGCCTTCCCAGCTGTTTGTTCTTGAGCGATTGAATGGTGCAACCTTTGCCTATCAGCTTGTGGATAGCCATATGGGGTTCATTGGGCCTTGGCATGCAACCGTCAATGTGCAAATCTATAGCATCCTTGAGATGAGAGGTGCAAGATCCCATTCCCAGTTTCTTGACGTTCATCTCTTTGATATCTTGAATAGTATAGGGTTTTCCTGTTTCATCAAAGTAGTAAACCTCTCCGTTTACCCTTACCCCTGTTCCCATAAGGACAACCATTTGGAAGTCACAGTTTACTCCTTCGTAGTAAACGAACTCAAAGGCCTGTCTGAGGCAAGGCAGGCACCCGCCCAGGCACGCACCGGTGATTCCCCTGACCACATCCGGTGTTACGCTGTTCACATCTGAGATGCCGGGGGCGTTGTTTTTCATGTGGCCCACTAAGAACTTGACATTGGGAAACTGCTTCCGGAACCTGGCACTATGCAACGAAACATCAGGCCGCCGAAAAGGAATGACCTTTTCCGTGCCGGTGATTTCTACATTGTCACATCCAAAGCCCATATTCCTGGCTTCTACCATAAGCGGTATTTCATCAGGGTCAAAGCCCATCATCCTGGTGGCGACTCTGTCAGCTTCAACGCTGTTATTGCCGCTTATGATGACCCTTGAGGGAACCGGATCGATAGGCGCGGGGGTATTGCCTTCTCCTCCGACAATACCGTCAATGACCACGAGGTCAGGTTTGAACAGGAACAACATGTCCACAAGCTTCTTGTTTATCATGTAATTGTGGTTCTTCTGTCTCAGGTTGTATGGGATGGTTCCCATGGCATTCTTAAAGCCTAATGTGACTCCGGTGTAGAGGTTGGTTTTGAGTTTCGGGACAGATATGTAGAACGCTTCTCCCCGTACGACTTCACTTAATATCTTCGGTATACGAATATCTTTCATTACTTGGGCCTTGGGCAGAATATACCTGTCCAAGGGTTGTTCCTCGAGAGGCAATATCTTTACATTTCTGTGCTTGGCCAGCCTGTCAATGCCGGATATCGCAAATGAAGCCCTTGTGGGCATGCCCCTTCCGGAGCTTTCAGCTATGACAATATTATCCGTATACTGTTGGACGAATTCGATAATTGAATCCAAAACTCTTGGATCTGTTGATTGGGGGTAATCAGGGTCTTTGAAGCCAATCTTGTGGTAGACCGACACCAGGTTAGGCTTTACTATTACTTTCTTGCCTCTCATGGCTTTTGTGAATCCGGTGTGTTTATTAAGGGCAGTCAGATTGTGGAAAACGGTGGTCCTGATAGCAAGGACATCTTCTCTGGAATAATACTCATCTGTACCGTAGTTCTTGGGCAAAGTCACATAATTCTTGAGGTAATCATTATCCGGAGCCTCAGTAATGACAACATAGCTTCCTGCGCTCAATGTCAGTCCCCCATTTCTAAATGATAAACTTCCACCAGGCGTAGCCAAAGACAAGTGTCATAATGACAGAATACAGCTTGGATTTACCTGCTCTTGTTCCTACGCTAATACCTTTTGTGAACACTTCGATTGTGTGGAGCACGGCAATGGCAATTGCAAGTAACCAGGACCCTTTGGAAATCCCAAGATATAAGGCTACAAGCCAGATGACTACCACCAGTGTCTTGTGTACAAGCGGATTGTTCATATTACCCTCCCCAAACAGAAAAATGTGAAAGAATCATGAGACGAACCACTGTGAGTCACTATGGGGTAAAACAGATTACTGCAAAAAACAGATTGCGCTCTGTTGTATTTTATTGTAAGATCTTTATAGCGTCTTGTCAATACCGAATGAAGTATTTGTGATAAGGTGGCGTTTTTGAAGTCCCGGCGGAAGTATCTCAGGTGATGTTCTCGCTGTCACCCAGGATAGGGTCAACATTAACGATTGGAAGCGAGAAAACAGAACAAGAAAATAACAATAGGTAGTAATCGAGGGATTTATATGATTAGGATAAGGAGCCCGAAGACAGTTAAGGGGATGAAGGCAAAGGGGAAGATCCTGGACGCGGTACTAGAGCTGTTTGAAGAAAGTGGGTATGAGAAGACCACAATCAATGATATTTGCGAAAGAGCGGACATATCAAATGGAGCGTTCTATCACTATTTCAAGTCTAAGCAAGACATACTAATCGAAGTTCTTGCCGAAGAATCCAAAGACCTGCTTGAGTACTATAATTCCCTGGCTTCGGAATCAGCGGTGGAGAAGTTGTATAGCTTCCTGGGATTTCAGTTTAGGTACTTTGACAAAAAGGGTAAGGAATTCGTCCGAAGGGTATTCATAATCGAGCTGGAGACAAAGGGTAGGTTCTTTCATCTTAATGACTTCATAATGACGAAACTAATCAGACAATGCATTGAGGAAGGGCAAACGAGGGGAGAGATTACGGACGCGTACGATAGCGAGTTTATCGCAAACATGCTAACAAGCAGTATATTACACTCATCATTTAACTGGATGTCTTCTCATGACCAAGGAGACTTCAAAAGTTGTGCTATGCCGAATATAGAGAAAATAGTAAGCGTCTTTCGAAAACAAAATTAAGCTGAGGTACAATACCCGGGGTTAAGCAGGTTAACCAGTCCAGCTTATTGATGTCCGATTAGGCTTGACCCGATCAGATCGGATTGGCTCTCAGGGAGAGCCAATCGATCACACGGAAGCCGTCAGATCCCCCTGACTGGCTCTCAGGGAGAGCCACTCAACCTTGTGGAAGCCTTCAAATCGGTCCGACTGGCTCTCAGGAAGAGCCACTCAACCTTGTGGAAGCCTTCAAATCGGTCCGACTGGCTCTCAGGAAGAGCCACTCAACCTTGTGGAAGCCTTCAAAT
>DUVA01000076.1 GCA_012841305.1 Bacillota bacterium | reverse complement strand
TCGGCTCACCAAGATCATGATATCCACGTGCTTTCAAATGAGGACGGTGTCGGCGCACCTGAGGTCGCTGCTTTCCAGCAGTTGGCTGATGTTGTTGTGCAGAAGTCCATCAGAGAAGGTTTCGGTTTGACGATAACTGAGGCCATGTGGAAGATGCGTCCTGTTGTGGCAGGGGCTGCAACCGGCTGCAAACTGCAGATTACAGACGGTGCGGACGGTTTTATTATCAATACGACACAAGAATGCAGCGACAGGGTTGATGAGATCTTGGAGAATCCGGATCTTGCTTCAAGGCTCGGACGCGCGGCCCGCGAGACGGTGAGAGGGAAGTTCCTTTCCACAGGCCATGTCGCCAATTACCTCCGTCTTTTCGCTGCCCACAAGTAAGATACCGGCTACGACCCACGTGATAGTAGGCACTCCGTGCTCCGGGGCGGACATATTGCTCCGGAGCTTTTTTCATGAAAAGAGGATATACTTACTATGCTCTACTTAGAATGGAAAATAACAGTTCTTGAGTTAGTGGGAAAGATTTGCTACAATTGGGACAACGTAAATCCTAAAAGGAGCTCTTGACCATGGAATTTAGCGAAAAGTTTGGTAAGTCCGCCTTGACATTCGATGACATACTCCTGGTGCCCGGGTATTCTGAAGTGCTACCAAGGGATGTAGATGTGTCAACAAAGGTTACACAGAAGATCGATCTCAATCTTCCCTTGGCAAGCGCAGCCATGGATACCGTTACAGAATCCAGGCTTGCCATTGCAATAGCAAGGGAAGGCGGTATCGGTGTAATCCACAAGAATATGTCCGTGGATATGCAGGCCAATGAAGTCGACCGAGTGAAGCGCTCAGAACACGGGGTTATAATTGACCCAATACACCTGGGCCCTGATGACCTTATTTCTGACGCCCTGAAGATAATGGAGACTTATCACATTTCCGGAGTGCCTATCACAAAGAACGGGAAACTTGTAGGGATTCTTACCAATAGAGATCTCAGGTTTGAAACCAACTTTGATCAACCCATAGAGAACCTGATGACTAAAGAGAATCTGATCACAGCTCCTGTAGGGACTATTCTCGAAGAAGCCAAGGCTATTCTTCAAAAGTACAAGATAGAGAAGCTTCCTCTGGTAGATGAGAATTATATGCTGAGAGGACTCATTACTGTCAAGGACATTATGAAAGCGCGGCAATTCCCTAATTCAGCAAAAGATGAACAGGGACGCCTTCGTGTAGCAGCAGCAGTCGGAGTTGTCGGCACATTGGAACGAGCCGGTGCCCTTGTTGATGCCGGTTGTGATCTCCTTGTGGTAGACACTGCACACGGACATTCGAGAACTGTCTTAGAAGCTGTCCGGCTCCTTAAGGCGAATTTCAAGGATGTGCATGTGGCTGCAGGCAACATAGCCACCGGCGAGGCAGCCCTTGCGCTTATTGAGGCCGGCGCGGATGCAATCAAGGTAGGGGTCGGGCCGGGTTCCATATGCACCACAAGAGTAGTGGCTGGAATAGGAGTTCCGCAAGTAAGCGCTATCTTTGAGTGTGCAAAGGTTGCTAAGCAGTACGGGATACCTG
>DUVA01000075.1 GCA_012841305.1 Bacillota bacterium | reverse complement strand
CTCGGAATTTCTTCACAGGTTACGCCTCCTTACCCACACACCGACACCGAGAAGCGCAAAACACATAGGTATCACCATGACTGTCCCATAGAATACAGACTTCGCCTGCCGGTCTGAAAGGTATACTTGCTCAAAACTAGGAGCCTTAGCCCTGATGGATATGGAGTCTTCTTTGCCTACCATCCAGCCCACAGCATTCATGAAGAAGTCTATGTTCCCCTGGAAAGTCACTATATCATTGTCAAGAAAACTTGCATTTCCCACTACAATAAGGACTGAATCAGAGCCTTGCATAGAAGCTGCATACGCCAGAGTCAAAGGGCCCTCTATATCAGTGTTACGATCGAACACCGCCTCATTGGTGAAATCAGTCTCGCCCCATGCCTTGCCAGTGGTATTAAGAATAGGTTCTGCAGTAATACCTTGAATCTTCCCTTCTTCCGCGTAATACAAACTCCTGCTCCTTGGCAGAAATATCGAGAGGTCTTTCGTGATAAGCTTCTCTGTTATTGGGTGAGGCTGTATCTCGGGTATCAGGCCTGCCATATCCAGAAAATAATGACTGCCCGGGTCTATCACCAGGTCGTCGTTAACACCTATACCCCAGGTTCTGAGAATTCCTTTAAGATTCATAAGATCGCCTTTTTGTCCCGAGGGATCTAGGGCAACAACTACCTTGCCTCCCTCCTTCAAATAGGCCTGAACCGCATGGGCTTCTTCTTGTGTGAAGTCTCTCGCCGGCCCTGCGATCACAAGAACAGCCGCATCCTCCGGAACTCGTCCTTCTGTTGAAAGGTTCAGAGTTGCGGTAACATATCCTTCACCTTCCAGGAATGCCTTAGCCTGCAGGTAATCCCCGGTGAGGGTTCGCTCATCATGACCGGTGGAGAAATAGACTTGCCTCGTGTCTTCGGTAAATAGGCTCACTAATGCTCTGGTGAATGCCTGCTCCCCTGAGAAGTTAACCATATCACCGGTAGTCTCGTAATCAATGAGTTCATACTCCATTACTTTGCGGGATTGCAACCCTGCTTCCACAACGGAAGTGCCGTATGCGGTGATATCATACTGCTTTGCCACAGACGGCATCTTGTCAGGGTCAACGAACTCAACTTCAATCTTCGGGGAAATCCGGGTATACTCTCTTAGTAAATCTCGGACTACTTCACCCATAGCGTCGTCCTCGGGGAAGAACGCAGTAATCTTCACTCGTTGGTCCAATCCCCGGAGAAACTCGCAAGTGGCTTCTGACAGAGTGTAAAAACGGTTTTGGGTTAGGTCGAGCTTCCGGGAATGCCGCCCTGCGAGCACGTTTACCATTAATACAATTGCCACTACAGCGATGGTCAGAACTACTGCATTTGTTCCATAGCGCATTTTTCGGCCGGTCAAGATCGTGCGCAACTTACCTGTTTTGGACGTTTGAGGCCTCATCAGCTCCACCTCCTTGAGTCTATGACTCTGACAGCAAGGAAGATAAAGATAGAGATGAAGCTGACGTAATACAGCACACTGGACAGGTCTATGATCCCCTTCTGAAAATCGTCAAAGCGCTTGAGGAGGGAGAAATTAGCTAAAGTATCTCCAATAGGCCCTGTAACGACGGCTCCTGCCCATCCAAGAATCCAAAAAAGGAGAAGCAGTCCAAACCCAACTACACCGGCTACCATCTGATTGTCAGTAAGCGATGATGAGAATGTTCCTACAGCGAGGCACCCGGCCCCGAAAAGAAACATTCCCAGATAACCGGAGTATATAGGACCCATATCCGGGCTTCCGTACTTGATAAGAATAGCAGGGTAGATCATGGTTATGACAAGATAGACCACATATGTGCAAACAGCCGCAAGATACTTACCCACCACTATCGAAGTTGTACTCACAGGCGATGTCATGATAAGTTCGTCTGTGCCGAGTTTTCGTTCTTCTGCCAGCTGGCGCATGGTAAGGACAGGGGCGATAAAGAGAAAAATCACTGCCATGTTTCCTAATACTCCCTGCATACTCGCACTATGAGTCGCTAACAGAATAACAGAAAAGAAATAACCTGAGAGCATAAGAAACACTGCCCCCATTACATACGCCATAGGAGATATGAAATAAGCGGCGACCTCCCTCTTAAAAATGGACCACACATCACGCACCGGGTGCCACCTCCGCTTCGTCTTCCAGTCTTTCTTCTGTGGTAAGCTGCAAGAATACATCTTCCAAGCTCATGTCGATTGTCTTCATCTCAACAATCGGCCAGCCGCGGCCTGCCATAGCGAAAAATATGTCTTCCCGCACGTCAGATGCGTCATCCGTTTCTACGATGAGAAGGACTTCCCCATTCTCAGTTGCCAAATCATGTGTTTCGACAGAAACGGAAGCAACACCGGTAAGCTCCCTGATTAGTTTCGGAGCTTCATCTTTGGGCCCCCGAACGCGTACTGCTATACGTCCCCGCCCCTCGAGTCTGCCGGAGAGTCCTTGCGGGGTGTCTGAAGCTACGAGCCTACCGTTATTGATGATTACTACCCGGTTGCAAATCATACTGACCTCAGGCAGAATATGAGAGCTGAGAATGATCGTGTGTCTCTCTCCCAGACTGTGAATAAGCTTGCGAATCTCAATAATCTGTCTCGGATCAAGGCCTACGGTAGGTTCATCCAGTATCAGAACCTCCGGATTCCCTAGGAGCGCTTGAGCCAACCCAACTCTCTGCCTGTAACCTCTGGAGAGATTAGCAATGACGCGGTTATATACAGCGTCTACGCCTGCAGCCTCAGCCGCGGAACTCGTAGCAGCCTTCCTCTTCGATTTCGGAATGCCTTTCAATTCACTCACAAACCGTAGGTAGCCGCCGACTGTCATCTCTCGGTAAAGCGGAGGGTTCTCAGGTAGGTACCCGATTCTCCGTCTGGTTTCCATCGCATCCTCAAACACGTCGAAACCGTCTACCTTGACCGTGCCTGAGGTGGCTGCAAGGTATCCGGTGATAATACGCATAGTGGTGGTTTTCCCTGCGCCGTTTGGCCCCAGAAACCCGAGGATCTCGCCTTTATCAACGGTAAAGGTGAGTTCCTCGACCCCCCTGGCCTTGCCATATTTCTTAGTAAGATTCCTTACCTCGATCACAGCATACGATTCCTCCTTCCCACGTTCATCTCGACCATATAATATTAGGTTAATTTTCTCTAGAAGCTCGTAAAATCCTTTATATTTCAACTGCGTCTATGGTTTTCACGCCCAGCGCTTTTCCAGCTTGACGTTTTTGAAGTAGTATTGACAGATTTGCTCATGACGTTTTCCCATTTTCGCCATATTATGAGCACCCCATTGAGACAACCCGACCCCATGGCCGAACCCCTTGCCTTCCATGGCAACCCTGCCGTCCTTGACCTCAAGTTTCGTCAGGAAATTTGACCTCATGCGCATGGGATCCAGGGCGACCCGGAGATCATTTCCGCCTATTGTAGTCACACCGCCTGAATGGTGAATGGCTATCGCCTCTGCACGCCCTGAGGGTCCTCGCTTGGCTATGGTCACATTTCCGATGCTGTTTACTTGTAGCCCGACTTTGGCGAGGGCAGCCTCGATTTCCGCGGTAGAAAACTCTGCCTTCCACCTGCGATCCGAAAGAGGCACGTCTTCCGTATCATCCGGACTGTCCCGAACAACGGTATACGTGGGTTCCGCGCCGGCAAAATTCAGGCCTTCCTTGGCTAAGGCTGTTTTCCCGCCTGCGTTCGAATGAAACCATGCATTGATAAGCTTTCCGCCTTCTGTCAGCACTTTCCCCCGGGTTTCTTTGACCGCTGTCCTTATTGCCTCGTTGACGTTTTCCGGTTTGTATTCCTGGGCCTCCTTGAACCCGGCCTGTATATCTGATCCCATAGGGCCTGAGCCCGGTTTTTCATCCAGTGCTTTCAGGGCAAATGTCCTTGCCACTATAGCCTGAGCGGCAAGGGCTTCGTGAGGCCAGTAGTTTTTCATCTCTCCTCCTACTACTGCGGCGATATACTCCTCCATCGGTAGGTCCAGAACCCGCTTCTCAGCATCAATGTACACCCTGATAGTGGGCTCTTTCCCAAGAGCAACTTGTTTTGATCTTGAAATTCCCAGGACTACGACAATTACGGCAAGAAGTCCTATGCCAATCCACGTTAAGGTTTTCCTACGATTATCAGTCACCGTCATACGCCCCCAATCATGGTCATGTCATTAGACATTACCGTTCTATGGGTATTATGCTCAAGGATGGGACATAGATAGCCATCAATTGCAGCAACGGCACGACTAATTCGCCCTAACTCACCTTGGATCGCCCTGGGTAGGCATGAAGTATTTACCCTGGAGATCCAGGTGCCAAGTCTGTATAATGACGTATCACATGTATAGAAAGGAGGTATTATCTATGACACGGAAGAGCCAGAAGTCTCTCCTCGCAGGCTTTATAGCCTTGGCAGCTGTTTTCGCATCAGTTCTCTACTGTGGCTCACGCGGCAGTACGCAGTGGCCGGGCGGTTCGAATACCATAGCAAGCGCTACCTCCCCAGAGGTTCCTGAAGACTATGTAGCGCTCAAGGAAGAGTTGAAAGGCGTGCTCCAAGAGTGGGGCGGGGGCGAGGCGACTTACGGCATATTTTTTAAAGATATTGAGTCAGGCACGTCTTTCGGCATAAACGAGAACGAGCCTATTACCGCTGCCAGCACCGTGAAGCTCCCTGTCGTGCTATATCTTAATACGCTCATAGCCGAAGACAAATTGGATTGGAATGACAGGGTAACATACAACAGCAGCATGGACTGGCAGGATGGCGCCGGGATACTGCAATTTACGGCAAGGGACGGAGATTCGTTTTCACTGCGCGTCTTGGCGAACCTGGCAATCACTATAAGCGACAACGTTGCATATAGGATGCTCACACGTCATCTCGGCAGGGAAAACATTATCGATTTCATGGAAAGTCTCGGTGGCCAAATTGTATTCCCTGAGGGCAGGAATATTACATGCGCCAAGGATATGGGCACATACCTCGAGGCAGTCATGAACTTCTCTAAAGCCTACCCTGATATGGGATCGCGACTCTTAGACGACATGTCAAATCCCATATATCATGTGGGGATTCCCGGCAATCTGCCGGATAGGGTGGTTGTGGCCCATAAGGAAGGTGACGTTTCGGGGATCGCCAATGATGTAGGCATAGTCTTTGGAAACAAGCCTTACATCCTGGTTATCTTGTCCAAGGGCGTATCCGATATTGATGAGGGTTTCGCGAGAATAGCACTAATATCGAAAATGGTATATGACTACCAAAAGACAGTCTAGATGCTATGATTCTGCGCCAAAACCCCGATAAACGTGCCTACAGCCGAAATCGGGGTAAGCATGATCCCAAGGATTAGGGCTCGCTCAAAAGCCACCTCTGACATAATGCTTAACTGACCCGCTATACCCAGTAATGCCGGCAAAGCCAGCATAAACCCGGCCAAAACAAGGCCTAATACAATACTGGCGAACCCGGCAAATACCCCGTAGGCTATTGAAGGGCTCAACATGCCGAAGAGAAACCCTGTAGCCAATGCCCCAAGGAACAGAAGCGCGATACCGTATTCCTGGGCAGCCTGAAAAGGCGCAAGGAGCGGAAGGGCCTGGCAAGTGAAGAGCCCGCACATGAATGTCCCCATCAGAGAAACGCCTGCGACTGTTCTTGCGCGATTCATTATTACTCATTGCCTCTTTCCAGCGGTATTACGGCCCTCGTGACAAAGAGCTTAGTCCCCAAACGTGGCATGTCAAGAAGGCCTGATACCCTTATAGACCATGCCTCTTTGCCCCCGGCCACAACTTCTGTCTTGGTATCAGGCACCTCTATTTCAAGAACTACGTCTCTTTCGCTTCCTCTGGGCAGCTCTAAAGGATTACCCAGCCAATCGTAGTTGCGTCCCCATACATATTGCCCATCAAGATATACCGTGGGTCGCACAGCTGTAATAGACAAATTCCATTGGCTCCGGTTCTCGAGGTTTAAGTCTATCTCAATCGTATACTTAGAATCTTCCTGCCTGCATGTTACGGCAGAAATTGTACTTCGAAAGTTGGCTGCTGCTGTTGACGCCCTAAGATAGTTCTTGACAGTTGCCCATGTCAACCCTATTGAGCAGACTGCCAAGATGCCCATGATAGCAAAGACTATGCTATTCGTGCGCGCACGCCTGTTATTTCCTTTCATAGAGCCTCCTGCTTGCGGCCAAATCCATCGTCTCATAAAGGGACGTAGTGAACCTACTTACGTTTAGGCCGGAGTCAATAGCCCCAAGAAGACTCTCCACCCGAGTATCACCCAAGAGCGAAATGACATGCTACCATGTGATTATCATCAGCCGAAACCAATTCAGGCTCTACTTCCTTGCAGATATCCTGTGCAATAGGACATCTAGGGTGAAGTCTGCACCCACTCGGTGGATCAACCGGACTGGGAACTTCGCCCTTCAAGACTTTTCCGAAGCCCTTTCTCTTGGGATCCGGAACAAACACAGCGCCTATCAGAGCCCTGGTATACGGATGTAGAGGATGCTTAACCAAACTGTCAGTAGGACCCTTCTCAACCATCTTCCCTAAATACATTACCGCTATTCGATCACAAATATGACGAGCAGTAGCCAAGTCGTGAGTAATATAGAGGAACGTAACTCCTCTTTCGCGGGACAAGTTCAACATCAAATTAAGGATCTCACCGCGAATGGATACATCAAGCATTGACACAGGCTCGTCAGCCACTATGAATTCAGGGTTCAATACAAGGGCTCTTGCCACGGCAATCCTCTGTCTTTGGCCACCTGAAAGCTCGTGTGGATATCTGTAGAGATACTCTTCAGGGGGTGTCATTTCCACGTCTTCAAGCGCCTTCTCGATGTAAGGTATAGCGTCTTTTGAATTGCTTACCATTCCTTGTATTCTCAAAGGCTCTGCTATGATCCTGTGAACATCCAGGCGCGGGTTCATTGACTCATAAGGATCCTGGAATATGATTTGCATTCTCGTCCTGAGCTGCTTCAGCTGCTCGACGCTTAGAGCAGTTACCTCTATATCTTCAAAGGTGACTCTTCCAGCTGTAGGCTCAAGCAACCTAAGTATCGTCCTGCCCATGGTGGTCTTCCCACAACCTGACTCACCGACAACGCCGAAGAGCTCGCCTTTCTTCACGTTAAAGCTGACTCCGTCAACAGCCTTTACAGCCCGCTCGGGCTCTCGTCGCAGGGACTGTCCTATTCCACGACGCAGTGGGAAATACTTTACAAGATTCTCCACATCCAGAATGACTTCACCGTGCCCTACGCTTCTCTCCTGTTCAGTGGCGCTTACTGCTCCCATATGTCGACCCCCCTCTCAAGCATATCTACCTTGTGGCAGGCAACCTTATGACTGTTTGAACCTATCTCGATGAGTTCAGGCTCTTCTTCCATACAGATATCTCCGGCCAACGGGCATCTGGGATGGAATCTACAGCCTTTGGGGGGCGCTAACAAGTTGGGCGGAAATCCCGGCAGTGACCGCACGCGAGTTCTCTCAGCCTTGATATTGGGGAACGATTTTACAAGCCCCATACCATATGGATGTGTAGGATGATCGAAAACGTCGATAACATTGCCATATTCCACAATCTTTCCTGCATACATAATAGCGATATTGTCACATGTCTGGGCAATCACTGACAAGTCATGGGTGATGAGTATCATTGAAAGGTCCAGTCTCTTCCTTAAGTCTTCCATAGCTTTCAGAACCTGCGACTGTACCATGACGTCCAGTGCGGTGGTAGGCTCATCAGCAATGATGACATCAGGATTACAAGCAAGGGCCATGGCTATGACAACCCTCTGTTTCATACCTCCACTGAATTCATGGGGATACTCCTTATATCTCTTTGGATTGATGCCTACCATGTCAAGAAGCTCTTCAGCCCGTGTCACCGCCTCCTGGTGCGACACGTCCTCGTGAGCCAATATTGCCTCAACGATTTGGTCACCCACTCGATGCACAGGGTTAAGGGCGTTCATTGCCCCTTGGAATACCATGGATATCTTCTTCCAGCGGATGGACTTCCTGAACTCTTCGTCATCCAGCTTGACGATGTCAACACCGTCCAGCTTAACTGACCCTCCGTGGATCTTTCCATTACTGGGAAGCAGCCTGAGAACTGTAACAGCCATACTTGTTTTCCCGCATCCTGACTCGCCTGCTATGCCTAAGGCTTTCCCTCTTTCAATATCAAAGCTCACAGAGTCAACTGCCTTCACATGACCGCGAAGGGTCTTATAGTACATCTTGAGGTCTCGTACTTCAAGTAGAGCCATGGTTATGATCTCTCCCTATACCTTGGATTGAGGATCTCATTGACTGTGTTGCCAATGAACACAAAGGCAAGGCTCAAGAATGTAATAGCCAGCCCCGGCGGCACAAGCCACCACCATGCAAGTGTGGTGAATGCGCCAAATCCCCTCGCGTTATGTAACATACGTCCCCAGGTAGCAACCCTTGGGTCACCAAGTCCCAGGAAACTAAGGGAGGCCTCTGTCAATATTGCTGACGGGATGCGAAGCACCATGCCGGCAAATACAAGAGGCAGTACGTTAGGCAGTATATGAACAAGCATTACGTAAGCGTCGGACGCGCCTGATGCTTTGGCAGATTCCACAAATACGCGCTCCCTTAATGACAGAGTCTGTGAGCGAACCAACCTTGCTGTTCCCATCCAGGCGAACGCGGAAATCAAAAGGACGATGTTCCACACGCTCTTTCCAAGTATTGCACCGAGGATTATGAGGATCGGCAAAGTGGGAATGGCCATAAGAACGTCAACAACCCTCATCATAAACTCATCAACGACTCCGCCCAGATAGCCACATATTATTCCCACTGCAGTCCCTACAGCCACTGAAATGGCAGCTGCTGAAAGGCCGATGGAAAGCGAGATTCTCGTACCGTATATGAGCTGAGTCCACAGGTCTGCTCCCATGTGATCCGCGCCCAGCAATCCGTGGACATTGCCTGGAATGTAGAATTCCGCATTGCTGATGTATACACGCGTCGGCTCTTCTCCGGGAATAGATCGCGCTGTCAACAGAAGCCTGTAATCGCCCTTCGATGAGAAGACTCTTGGAGCAGGGTCGTCAAAAATCGTAAGGCCCAGCCTCTGTTTGAGGGTTAAGTCTCTTGAGTCTATTCTGGCAGGCTGACTTCCAAGGGTGCCTGAATATGATTTCCCCCATAAATTGTATTGTTTCCCCTCCGGTGTTTCTATCACGAATTCCAGTTCCGTCTTGGAATCAGAAGACGCGTCTACCCAGTAATTGAAGGTCAGTCCAAAGGTTTTTGGGGGACTGTAGCTGTAAGGAACGACATATGAAAGCTCAACCACACTCTTCTCGGGCTCTTTCGGATATTCTTCAATTTCGAGAAGAGCGGCCTCGCCTTCAGGGATAACCTCATCTTTTAGTACAGGTTCAAATTCAATAACACTTACCGCAGCGCCTTCCAGCTCTTCTGCGACAAGTCTCCCTCCTGTCGCCTCGCTGACCGCCCACTCGTCAGGGCCGAGAGTTGTCCTGATAGTTGAAGGGGCATCATCATACTTCGGCAAAACAGATCTGAACCAAATAGGGGCAGCTATCCTATCAGCCAAGAGAATCTGTTTGGGATTGTACGGGGTTAGAAACGGAGCAAAGATTGCGACAAAAACATAAACGATTACTATAGACAATCCAACCATGCCCAGGGGCTTACGCCTGTATTGCTCCCAAAACGTCGGCGCGCTTATTCCCGTTTGCGTCTTGTTCTTGCTCATTTTGCTCCACCCTCCCCTACCCGGATTCTAGGATCCACGATTCCGTACACAATGTCAGCTGCAAGATTGCAGATCACCACCGCCAAGGCGATAAGGTAAAACGCTCCTTGCGCAGCGGGGTAATCCTGCTGCATAACTGCGTCCATTAGATACTTGCCCACTCCGTGCCATGAGAAGATAGTCTCTGTAATAACAGCTCCTGACACCATCCCCGGAAGAGCCCCGAATATCAATGTAACAATAGGAGGCAGGACACTTCTTAAGGCATGGTGGCGCAAGACTGTATTCTCCGGCAGGCCTTTTGCCCTGGCAGTGACAATGTAATCCTGACCAAGGGCTTCAAGCATTGTATTACGTGTATAGAGCGCCCATGATCCGAAAGCTACAATCACATTGCTCCCTGCAGGCAGTATCAAGTGATGAATCCTGTCCAGGAATTGGAGCAAGAATCCGTCAGGCGGGGGTGCACTCATAGTGCCGTGTATCGGCAAAATCGGTATGTAGTAGCCAAACAACATCAATAGCAGCAATTGTATCCAAAACGTCGGCACTGCATAAGTAAAGAGGCCGGCTCCTGTTACGAAGTTATCACTGAACGTCCCTCTTCTCGACGCAGTAAACACCCCTACTGAAATACCGATAATGGTCGTGAAAGTAAAACTCGTCAAGAACAGCATCATGGTATTGGGGAGTCGTTCCTTCAGCTCATTCACCACAGGCCTCCTAGTAGAGAAAGAAAGCCCTAAATCGAATTTAAAGAGATTACCGACGTACTTGAAGTATTGTACAAGCGGGGGATCATCAAGACCGAACTGTCTCTTGAGTTCGGCGATAGCTTCGGGAGTAAACATAGGGTCTATTATCATTTTTGTGGCATCTCCGGGCATGAGACGAAAGATGGCGAAGTTGAACGACATGATAACAAACAACACTATCAATGCGTAGCCCAGTCTTCGCAATAGATACCTCGAAAAGCCCAAGTGGCCTCACCTCACTAACCTAACCTGGCTCGTCACCTTAGCGGTCGCCAGCCCCTACCTAATTCCGCCGCCCCGGAAGCCCGGGGCGGCGGATATGTTCCAGGTATTACTTTCTATTCATGTTACCTCTACCGGATGCATCTCTTCTTACTTTGAAAGCCTCCAGTAAATTGGGTTCTTCTTCAGTCTGACATACTCGCCCACCTTGTACTGATCCAGGATGAACGGGCCATGTCCGACAACCTTGGTAAGGCCCGGAACTTCTGGGTGAGCCTCAAGCCACGGCTCGAAGGTCTTGTAGTCCTTTACATCCTTCCAGATCCATTCAGGCAGGAAATTTCCACCGGCTCTGTAGAGGTGCCAGTAGCTCTCGTTCGCAAAGTACACCTTGGCAGTATACTCATCAGGAGTCTCTACCCTAACGACGTGCTCTACGTTGGAAATGTATCTCGGAACCTTGTTATCACGCAGGTACTCAATGGTGAACTTGATGTCCGCGGATGTGAAGGGAGTAGTGTCTTGCCACTTGATACCCTTCTCCAGATGCCATGTGATAACAGTGCCCTTCTTGCCGGGTTCAGGCTCCCAAGTTCCAACTTCCCAACTCTTGGCCATCCACGGAATGTCTTCCATGGTCTCAGGATTGATTTCCATCAAGCCGTCGTAGAGCCTGCCTAGAACTTCCCACTCGTAAGCGCTGCTTGCGGTGCATGGGTTAAGGACTTTCGGCTCTTCAGGAAGCAGCCAGCGAAGTGTGCCGCCTTTGCCCCTGACCGGTCTGATATTGAGGGTCGTCCATTTGTTTGTATAGTTCGCTGCGCCATAACCGTGCATTGGCACATAACCTGTGAACCTGTCTTTCCGGAAGGCATCCATGTAAGGCCTGGAGTATAGGACTGTATATGGCTGCCTCCTGGCAAGAATAACCTGTGCCTCGTCAGCCGCCTTCTTCGCGACTTCCTCATTGGGCGCGTAGTAGAGTTCATCGAGAATCTTGTCTAGCTCAGCGTCACGGATACCCGGCCTGTTGTACCCGGCTTCAACGTCGTTGGATGAATGGAAGAAGTTGTGTAGCGACGTGGGTATACGGCTTAGGCTCCATGCCAGCATATACATATCAAATTCTGCCATATCCAGTTTGTCCAGCATAACCGGGAAGTCCATTGGCTCCGGCTCGATAGGCAGGTTTATTGCCTGGCACGCTTCGGCAATGATCTTGCCAAGCTCAGCTGAAGTCGGAGCAACTTCGTATGTAGGTGTGAAGATAGTCATCTTACGTAAAGGCTTTCCGGTCTTCGGATCAATTCTAATTCCGGTAGCCGGGTCTACAGTGTAGCCAGCCTTGTCCAGAATCTTCTTGGCCTCTTCCGGATTATACGGGAAGCGTGGTATATCTTCCTTGTAGAATCCACTGGACGGAGGCACGAAAGCTGCCAGCGGTAGCATGTACCCTTCAAACAAAGTCTGGATGATATTGTCGCGGTCTACAACGTGCGCGATAGCCTGACGGAGAATGTCTGCATCGAGAGGCTCACGCCTCATGTTGTAGCATAGATAGAACATATGGAAACCATAGTTCATTGTGAGCTCTGCATTGGGGTTGGCCTTCACCACATTGATGTCGGCAGGCCTCGTCAAACCGGGATATACGTCGATGTCACCACGGTTAAACGCGATGAGCTGCGCCTCACTGTCTTTAATAATAGGCATGATAATCTGGTCGACCTGTGGCCCGTAGGGTTCGCACTTAACCTGTCCGGCAGTAACGCTCCCGTACGTCATAGCCAGAACCAAACAAATGGCAACAGGCAAAAGGAATCTTCTTAACTTCACGATTCTACCTCCTTCAGTCATGTTGTCTTGCGACCGATAAAGCGTAATACTCTTCCACGCTCATTCAACTCGTTTGGGGTTAGGTACCACCCCCTTGCCAGGTGCTTACATATATTAAGCAAATAACTTTACCTTGCCTGCCTGGATAGTTCTTAAATACCTATAAAAAGGTTAGCCATGCAAGGCACATTATACATTTCCACATTATATTTGAAATTCCTTCTCTTTCTCAAGCGCAATATGGCATGTCTCAGCAAACTCGGGTCCATTATATCCAAATACATCCTACATTACCGGGAGCCCTCTCAGATGATCTCAGATCTTTGGCGCGTCGCGGGATTCAAAGGAGGTTCATTGCCCTGAAAAATTCGGGATATTGCCATGTATAGAGCTTGCTACTATACTAGGGATACTGCCCCTAAAATCCAAACGCCCTTCAATTGTTACCATAGGCGCAGTGAAGATTACGCCTTTACATTGTTTATATATACTCTCAAAGACAGTAACATCAATAAGTCCGGTTTCATCTTCAAGAGAAAAGAATACGACAATCTTACCGCTTTTCGTCGACGGCCTGTGTGGCCTTATTACAAGCCCTGCTACCTTAACAGATGTCCCAATCGGCATCTTTCCGGCACAAGATGTACTGACTATGTTATCCTTATTCAATTGGACGCGCTGTAATTCCATTGGATGT
>DUVA01000074.1 GCA_012841305.1 Bacillota bacterium | reverse complement strand
TAGGTTTTTCTTCCTGAGTCTTTCTTGATCCTCTTTACTGATTGGATGATCCCTGTCGGGAATTTCGACTTCCACCTTTTCGCCACAAAGCGCAGTGGTGAAGTAACGCAATCCGTTGTCGTTAATCATTGTCACGATTGTTTTGAGTTTCGGGTACTTGCGAGCCAACTTGAGGACTGCTGCGACGTTACAGCCTGACGATATACCGCAGAATATACCCTCTTCACGTGACAGTCTCTTGGCCATTTCGATTGATTCCTGCGATGTGGTCTGAATAACTCCGTCAATGGCCTCTAAATCTAGCACATCCGGAATAAACCCGTCGCCTATCCCTTCTATCTGATGGCTTCCCCACTCACCACCGGATAGGATGGGGCACTCAGCGGGTTCAACAGCGAATATCATGACGTTTGGATTTTTCTCCTTAAGGTACTTTCCCACTCCACTGACAGTGCCGGCAGTTCCCTGGGAGGCGACAAACGCATCAACCTTACCTTCAGTCTGTTCCCAGATCTCCGGGCCTGTGGTTATATAGTGTGCTTTGACATTGTCAACATTGGAGAACTGGCCTACTTCCCACATCTTACCCGGATTCTTCGCTTTTATCTCTTCTACCTTATCAAGCACTATATCTACGTCGCTTTCCGCGCCTTCTGTAAAAACAAGTTCTGCTCCGTATGCGCGAATAGTCTTCTTGCGTTCATCACTCATACCTTCAGGCATGACAATGACTACTTTATATCCTTTCACCGCGCCTACGCAGGCAGTGGCAATTCCGGTATTCCCTGTGGTTCCTTCGATAATAGTCATTCCAGGCTTCAGTTCTCCGCGTTCTTCGGCAGCTTCCACCATACGCCATAAGATCCTGTCTTTTAGACTGCCGCTTGGGTTGAAATATTCAACTTTCCCATAGATTGTCGCGTCAACGTCTTTTGCAACCTTATTCAACCGGACCAGCGGCGTTAAGCCTGCAGCCTGCAGGATATTATCATATGGTTCTTGGTTCCTTGACCAGTTGAGCATCAATTTTCCCTCCGTTTACTCATGTTTACTTAATCACTAGAATCGCGTCCACACTTCTTATGCAAGTTCCCGCGACCGGGCAAGGATCCGTTCTGAGTCGACAGTAGTAAGCTTGCGGTTGCGCATTAGAACGCGTCCTGCCACGATAGAGGTATCTACCAGTCCGCCTGACATACCGAACAGAATATGGCTATAGAAATTATCCGGTGTCAAAGGAGTCCACGGGTCATAATCCACAGTGATCACATCACCTGAGGCGCCGGGTTCCAGCACTCCGATTTTGATACCGAAGATACGCTTCGCAATCTCCCGATTATTTGCGAATACCATGGTAGGCACTTCGCCCCATGCTGCGCTTGGGTTCTTTTGGTTCAGTTTGTGGAGCATGTTGGCGACCTTGATTGCTTCAAACATATCCGATGTGTATCCGTCAGTGCCAAGGCCTACCCTTACGCCTTTTTCCATCATTTCCAGGACGGGTGCAACCCCGACAGCATTACCCATATTGGATTCGGGATTATGCACAACGTTCACGTCACGGCCTTTGAGGATCTCCATTTCAGCCTCATTTATGTGTACGCAGTGACATGCTATGGTCCTCGGGCCCAGGATTCCGAAGGAGTCCAGCCTTTCAACAACGCGCTTGCCGGATTTCTTGAGAGAGTCTTCCAAGTCCTCCGGCCCTTCGGCCACATGGACGTGGAAACCTACGTCAAGGCCTTCCGCTGCTTCTTTGCACTTCTTCAACGTATCATCAGAGAGGGTAATTTGCGCATGTAGTCCGAACGAACCCTGAAGGAACGGACTCTTGTCTTCCCGGCATCTCTTGATGAACCTTACATTCTCTTCGATACCCTGATCCCTGATTTCAAGGCCGTCTCTGTCTGATACTTCATATGCGAGACATGCTCGGATTCCTGCTTCTTCAACTGCCTTTGCGCATTCATCTAAGCTTCCCGGAACTGACATAGGGCTTGCATGGTGATCCAGGATAGTAGTTACCCCAAACCGGATGCAATCGATGATAGGCACGAGAGAGCTTATGTAAACGTCTTCCGGGCCCAGGGTCTTATCTAATCTCCACCAGAGTCTCTCAAGAATTTGCACGAAGGTTCGAGGCGGCGGATCTTTCAAGGCCATCCCTCGGGCAAAAGTACTGTAGAGATGCATGTGGGTGTTGATCATCCCAGGCATGATGACCTTTCCTTGCGCGTCGATAAATTCTGCGTTCAGATAGCGCGCCTTGATATTTGCAGTATCGCCTGTTTCACGGATAATCCCGTCCTCAATCACCACAGCGCCGTCTTTTATTACCTTGCTATCAGCGTCCAATGTGATCAGTAGGCCATTTCCCACAATTAGCATCAAGTATCCCTCCTTATTCCGTAGTTTTCATTTTTGCTGAGGCATCCTCTATTGCTGCAATAATCTGGTGATATCCGGTGCATCTGCAAAGGTTGCCTGAGATAGCGCGGGTTATTTCTTCCCGGGTAGGCCGAGGATTCTCCCTGAGAAGAGCCAGTGCGGACATGAGCATACCAGGTGTGCAATAACCGCATTGGATTGCTGTGTGTTCCACGAATGCTTCCTGAAGAGGGTGGAGTTTGCCGGAGGCATCAAGACCCTCCACAGTCTCGATTACGCTACCTTCTGCTTGGAATGCAGGCACGAGACATGAATTCACAGGCGCACCATCCATGAGCACGGTACATGCTCCGCATTCGCCTATGCCGCACCCTTCCTTTGTGCCTGTGAGCCCCAGCTTGCCTCTGAGCACGTCAATGAGTCTGTCGCAGGCGGATATTTCAACCTCAAAATCATCGCCGTTTACTGTAAGGGATATGAATCTCTTCTGCTCCGTCTCAGCTTTCTTCAATCTACATCCACCCCCAGAGCCTTCCAAATAGCCCGCTTTGTAAGTGCACACGCAACAGGCTTTTTATACTCTGTTGACCATCTCACACCGCTGACTCTAACCATCTCCTCGCCCACTTCCAGAGAGGTCATATCAACTGATTCTTCATCAGGAATTTTCCCGATGAGAGCCTGTTCTGCACGTGCGATCCTGGCAGGCATGGGAAGGCATGCTCCCGGAGCTATTGCAGCTTCTAATATCTTGCCTGACTCATCCATATCAAGGAGCACAGCTACGCTCAGGCGGGCTATGGCAAGAGACTCTCGTCTGCCAAGCTTCAAAAATGCGCAACGAGAAGACGGTTGGGGAGCCTTGAAGTACACTTCTTCAAGTATCTCATCAGGTTCTATTATCGTTTTGTAAGCGCCTTTGAAGAAATCGCAGAGGGCAACATCCCGCGAACCTCTCCTGCTGACTAAGCGTAATCGTGCGGAAAGGGCAGTAAGCGGCGGAAGGGAGTCTGCTGCAGGTGATGCATTGACAATGTTCCCACCTATTGTGCCTCGTGTCCTGATTTGAGGAGAACCCACACTGAGGCATGCATCAGCGAGAAATGGCGCTACATCATGGATAACAGCGCTCCTTGCAATGTCCCTATGGGTAGTCATAGCTCCGATTCTCACAATGCCGTTTTCAAGATTAACATAGGACAGCTCAGGGATACGTGTGATATCTACCAGCCAAAGAGGCTTTTCTTCGACTGGCTTTGCGCTCCTGAGCTGAACCGTTACGTCGGTTGCTCCTGCGACTATCTTTGAACTATCCTTGTGTTCATCAAGGACTTCCATTGCTTCACCGACTGTCTTAGGTCGAATGAATCCAAGGGTCATGCCTGTTCACTTCCCCTCTTGCCCCGGGCTGCTCTGAGCGAATAACCTAGGAGCACTCGTTCAAGGTCAAGCGGCAACTTGCGAATTCTCTTGCCACAGGCGTTATATACTGCGTTAGCTATTGCAGGCGCCAGCAATTCGCATGTAGGCTCACCTATTGTTTTTGCTCCATAGGGCCCGTATGAGTCAGGGTTTTCCACTACGATCGGGACAATTTCCGGTACGTCCATAGATGTAGGAATGAGATACTCGTCGAAGTTTTGGGTCTTGGTGACGCCGTCTTTAAGTTCCACTTCTTCTAAGATTCCATAACCCATTCCCATGGTGACACCGCCATATATCTGGCCTTCAACAGTAGCAGGGTTAATGGCACGGCCTACGTCATGGGCTGCCACGACTTTCAGGACCTTAACTTGCCCGGTATCACAATCCACCTCAACTTCAGCTGCCTGACATCCGTAGACATATGTGAAGTATGCTTTGCCTTGTCCTGTCTTTTCGTCCCATGACACCTTCGGTGCCTGGCACCATCCGAGGGCAGCCATGAGTTGGCCCATACCGTAAGCAGCCCTGGCTACGTCCTTGAAGTCCACGCACCTTGCAGGGTCTTCGTTTACATACATTTTTCCGCCGGCTGCTGTTATCTCTTCGTGCGGCGCATTAAGAAGCCGAGATGCGACCCCGAGGAGCACCTCTTTTACCTTTTTCGCAGCATCGCGGACAGCTGCTCCGCCCATTGTCGTGCTGCGGGAGGCGACTGTAGCTCCGCTGTCAGGTATGACGGATGTATCCGTATCCAT
>DUVA01000073.1 GCA_012841305.1 Bacillota bacterium | reverse complement strand
ATAGCGGTCTTGAGGGCATCAATGACCAACTCTTTTGTCATTCGTCTATTAATGCTCCAGCCCACTATCATTCTGCTATATAAGTCAAGAACGACTGCCAAATACAGCCAGCCCTCGCTTGTTGCAAGATAGGTGATATCTGTGACCCAGGCCTCGTTGGGGTATTGGATATCAAACTGTCCTCCCAGCAGATTTGGCGCTACCGGATGATTATGATTCGAATCTGTAGTGGCACGAGTCTTCCGGCGGGCCTTCGCTACAAGGCCCTGTTCAGCCATTATACGTCTGATTCTCTGACGGCTGACCACTATCCCTTCAGCTGCTAATTTCTTCTTAATCCGGCGCGTGCCATACGTTTTTCTGTTCTTTGTAAATATCCGCTTAACCTTCTGAGTCAAGACATCTACCTTTACCTCTACTGGCCTCTTTAGCCACTTGTAGTACCCACTGCGTGACACCTCGCATAATTCACAAGCCCGCTTGATGCTGACCAGATTCTTATGTTCCTTCTCAATTACCGCGTACCTTTCCTCTGGTCTCCGGCAAAGTACGCTGCCGCTTTTTTTAGGAATTCGATCTCGTTCTTCAGCTGTTTGTTCTCTCTTTCAAGCCGCCTTTGGTGCTCCAAGTCAGGCTTCATATGCCCGCTGCCTGGAAGAGCGTGTTCCCCGTCTTCTGATAACTTCTTTATCCATGAATAAATTGTTGATCTGGAGCAACCCAATTCTCTGACTGCTTCTGTAACCGTTAGCTTCCCAGACTCAATCTGTTCTACATAGGCTACTTTTGTATCCCTATCAAAGTGCGCTGCCATATCGACACCTCCTGATGGCTCCTCTTTATTATCGTCCATCTTTTCAGTGTCCGCTAGTAGGTTACCACACCCTTGCATGAGCAACGTGTAATTTGAACTTTGGGAGTATGTGACATGTCCAGGATGGAAACAAAACGACTAATCATAAGAGATTTTTCACTTTCTGATGCCGAAGTAATCTTCTATTTCAGCCAGGAAGAGTCTCTAAAACAGTGGTTACCGGATCAAGTGTATTCCAATATAGACGAAGCGAAAGAAACGCTTGAGTTCATGATTTCGAAATATCCGCACAAAGAGTTGCCTTTTGTGCTTGCTGTTGTAGAGAAAGAATCAAATGAGCTCGTTGGGCATGTTGGATTAAGTAGGATTAAACAGGGGATTGAGATTGGATATGCTATAGGAAAGCAACATCAGAACAAGGGATACGCAAGTGAAGCGGTGGCTGCATTTAGCGATTGGGGAAAGAGAGACTTCGGCATTAAGGAGATATATGGTGTTGTTGACAGTGAGAATCATGCTTCGATCAAGGTTTTAGAAAATGCAGGATTCCGTTTTGTTAGAGATGACGTGGAAGGCGAATTCGGCAAGGGGCGATGTCGCAAAACATATGTGAAATGAGTATGCTGGCGCGATGAGCTCAAGGGATGGATTGTTCTAGATCAAATTCGAGCTATTGATAAAACTAGGCTTCGTCAGAGAATAGGAGAATTGAGTTGGGAAGAAATATCAGAGGTGAAAAGCATTATCAAAGAAATGCTAGTTGATTGAATCCATACATCTCTTAGGATCAGGTCCTCAAACTCGTCAATGAATGGCACCATTATCTAAAACAACTCATCCAATAAGACGTAATAGTAAATCTTCTGAGAGTCTGTATTGTCTATTCCATTCAAACCTTGTTTGATTCCGGACGCGATGAGATTGTCGTTGCCACATCCAGTACTCATCCTGCAATAATGTCAAAGGCCAGCGGAATACCGAGCAGGATGCCCCATAATTGATCGACCCCGGAGGAAGCGCCTTGACTGATGAGCTTTCTCGTTGATTCTCGGACGGAATTGGCTGATCCGGACAGTATGTCAAGAATTACCGCTTCAGTAGATGATGATGCTTCCCCACGAGCCGCGTACCATAGGAGCTCCTGACTGATGACGTTGGTGCCATGATCGGCTATGTATAAGATTAGTGAACCGATGCCCTCCGAGGGGTGAGTGACCAGAGCGTGGAGGTTATAGGCTTTTAGTGTCAGAGCCAGTGAGACCAATAGACCGGTAATGGCGTCGTCGCCGGAAGGGGTCAGCCCTGGGCCCAAACCGATGAGGCCCTT
>DUVA01000072.1 GCA_012841305.1 Bacillota bacterium | reverse complement strand
GATCAAACCCGTCTACGTTCGCATAAAGAACATAGAAGGAATATACATTCCATAGAGTCGACAAGAACCTGCGCTGCGATTCACTTATCGCTTCAAGGTAAAAGCGCGTTGGATTCCAGGGAGGATTAACGGTATAGAGGTACCAACGAAACGCGTCAGCCCCATATGTGTTGAACACCTCCCACGTATCCACCACGTTTCCCTTTCTCTTACTCATTTTCAAGCCTTCGGCGTCCAGCACATGCCCCAGCACAAGGACGTTTTTATACGGAGGCTCGTCAAAGAGAAGAGTCGAGATGACAAGCAGGGTATAAAACCATCCACGGGTCTGGTCTATAGCCTCACTGATGAAATCCGCCGGGAAATTGCGCCGGAATGTATCATCGTTTTCCATAGGGTAATGCCACTGGGCGAAAGGCATAGACCCTGAGTCAAACCACGCATCTATGACCTCTTTGGTTCTTCTCATGGAACCGCCGCACTTCGGGCATGCGAGACGTGCCTTATCTATATACGGCCTGTGGAGCTCCAGCTTTTCAGGAAGCTCGACAGCCATTTCCTTGAGTTCATCAATACTCCCGACACAATGGGTTTCGCCACAATCATCACATATCCAGATCGGAAGAGGGGTGCCCCAGTAACGCTCTCTGCTGACTGCCCAATCAATTACGTTTTCCAGGAAGTTTCCCATGCGTCCGTCCCTGATATACTGCGGGTACCACGAGACTGCGTTGTTGTTTCGCAACAAGGCGTCCTTTACGGCAGTGGTCTTAACAAACCACGAAGTCCGAGCGTAATAGAGAAGCGGAGTGTCACATCTCCAACAGAACGGATACGTGTGGGCGTGTTGCTCACTCCTGTAAAGACGCCCGCGAGACTTCAGGTGTTCTATGATCAGAGGATCTGCTTCCTTGACAAACATGCCTTTCCACTCAGTCACTTCCCCGGTGAATCTTCCTTCCTCATCCACCAGTTGGACTACAGGCAAGTCATGCTGCATGGCCGCATTCATATCATCTTCCCCGAACGCAGGCGCCAAATGGACTATACCTGTGCCGTCTGAAAGAGTGACAAAGTCTTGGCTCACCACATACCAAGCTTTCTTAGGAGGCACGGTATACCGGAACAAGGGCTCATACTCTGCTCCAACCAGAGACTCGCCTTTGAATTCATCTATGACTTCGTAGCCTTCATCGTCAGGGATTGCAGAATCTGCAAGTTCCTTTGCCAGAATCAGTTTGCAGCCTGTCTGGGTAAGTTTAATCTTTACATAAACAGCGTCTCGATGGACTGCCAAGGCCACGTTAGACGGGAGAGTCCACGGAGTTGTGGTCCATACAAGGAACGCTGTATCATCTTCACCCTTCAGGGGGAATGTCACATAGACAGACGGGTCTTCAACCTCCTGATAGCCCTGAGCAACCTCGTGGCTGGACAAGGCTGTCCCACACCTCGGACAGTACGGAACCACCTTATGCCCCTTATACAAAAGGCCTTTGTCCCAAATCTTTTTCAGGGCCCACCACACAGACTCAATGTAGTAGTTCTCATATGTCACGTAGGCGTTCTCCAAGTCAACCCAGAAACCTACGCGTTCTGTCATGCGTTCCCACTCTCTCTTGTAGCGGAATACGCTTTCTTTGCACTTTTCGATGAAGTTCTCAACACCGTACTCCTCTATCTCCGGCTTCCCGCTTATTCCTAATTCCTTTTCTATCTCCAGTTCAACAGGAAGCCCGTGAGTATCCCATCCGCCTTTCCTAGGCACATGGTAGCCGCACATCGTCCGATGCCTGGGAATGAGATCCTTCATCACACGAGTAAGCACATGCCCTGGGTGGGGCATGGCATTTGCAGTTGGCGGGCCTTCATAGAATACGAATTTCGGCCCGTCCTTTGTCTTCTCCAGGGTTTTCTCAAAAATCCCCTGTTTCCTCCAGAATTCCAGGATTTCTTCCTCCATCTGAGGCATGTTCCTTCCTGGTTCGACTTTCCTGAACATGGCACATCCTCCTCAAACTACAGGACATTAACGTACAAAAATCTCCCGCCCCGAAATCGGGACGGGAGACTCAACTCTCGCGGTACCACCCAAATTGGCTGCTTATGGCAACCCACTCATAGACACATTAATACCTCTGTATCGGGAGGGCCCGGCCACGTCTACTCTTGTCAACTGACACAAAGGACAGTCTCGGATTTCGCGTGGCTACTCCAGGGTGATTTTCGGCGCTCCTGAGCCCCGACTTACACTTCCCTCGGTTCGCTGAAACTCCGGGATGCAACCTACTCGTCCCTGTCATCGTCTCCACAGGATATTCATTTCACCACATTAACACGTATAGCATTCCCCTTGTGCATTCAGTTTAGCATAGCGCGAGAACCCGGTCAAGAAGAGGCCTACCCCTTTCTGAAAGGGGCTCTCTTAATAAATGGCAGCTTCGGAGTCTCATGTATTATGACGTCGGTCTTGCCCGGCGCCATCGGCATCAGTTGCTGCCGGCACTTCTCACACTTTTCCGCTGAATCGGGATTCTGAGCCCCGCAATTTGGACATTGAATCATGGGAGATACCCCCTTCGACACTTGTGATGTCTACATCAAACAGTATATGCCCAAGGAGCATCTCAAGACACACCAAGCCTTCAGCAAAGACTTTCCGAGCTATGCTTATCACACTAGTTCACAGCGCTTACCTGTATCATAGTAATGATCTTGGAATCCCCGGATCCGCCACCATAAGTTACCATTTCAGATGCGTCCAGCTTCACAAGGTCTCCGGAAGCCAGATAGAAGGCGCCGGTAGATACATAAGTGTACTCTTGCAGGTCATCCTGTCCCTTACCGACAATTTCATATCCAATCTTATGTGCGGTGACTGCACCTAGGTTCTCTGTTCCCAGAAACCGGTAGGCTCGTTTCTCATGTGTCTTCCCTGCGGTAGTCATGGAGAAAAAGGCGTCATTTGCTGTCCACGTGTCTCCGGGGCGAACAGGATATTCCGGCAGAAGCACCTGGGCCAGCCAAATAGTCTCCAAACGACGTCCGTCCCAAGGTTTGAGGCCTCGCACCTCAACGATCCGGCCGGTCTTGTCCACAGTCAAGTAGTAGCCGGAAGGCTCCAACTTCCTGATTTCTCCGCCTACAGGAGTGACACTGCCTACGCACACAACAGTCCGTACTGCCTTACCGCTTGTGGCAGCAGTCTCCTGTATCTTGAAATCCTCTCTGTAGAGATTTGTCAGTCTCTGTCCGTCTGAGTATACAGTCTCACTTATGAGAACCTGATACGTATGGGTCTTATCTGACAGGGTGTTAAACTCTAGGACTACCTCATCAGCGGAATTCTCGGCAAAAGCTGCGCACCTTAACATAGGCACATCTGCCAAAGCAATACACAAGACTAAGAATAAACCCAAAAGACGCGCGGAATTCATTCCTAATCGGGTATGGCCTCGCCTTGATTGAGCATTTCCAAGACACGTGATAAGATCCACCAATATGCCCCCTTTTACCGGGTGGCCCCATCTATGCGCGGGATCCTCGTTCTCGTACCCGTTATGCTTATAGATTATACAGTACTTTCAGTAAAAATGGAGGTATTCCTGCTTATCATAGATGATGATGATGAAAGTATTAGAAAAAGTCAGCGCTACGGTGTTTCGCCGAGCGCTGACTTTCACTTCTCTCTCGCATACACACCGGATTCATGTTCACCGGCAAGTATGCTTAAGCTCCATGCTATACTTTGGACCTGGGAGCATAGTGAGTGTGGAGGAGTTCATGGGACTTCTCCCCCAAAGGCTTCCCAAGAAATTCCTTATATAGCTCCTGGACGTGGGGATTCAGGTGGGACTTGCGAATCGGCATATTCCTGTCTTCCTCATATATCGCGCTGATCCTCTTCAATCTGATTTCTGTGTCAGTAGGTATCGGCTGTCCGCCTCCGCCTATACACCCACCTGGACATGCCATGATTTCGACAAAGTGATAATCCGCTTCACCTTTTGCGATCCTTTCCAGAAGCTTCCTTGCATTCTTCAGCCCGTTGGTCACTGCTACTTTGACAATAGTGCCGTTTATGTCTACCTGGGCTTCCTTACAACCTTCAATGCCTCGTACATCCTCAAAGTCGATGTTCTCCAACTCGCTGTCAGTGACTACTTCGTACACAGTCCTTAAGGCAGCTTCCATTACACCGCCTGACGCACCGAAGATAACTGCTGCGCCGGTGGATATCCCCAGCGGGTCGTCGTAATCTTCGGCAGGCAGTGATTGGAAGTCAATTCCTGCCTCCCGTATCATCCTCCCCAGTTCTCTCGTGGTCAGGACGACATCTACATCAGGATAACCGCTTGATGTCATCTCCGGCCTCTGGGCCTCGAACTTCTTGGCAGTGCACGGCATCACGGACACGACATAGATGTCCTTAGGGTCAATGCCTGCCTTCTCAGCATAATAAGTCTTGGCAAGAGCGCCGAACATCTGCTGAGGAGACTTGCATGAAGACACGTGCTGCAGCAAGCTGGGGAAGAAGTGCTCAATGAACTTGATCCAGCCCGGACTGCACGAGGTAATAAGCGGCAATGCCCCTCCGGTGTTGAGCCGCTCCAACAGTTCGTGTCCTTCTTCTATGATTGTGAGGTCGGCCGTGAAGTCCGTGTCGAACACTTTGTCAAATCCCAGCCTTCGGAGAGCAGCCACCATTTGTCCTGTGACTCTGGAACCGGCAGGCATACCCAGTTCTTCCCCGATACTGGCTCGGACTGCAGGCGCAGTCTGGACTACCACATGCTTTGTGGGCTCTGCCAAGGCAGACCAAACATCTTCCGTTGCGTCATGTTCAGTCAAAGCTCCGACAGGACACACAAGAGCACACTGGCCGCACATGGTGCAAACCGCCTGAATGAGATCATCGGCAAAAGCCGGGCCGACCATTGTGTCAAACCCTCTGTCATTTGGCGCAAGCGCGCACACAGACTGGACTTCCTGGCAAACGCTTACACACCGTCTGCAAAGGATGCACTTATTAGGATCCCGGACAATTGACGGGCTTGAAGGGTCTTTCGGAAATTCGCTTTTCTCTCCTTCATACTCGATGTCGCGTATGTTGAACCTATCCGCCATCGCTTGAAGCTCGCAGTTGCCGGATCGCTGACACGTTAGGCACTCATAAGGATGGTTTGATATGATAAGCTCGAGGACAGTCTTTCGGGCTTCGCGTACGGCAGGAGTATTACTCCTGACTACCATCCCATCTGATGCAGGAGTGACACATGAAGCTTGCAGGGATTTTGCGCCTTCAACCTCAACTACGCAAACACGGCAGACTCCCACAACATTGATATCTTTCAAGTAACAGAGAGTAGGTATGTCTACCCCAGCTACATGCGCAGCATCAAGAATTGTTGACCCTGCGGGCACTTGAACCTTATTGCCATCTATAGTTACAGTAAGCATATCCATCCTGGTTCACGCTCCATTCTTTAGTCCTTCACGTCGCACCGGAGACAGCGCGAAGCTTCAAAGAGTGCTTGAGCCTCAGTAAACTTGTCAACTACTTCATCGAAGTTGGCGTATCTCCGATCAACGGGTAGCACACCCGGATGTTGCCTTGGCATCTGTTCCTCGTGGATCTCGCCTGCCTGTTCCCGACCGAGGTCAGGGCTTACAGGGATCTCCCCGGTTCCACCAAGGTACTTGTCAATTTCTATTGCAGCGCGTCTGCCGTCTGCAATCGCCTGGATTACGGTATCAGGTCCGTGTACACAGTCACCGCCTGCAAATACCCCGGGTTCACCTGTAGCAAGAGTCCTTGTGTCCGCAACTATCGTAGACCATCTTGTGGTCTCGATTCCGGATCTACCGGGCAAGACAGACATATCCGGCCTCTGACTTATGGCAGGAATAACCATGTCCACATCAACAACGAAATTCGACGCTTCGATCTCGACAGGACGTCGTCGTCCGCTGCGGTCGAATTCGCCTAAGGACATTCTGACACACTCCATGTTTGTGAGTTTTCCGTCTTTTCCTATCATCTTAACCGGCACAGTCAGGAAGTGTATCTTAATCCCTTCGCGTTCAGCCTCAGCTATTTCCGTTTTGTCTGCAGGCATGTCTTCTCGCT
>DUVA01000071.1 GCA_012841305.1 Bacillota bacterium | reverse complement strand
GTCGGTTGACCGACTGATATAAGGTTATCATATATGGTTATATATGTCAATGCGATTACGGCTTAGGTGGGTATCCCTCCAGGCGGATATTCTTCTTGGAATTGCGAGATGGCACAGGCTGCTATAAATAGTAAGGCTCCAGAGAAGTAATGACCAATGAAAACAGTACCCTTGGCACAAATTGACGTGTGGGGAGGAAGCTTGTTCCCGATCACGAATATGTCTCCAAGCCCCAATTATGGAAAATAAAGAGATTCCAATTAGTGAAGCGCTGCGAAAAGTAGAACTTGCATTCAAGTCAATGAAGTATGGCGAGATAGAAGTAAAAGTTCGGAATGGAAAACCGATTTTTGTAGATAAGCTGGAACCGGAGAGGGTAGGGTAGCCTAATCCATCCAGCGTTATGTTAGATTTGAATCCACGAAGTGCTATCAATTAGTAGCATAATTACTGCTGTTCTTGTATACTATAGCGGAAGAGAGGATTAGAGAATGCTGGAATCAACAGCATCGGTGACTGACATTGAAGATTTCCTTCGCCGCGTCAAGAAGGAAATGTCAACGCCCGGGAGGATCCAGCTGATAGATAGAGCAAAAAACATAGATGACATTGCCCGATTAGGTTTGAAATGGAAGCATGAAATCCTCTCGCTTACCTACGAAGACTATGATCGAGGACCTTTGCCCGATCACAGTGGAGTCGGTGAAATATGGGAGTTCATACCGGAAATTGACGGCGTTATGGTCTACATCAAATTAAAGCTGGACTCCGAACGGGGGGTCGTTTGCCTCTCGTTTCATGAGGCTTGTGGTCCCTCAACACTTCCTTATCGCCAGGAAAGGAAGGAGGATACTAGATGACTGCTTACTGTCCCTCGTGTAATAAGGATAGAGAAGTTACGGTGAGCAAACAGAGAGAATCTTACCCTGTCAAGGGAGAGTCAATAGTAATTGATGCAAATGTAGTGGTTTGTGATGTCTGTGGCGCAACCATCTATGACGACGAACTGGACGAGGAAAATCTAGAAGAAGCTTATGGTATTTATCGGGAAAAACATGGTTTATTGGCTCCCAGAGATCTCAGGGAACTAAGGGCTGAATATGGTTTATCTCAAAGAGGCCTTAGTAGCTTGCTCGGATGGAGTCAGGCAACGATTGCGCGTTACGAGGCGGGAGCAATTCCAAGCGTGGCTCACAATTCTCAGTTGATCCATTTTCGAGGTGACCTTGATTACGCCCTTGAGCTATACCATGAGAACAAGCACAAGTTAAATAGCCTAGAGGCAAAGAGGGCCGCTGATGCATTTGGATCTGTAAAGGACTCGCGTTCAATCACGAATATACTACAAAGCTTTCTGTCAAAATGTTACACCCAAAATAGCGCCCTATACGTTGGCAACAAGGCCTTCGATATAGATAAATTAGCAAATATGGTTGTGTTCTTCGCCTCTGGAATCCAAGATCTTGTAAAGTCAAAGCTTCTTAAGTTACTATGGTATGCTGATTTCCTTTGTTATAAAAGGCAAGGCGTATCTGCTAGCGGTACGCCATATGTACGAGACTACTATGGACCCATCCCCGCGCATCATGACATGTTGTTGGCATATCTTCAAGAGGATGGAATTGTTGAAACGAGGCCTTACGAAGGTCCGTATGAGGGAGAGTATATATTACCTTTGGTCGAGTTCGATAAGGGGTTATTTTCTGAGGAAGAACTAGATGTACTAATAGCTGTGGTGACGCGATTCAAGGATTCTACGGCAAAGGAGATCAGTCGTTGTTCCCATGACGAAGATGGGTATCGAGCAACAGAGATGAAGCAAATGATCCCGTATAGTTATGCTGAATCGCTGAAGGCTATTCATTGATATGAGATTCATGTTACCGGCTACTGTATTATTTGAACGTAGTGGGATACAATGGAAGGCCTTCTTTCAATCTGTCATCCCAGTGAACATACCAGGCAAACACAAAGTGGCAGCAGCCAGAAACACCCGGCCACTGCCACTCCACGCTCCGTCAGTCTATTGCCTACAACAAGTAAGCGATACTGGTCCAGTGCTTAACACATGTAAGCTACATTAACACTACCTATTTCACAACAAGCTCCAGTGGAACAGGTATGAACTCATCCACCTTCACACCGTCAAGGACCTGCTTCGCGGTGTCTACGGCCATGCTTCCCATAACGCGAGGCTTCTGTGCAACTGTAGCGACTAACTTGCCGTCCTTTACTGATTTCACTGCATCGTCTGTAGCATCAAAACCGACTATCTTAATAGCTGACAGTCTACCGGCAGCTTCTACAGCCCTCAGGGCGCCAAGCGCCATCTCGTCGTTGTGGCAGAATATGCCGTCGATCTCCGGCTGGGCCTGGAGTATGTTCTCCATGACTGTCATACCTTTCGCCCTGTCGAAGCCTGCTTCTTGCCTTGCGACGATCTTGATGTCGGGGTACTTCTTTATCACTTCGTTGAAGCCTGCCCCTCTGTCGCGTGCAGCAGAAGTCCCTGGTATGCCTTCGAGCTCTACCAGCTTGCCTTTGTAATCCACCAACTTGGCCAGGAATTCGCCGGCCATACGACCGCCTTCTACGTTGTCGGACGCAATGTGACAAACGACTTCTCCGCCGTCTGCGCCTCGGTCAACAGTAATCACCGGTATGTTCGCTTTGTTCGCTGCTTTAATCGCAGGGACTATAGCTGCAGAGTCACAGGGATTGACCAGAATGATACTGACCCCTTGCTGAATGAAGTTCTCTATCTGCGACAATTGCCTGTTGGGATCATTCTGCGCATCAGCTACAGTAATGCCTAACCCTGCCTTATCAGCCGCCTCCAAAGCTCCGTCTCTCAGATCCACAAAGAACGGGTTATTGAGAGTAGAGACTGCAAGACCGATTTCAGGAGCGGCTGCACTTGCCATCGAAGCAGCCATACCCCCTATCATGAGTACACACAGCAACACTGAAAGCGTCCTAGTCAACTTCATCGTAAGCGTCTCCCCTTTTCATTGTACTGTTAATCGCCTGGGAACTCGTAACACGCCTGTAATGCACCGGCATTGTCCGTTATTCACCTGACCCTTCCAATCACTCCCCTTCCTATTTGCAGCAGTCCATCCTTAGAAAAGACCATCAACTCCTGAGTACAAAATGACGTTAGCGTATGGCCTGAACTCGCCGGTTCTGACAACTGCCTTTGCAGACTCTGTCAGTTCCTTCAGCTCGGAGTGAGGCACAAATTTCACTTTGTCCTTGCCCAGAGCCTCAGTTATGACTTCCACCACACGCGGGTTTTCGCAGGTTGCCTCCTCAGCCATAACCGCCTGTTCAACTTGTAATTCCTCAGCAATGGCATGGAAAACCTGATTGAAAGATGGCACATCTCGCACCAAAGATAAATCTATCCTCTCAACTTCCTCAGGGATTGGGAGTCCTGCATCGCATATGACAATTGAATCTGTATGTCCCAGGCTGGCTATGGCCCTGCACAAAGCGGGATTGATTATTCCGGATTTCTTCATTGTTCACAGTCCTCCATTTTGATCTTCTCACCTTGAATCAGCGGTGCTGTGGAACGCTTTATCCATAAGTACTGCCGCAAGAATCACGGCACCTTTTGCTACATCCTGGTAGAATGGAGATACGTTAAGCAAGTTGAGTCCGTTTGCCAGCACTCCTATGATGAAGGCACCTACGAGTGTTCCCCGTACCCCACCCTCACCTCCGGATAGGCTCGTTCCCCCAAGGATGACTGCAGCGATGGCATCAAGTTCATACCCGGTTCCTGCAGTGGGCTGAGCAGAGAGCAGCCTGGATGTTAAGATTACCGAAGACAACCCTGCCAGAAAGCCACACCACATGTATACTAACATCTTATTTCTCTCAACATTTATTCCTGAAAGCCTGCAAGCTTGCTCATTACCGCCAATAGCATAGACAAGCCGTCCGAACTTAGTTTGATTCAGGACAAATCCTACGACTATGTAGACCATGGCCACAATCAGTACAGGCACTGGAATTCCGGCTACAAACCCACCACCTATCATGTCAAACAAAGGAGCATCCACCAGCAGAGGCCGGCCCTCCGTGTAGACGAGAGTAAACCCTCTTGCAAGAGCCAGTGTAGCCAGAGTAACGATGAATGGCGGGAGTTTGGTATATGAGACAAAGAAACCGTTGACAGAGCCGATTATGAGCCCGACTCCCAGCGCTACAAGCACAGCCAGCCATGAATTGCCGGTAGCATGCAACGCCCCTGCTGCAAAACACCCTGCCAAGGCTACAGTCCCACCCACTGAAAGGTCTATCCCTCCGGTGAGGATCACCATGGTCATGCCTGCTGCCAGCGCTCCATTGATTGCAACTTGCCTCATTATTGTTAGGAAGTTGGAAATAGTGAAGAATCGAGGATTCATAAATGAAAGCGCAATAATCATCGCCAAAAGTATGAAAGCCATTCCGAAACGCCTGAGAACATCGATAAAAGATTTAGGCTCCAACAGCGCTACCCCCAGTCGCCAATCTCAATACCGCTTCCTGCGTGCATCCGGCACCTGTCAACTCCCCTACGACTCTGCCGGAATGCATCACCACAACTTTATCGCTCATCCCCACAATCTCCGGAATCTCAGAAGATATGAGAAGGACTGCCTTCCCGTTGCGGGCCATCTCTCCTATGAGTCTATAGATCTCAGCCTTTGCTCCCACATCTATACCGCGCGTAGGCTCACACATGATCATCACGTCAGGGTCGACAGCCAGCCATTTCGCGAGAACGACCTTTTGCTGGTTGCCCCCGGATAAATTCCTCACAATTTGTTTCGGGGAAGGAGTTTTTATGTCCAGGTCCCGTATCTTGTCAGAAACAATGTCTGCCTCTGCTCGGGAAGAAAGCACACCCATGTGGGAGACAGCATCCAAGACAGTAAGGGTTATGTTCTTCGAGACGGAGAGTAGCTGGACGAGACCTTCTTCTTTTCTGTTTTCAGTTACCAGGCCTATACCCGTTTCCACGGCTTTGGCAGGAGACGATATTCTCATAGGCTTGCCCCTTAGGATCACTTCTCCGCCATATACACGTTCTATCCCGAAGAGGGCTCTTGCCAGCTTAATCTGGCCTGCGCCCATGAGCCCTGCAATTCCAAGGACTTCACCTTCGTGAACTTTAAAGGATATACCCTGTCCAATCGGATCTAAGAGCAGGTCTCTTGCTTCCAGTACCGGCCTACCAATACTAACCTCAGGCTTGTCGTACATACCTGTAAGCTCACGGCCTACCATCTGTTTCACAACTTCATTCCTGGTAAGACGCGATATCGGTGAGCTCGAAATCACACGCCCGTCTCTTAGGACAGTGAGCCTATCAGATATCCGAAAGACTTCATCGAGTTTATGAGAAATGTAAACGACAGCCATACCCTTTGATACAAGGGTCTGTATTACTTTGAACAATCGCTCGACTTCCACATTGGACAAGGCGGCGGTAGGTTCATCCATCACGAGGATCCGCGTTTTCCTGGACAAGGCTTTAGCCACTTCCACTATCTGCTGCTCCGCTACGGTCAGCGAACGGACAGGCGAGGAAACTGAAATGTCCACACCGAGATCGTCCAGGATATCCCTGGCTCCGGACACCATGGCTTTTTTGTCAACCAGCAATCGAAGACCGGGTCTTGAAGGCATATCAGATAGCATTATGTTTTCCGCGACGGTCATCTGTGGCACAAGGGTAAACTCCTGATGTACCACACTAATCCCGTACTTGGAGGCCTGACGTGGAGAACTAATGTCAACAGGCTTGCCGTCGATTAGGGTCTGGCCTGAATCCATGCTGTACACACCGGCCAGGATCTTTATGAGAGTGGACTTCCCGGCGCCGTTCTCGCCGACAAGCGCGTGCACCTCACCTGGCCATAGCTGAAAGTCGACTCTGTCCAAAGCCTTTACACCGGGAAAGCTCTTTGATATTCCCTGCATGGCGAGGAGAGGTGCATCCTTCGTATCACCCATTGCATTCGCCTCTTTTCCGATCCGACAAGAACTCCTCCACCTCGATACGAGTGGGCAAGGAAGGTTGTGCTCCGAGTTTAGTCGTGGTAAGGGCAGCAGTTGCCTGTGCAAAAGATACTAACTCCGCGATATTCGCTGAGCTTCCTGACTCCTCATCCAGCGCGCATGCTAAAGCCCCGACAAATGCATCACCTGCAGCAGTGGTATCAACCACCTCAACCTCATAGGCCGGGAAAGCAAGACCGTCACAGTCGAAAGGGCCTACGTACACACACCCCTTGTCTCCCAAGGTAATAATGATATGGGCGCATGTCACTTCAGCCAGCCTCCCGGCGACTTCCATAGCAAACTCAGGAGTTAAGTCGCAGCTCAGCCTCTCCTCGTCTCGGTCATCCCACTGCCCCAGAAGACGGAGCAAAGAGACTGCCTCCGTCTCATTGGGGATCAGCCAATCTACGAAAGTCAGAATTTCAGTATTAAGGGGAACCATGGGCGCAGGATTGAGTACTGTCACCGTATTATTCACCCTTGCGAGTTTGAGAGCCTGAAAAACAGTCTCCGTCGGGGTTTCCAGTTGCGCAACGACGACATTTGCGTCTTGAATTTGACTTTCAGCATCTGACACATGCGAAGGTTCCAGCGCAAAGTTGGCACCCCTGTTTACAACGATAGTGTTCGTCCCGTCCTGGGCCACAGTTATGTAAGCTGCGCCTGTTGACTCTCGCGAATCGCCCTTCACCTCGGAGATGTCCACACCTGCCTCTTCCAAACCCGCAACTAAAGCGCGCCCTGCCGCATCTGTACCTACACGCCCAACCATATGTACATGAGATCCCAACCGCTTGGATGCAACCGCCTGGTTTGCCCCTTTCCCGCCCGGGGCGGTAGAGTATCCGTCGGCAAAAACCGTCTCTCCCCGCTTAGGAAGGCCAGGAACCTGCAATATGTAGTCCATGTTGAGACTTCCCACAACCACTATGCTCACGCCAAAGCGCCTCTCCTTTCCACAGTGGAATCTCTGACCACTAACATAGGCTGAAGAATTTCCTCCATACGTGACCCCTTTGGTTCAGACATTCGTTTGATTATGGTCTCTGCAGCAATCCAGCCCATTTCATACTTGGGTTGGGCAATAGTCGAGAGGCGCGGACGCATCACTGACGCAATGTTAATATCGTCGTATCCCATGACAGCTACGTCAGTAGGGACACGGAGTCCGCTCTCCTCGAGCGCTGTCACTGCGCCTACTGCCATTAGGTCGTTTGCTGCAAAAACTGCGGTAAACCCATTCCTATCTCTGCAATCGAACCCATTCATCAGTTGACACATTGCTTCATGTCCGCTTTCCATCCGGAAGTCTCCTTCGATTACCAATCGCTCATCAAAAGGAATACCCTTGGACATGAGTGCATCACGATATCCACTAAAACGCTCTTGGGATGTGGCCAGTTGCGCCGGACCGGATATGAAAGCAATACGAGTGTGTCCGAGGCCAACAAGATGGTTTGTAGCTAACATTGCACCTGCAATATTGTCCGTTTTCACAATATCGTAGGAATCGCCCAAGTCCCTGTCGACTAACACCACAGCAATTCCGTCATCCAGAAGCGTGTTTATCCTGGACTTTGAAGGTACGCTGACCGCGAATATCACGCCGTCCACCTTTCTGGAACGGAGCATTGCAAGGTAATCAGATTCTTTACGCGAATTGCCGTCTGTGTTGCAAAGCATCACACAATACCCATTGTCAGATGCGTAGTCCTCCACGCCTCTGGCAACCGCAGGGAAAAACGGGTTAGTTACGTCCGGTAGCACCAACGCTATCGTGTAGGTTTTGCCACTCGTGAGACTGCGAGCGTTAACATTCATGTGGTAGTCCAGCGCCCGGGCTGCAGCCAGTACGCGCTCTCTTGCTTCCTTGCTCACGTACCCACTGCCATTTAGTGCGCGAGAGACAGTAGCAACTGATACTCCTGCTTTTTCTGCCACTTCGTATATTGTGCTTATTGCAATTCACCGCTTTCTTGATCCTTCAGACAGATAGGCTCACTCTCACTACATCCGGAGAATCCCGCAATCCCTAAGAGCAAAATGACACACGAAAGTCTATAAAGAGCATGTTGAAGACCTGCGAAATAGATACGGAACAGAGGGTGTAATAGGTTTCATATTATGTTACACATCGAATGCCATATGCCAGCGTAACTGCCTTCTGGCGATATGTATGCGCTTACATATATGTATTCTAGTTCTTCTCTAATATTCCTTCTTTGGACAGATCATCTGTTTTCGGCATGCATCTTAACAGAAGTGTCGGTTGATTATATAGCATCAAATAAATATAATATAGTTAAAATATTACTATAAGGAGTTGATGTCATGCATATTAGGCCGTCTGCAAGCATTCGACAGAACTACAATGAGATTGCGGCTTTGTGCAAGTCGTCAGGCGAGCCTGTGTATCTTACAAAAAACGGCAGGGGCGATCTCGTGGTGATGGATATAGAGGCATTTACTCGCCGTGAAAGAATGTTAAGACTACGAGAAGAACTATTAGCCGTTGAGGAAGACCGTCTGGCCGGCCGCGCCGGAGTCACACCGGACCAACTAGAAAGCTACCTGGAAAGCATTATCGACGAGGTTGAACATGGAAAAGAAGCCTAAGTATAGGGTGCTTGTTTCCGACCGTGCCCGTCAGATGCTAGCGAGTCATGTTCGGTTTCCGGCACAGAAGAGTCCCTCAGCCGCCCACAAAGTGAAAAATGAATTAATGGATGCCATTCGCTCCCTTCGCCAAATGCCGGAGCGTTTTCCATTTCTGGAAGCTGAATTTGTCCCGCCGAAT
>DUVA01000070.1 GCA_012841305.1 Bacillota bacterium | reverse complement strand
AGTTACAACCCATTGCCGTAACATCGGGTTCCATCGCATCTCCGACATCTGCCACCACCCCCATGTCAGCCGTGGTAAGAGCGTCTTCATGCCTGTCGTCTGTTGAATCCGATTCATGGGGAAATGAGTAGTATATCAGATATCTGCCATCCTCTTTAAGGATTCTCTTCTTTACCATCAAACCGTACTCCCTGTAAAGCCCTTACTATATTTTAACTCTTAAACAAAGTACGTCCTCTTTAAAACCCTCGACATGTAAATAATTCTATGTAACCCTTTGAATTCCTCTACAAAGTCGGCCTTTCACTGACTGTACGAAACCCCTCATGCTGATTGAATACATTCAGCCACTTGCATAAAACAAAAGTAAACGCCACTTAAAACTAAGGATGGGGCTTGTCTCCATAGTATTACAGTACAATCATTTTTTGTAAACTTATACTACATCTTGGAAGGACTATTTCAGTGTGTATCGAATACAAGAAGTGTTATGCCAATTGTAGGGGAAAGACGAAAAAGCAAGACAGAAGCTTTGGGGGGTATGAGGTAAAGGCAAGTAAATAGTTGACTCAACAGCGAGTATGTAAACAATTTAAAAGGAGGAAGCCATCGTGAAATTCCGAAGGTGGACTGTTTTGGTTTGCGTGATTACCATGTTGTCAATGTTTACTATTGGGATTAGTGGGATATCAGCAGCCTCGGACAAAATGAAGGTCGGATTCATCTACTCCAGTCCAGTCGGAGACATGGGATGGGCTTATGAACACAACAGAGGCAGGCTCCACCTCGTAGAGAAGCTGCCTTACGTAGAGACTGTTTACGTAGAGAATGTGCCGGAATCAAGTGACGCTGAGAGAGTCTTGACCCAATTGGCAGAAGCAGGCTGTAAGGTGATCTTCGCTTGCAGCTTTGGCTACATGGATTTCGTCCACGCAGTCGCCACACGCTATCCAGATGTAATCTTCATGCATAACACAGGATTTAAAACCGCAGAAAATGTCGGCATATACTTCGGCAGAATATATCAAGCAAGATATCTTACCGGTATGATTGCAGGGGAAATGACAGAATCTGATCTTATCGGATATGTTGCAGCTATGCCTATTCCCGAGGTAGTCAGAGGTATTAACGCGTTTACTCTCGGGGTACGAAGCGTGAATCCGAAAGCCAAAGTGAAAGTCGTCTGGACGAACACTTGGTATGACCCGGCCAGGGAAAAAGACGCCGCAAAGAGCCTCATCGAAGCAGGCTGCGACATCATTGCCCAGCATCAAAACAGCCCCGCCCCTCAACAGGCTGCAGGAGAAGCAGGAATATACGGCATTGGCTATAACACTGACATGAGGCAATTCGCTCCTGACGCCGTGCTTACTAACCCGGTATGGAATTGGGGCCCGTTCTATGTAGACTGTGTTGAAGCAGTAAGGAACGGAACCTGGAAGTCCCCATATGACTATTGGGGTGGCCTGGAAGACGCAGTAGTCGATGTCGGCCCGTACGGTCCGATGGTTCCGGAAGATATCAAAGAGCTTGTTATTAAGAAGAAGAGCGAAATAGCTCAAGGCCGGTTCAAAGTATTCGAAGGGCCAATCAAAGACAACAAGGGTGTAGAAAGGGTTGTACCCGGACAGGTAATGACTGATCAAGAGCTTCTGAGCTTCGACTGGTTCGTCGAAGGAGTAGAAGGTACGCTCAACTAAGAAGTCACTGCAATACTACTCTCTAACCATTTCTTTGTGAGCTGCCATGACTAGGGAAGGCCGACAGGCACCGTCGGCCTTCCTCTTCAACGTGGAGGGTGGCAAATGCCTCAAAAAGAAGAGAATATCATTGAAATGCACAGAATTACTAAACGCTTCCCTGGTGTGCTGGCCAATGAGAATATAGACTTTAGTGTGAGTTGCGGTGAAATTCATGCACTGCTCGGCGAAAACGGGGCTGGGAAGAGCACACTTATGAACATCCTGTCCGGACTTTACAAACCGGATGAAGGAGACATTTTCGTAAAAGGCAGAAGAATACAGATAGGCTCGCCGAGACATGCGATAGAAGCAGGAATCGGCATGGTCCACCAGCATTTTCGTCTGGTGGAAAATTTTTCTGTAGCCGAAAACATAACCCTGGGGATGTCAACTCCTCGCTTCCGCTTGGACATGACTACTATCGAAGACGAAGTCTTGGCCTTATCCAAAAAATACGGCCTTCAACTGGATCCTCAAGCACAAATCTGGCAGCTGTCCGTAGGTGAACAACAGCGCGTTGAGATTGTGAAGATGTTGTATCGCGGTGCTGACGTCCTCATCCTTGATGAACCCACAGCAGTACTTACCCCTCAGGAAGCACGTGAACTCTTCACAACACTTGACCGTATGAAAGAAACCGGGCGATCCATAATATTTATTACCCACAAACTAGATGAAGTAATGCACGTTGCAGACAGGGTGACAGTACTCCGCGGAGGCCGCGTAGCAGCGACCGTAAACAAGAAAGATGTGACCTCAAGACAGCTAGCCAGCCTTATGGTAGGTAAGGAACATTCTACGGTTCTTCCGGATAAAGATACGCTTCGATCAGAACCTGTCCTTACGCTCTCCGATGTCACCGCATATGGAGATCGTGGGACTATGGCGCTGGATGGGGTTTCTCTTCAAGTCAGAGCAGGAGAAATCCTGGGCATAGCGGGTGTCGCCGGAAACGGGCAACGGGAACTCACCGAAGCCATCACGGGTCTTAGAAAAGCGCACTCCGGAACCATATCCCTTCACGGGCAAGACATCAGTAACAGGACTCCACTGGAGATTATAGACAGCGGAGTAAGCTACGTCCCTGAAGACAGGTATGGAACAGGCATGGCACCGAATTTGAGCATTGTAGACAACATTATCTTGAAGTCCTATCGCACGCGTGTTATGTCTAAAGGGCCCTTCATAGACTACGACGCTGCTAAGCGTCAGGCGAAAGAGTTGGTGGAGCGCTTCCAAGTGAAGACTGCCGGAATCCACAGCGCAGCTCGCTTATTGTCCGGGGGCAATGCCCAAAAGCTGCTGCTGGGAAGAGAGATCTCATCGGATCCCAAGCTACTGGTAGCATCTTATCCAACAAGAGGCCTTGATATAGGCGCGGCTGAGGCCATCAGAAGCATACTTATTAACCAACGCAACCGGGGAGTGGCGATTCTCCTGATATCTGAGGATCTGGACGAACTGATTCGCCTATCCGACAGGATAGCGATAATGTTTGCCGGAAAGATCATGGGAACGCTAAACCGCGATGAATGGAATATTGAACACATTGGACTCTTAATGGCAGGCGTCCTGGACGTCCAAGACGAGGAGGCGCTGACATGATGCATGAAACTACGGTAACCGATGAGAGCGCGCAAGCATCACAAGGACGCAAATGGAGAATCCGGGTTGAGAGGCGACTTGAGACCCCTGCCTGGTGGAATGTATTAGTACCGGTAGTGTCTGTTGCTCTTGCTCTGCTCTTTGGCGCAATCTTTCTTAAGATGTCAGGATATTCACCGGTTAAAGTATACACGATAATGTTTAAAGACACGTTCGGGACCAGGTACGGCATTACTGAGACTTTGGTGAAAGCAACTCCCCTGCTGCTTTCTGCAGTAGGCGTGTCTATTGCCTTCAGGATGCAGCTTTGGAATATCGGTGCAGAAGGCCAGATTTACGTAGGAGCCCTGGCTGCATCTTGGGTAGCGCTGACATTTACCGGCCTACCTGTATACATAATGATTCCGGGAATGATGATCGCGGCTGCCTTCGCAGGCGGCCTGTGGGCATTTCTTGGCTCAGCTCCGAGAGCTATCTGGGGTGTAAACGAAATCATTACCACACTTATGCTGAACTACATCGCCATATTCTGCGTGGAGTACTTTGTCTACGGGCCCTGGAGAGATCCGATGTCTTTTCTTTTTCCTCTCAGTCCTGTGTTTTCTAAGAGCGCATGGCTCCCATGCTTTGGTAATACCAGGATTCACGCGGGACTTGTTTTCGGTATTGTCGCTGCCCTTGCAGTGGGGCTTTTGTTATCGAGGACTAAGTGGGGTTATGAAATACGCGTTATAGGCGAGAACCCTGACGCTGCACGTTACTCGGGTATGAGTATTTCTCGGAACATCATTCTTGTCATGCTCCTTAGCGGAGCAATATCAGGTATTGCAGGAATGTGTGAGGTATCAGGAATTATTCACAGACTTCAGGCTCAAGTTTCAGCAGGCTATGGCTATACAGCAATCATCATTGCCTGGCTGGCTAAACTTCACCCTATAGGCATAATCATAGTGTCGTTCCTCTTCGGAGGGCTTCTCGTGGCCGGATATTCAGTGCAAATATATGGAATTCCTGCAGATATCGCTACAATGCTCCAAGGTTCTCTATTGTTTTTTGTGCTAGGCGTGGAAGCTCTTGCGAGATACAGGATTAGAATCATCCGAAGTTCACCTGAACCTGTACAAGCACAACACACTGCTGACGATGTGGCTCGGGAAACTACTTAAACCGGCCTCTGGAGATGATTCAGGAGGTAATTACATATGACACAAACTACTGTCGGATTTATCACTGCAGTGCTTGCCGCTGCAGTTCAAGCCGGTACGCCGCTTCTGTATGCCGCGCTCGGGGAAATTCTCACTGAACGTGTCGGCATCCTAAACTTGAGCGTAGAAGGAATAATGCTGGTCGGAGCAGTCAGCGGCTTCCTTGCTACAGTTGCCACGAAGAATCTTGCAGTCGGGATACTTGGGGCTGCTATTGCCGGAGGCATCATTGCAGCTATACATGCGTTTCTCTCAGTAACGCTCAAAGTGAACCAAGTAGTAAGCGGACTGTCACTGTCCCTGTTTGCTACAGGCGTAAGCGGCTATCTGGGAAAACCGATAATCGGTGTAGCAGCGCCTGTGAGTTTCAAACCCTATCCTATTCCCGGTCTTTCAAAAATACCTATTTTGGGGCCGATGTTTTTTAAGCATAACCTATTAGTATACGGCTCCTATTTTCTCGTGGCATTTCTCTGGTACTTCCTATACAAAACCAGGCCGGGCCTACACATGCGCTCAGTGGGTGAAAGTCCGCGAACCGCTGACTCTCTTGGAATAAGCGTCACTGCCGTTCAATATGCCTACACAATTATCGGCGGAGCATTATCAGGCATCGCAGGGGCATATCTTTCCCTTGCGTATGCGCCCAGCTGGATCGAACAAATGACGGCAGGACGCGGATGGATAGCTATTGCCCTTGTCATATTTGCCGTATGGAATCCTCTTCGTGCAATGGTAGGAGCGTACCTGTTCGGCGGAATCGAAGCCCTTGGATTCAGAATACAGGTGGTAGGAGCAACGATCTCTCCTATTGTGCTGAAAATGATGCCTTACGTCTT
>DUVA01000069.1 GCA_012841305.1 Bacillota bacterium | reverse complement strand
ATTTTCGCAAAGCTCATATATGCTTACGGAATTAACCCTGTAGTTCTGGTATCACTACGGTCTTCCCTGGCTTTTATCGCTTTACTCATATCTCTCGTTATCGCAAATCCCTCCCAACTCCGTATAGAGGCAAAGGATATCCCGTTTTTTGCAGTATTCGGTTTTGTTGGGATTACCCTCAACCACTTGTCATATTTCGAAGCCCTCAAGCGCACATCAGCGACGACAGCAGTAATCATTCTTTACACTGCCCCTGCCTTTGTCGCATTAGGCGCTGCGGTCTTTTTCCGGGAGCGGCTCACAAAGACTAAGATTGTTGCCCTCGTTATGGCTTTTGCCGGATGTTTCCTTGTAGCCGGCGGCTATGACAGGGAGCTTATCTCTTTGAATCCAGCAGGCATTATTCTAGGGCTTATAGCAGCCATTACTTATGCATCCTATACATTACTCAGCAAATACGCGCTTGGGAAATACTCATCGTGGACAACAGTGCTATATGCATTTGGATTCGGTGGCTTCTTTCTTATATGCTTTGCAGGCAGGAATCTTGCTCAGATCCGGGGTTTCCCTCCCGTAGCTTGGCTGTTGATATTCTGTCTCGTATTAGGTCCGACACTCGCCGCGTATGTACTCTATGTGTTGGCCCTTCGATATATAGATGCAGCTGACGCAGGAATCATCTGCATGGCTGAACCTGCTGCCACAACCTTACTTGCCTTTGTAGTCCTCGGCGAGACGCTGGCTGGCTGGCAGTTGGCAGGAGCTGCCCTTGTACTAGCTGGAATATTCCTCATCCAGGTACGGAAGCCGGGAAACAAGCCTTCCTGCGAAGAGCTCGCCTAGCTGGATCTATCTTCATTACCATAAGCCTTTACCTATAGGACTTCTCCTAAGTAGATCACCATGAGACCGTTGGACTTCTCCAGTAACCACCAGTTTCGCCGAAGATGTCGGCCCGTTTCTGCGATTCGGGCGGGCTGTGTTAACATAATATGGGAGAGAACAACGGTCTCATGAACTCATACTTAGTTCACCGGCGAAGCAAACATGCCGGATAAATTGTTATGGCTCCGGGGTTATCCCCGGAGCCACAAGTATCCCTAAGTATTGTATGTCGCCTATGCCCCCAGTATAGCTTTGAGATCTTCTTCCGGTGTGGTAATAGGCATAATGCCGAATTTCTCCACGAGAACCTCGAGCACCTGAGGGGTGATGAACGCAGGCAAAGTGGGCCCGAGCCGTATGTTCTTAATACCTAAGTGCAGTAGGGACAAGAGTATTGCCACAGCTTTTTGCTCATACCACGACAAGATCAGTGAGAGAGGTAGACTATTCACGTCAGTTCCCAGTTTCTCTGCAAGGGAGACAGCCAACTGCACTGCGGAAAACGCATCGTTACACTGGCCGACATCGAGAAGTCTCGGTATACCGTCGATTTCACCGAAATCGAGTTTATTGAACCGATACTTTCCACAGGCAAGTGTAAGGATAACACAATCGTTGGGGACTGCCATCGCAAGGTCAGTGTAGTAATTCCGTCCGGATCTTGCGCCGTCACAACCACCTATTAGGAACACATGGCGAATCTTGCCTTCCTTGACAAGGTCGAGGACTTTGTCTTGAGCTCCCAGAAGTGACGCACGGCCAAACCCCACAAGAATCGTTTTCTCAGGTTCATCCTGGGCAAACCCTTCTTCCGCCAAAGCAGCTTCAATTACCGGAGTGAAATCCTTGTCCGTGATGTGACGAACACCGGGCCATGCTACAAGTCCGGTTGTGAAAATCCTATCCTTATAGACGTCCTTT
>DUVA01000001.1 GCA_012841305.1 Bacillota bacterium | reverse complement strand
GGATGCTGCACAGCCCCGGTGCCTTCGGCAATTTGCCTGCAGGAGAAGCGTTTATTGCACCTGTTGAAGGGTCTGCAAATGGACGGATTGTTATCGACGGGGCAATGGCAGGCGTCAAAGAGCTGGACGAACCTATAACCGTCATAGTGGAAAACGGAAAAGTAAAGGAAATACAAGGCGGAGAAGCTGCAAATCAACTTGCCCAAATGATAGAAACCTCAAAAGACGACAATGCAAGGAACGTGGCAGAGTTAGGTATCGGAACTAATGAGAATGCGGGACTTTCAGGCAGCTTGCTTGAGGTGGAGAAGGTGTTGGGAACAGTCCATATAGCCTTTGGCGACAACAAGTCCTTTGGTGGCCAAGTGAAGGCCCCCATCCACGTGGACGGGGTGATTCTGAAGCCCACCTTGATAGTGGACGACAAAACGGTGATTTCCGAAGGAAAGATATTGCTATAGCGAGGAGGATCACAAATGAGGAGACTGAGCCATCAAACTATGGTGGACATCGTGAACGGTGCCGGCCTGTTTGGAGCAGGAGGTGGCGGCTCCATCACATCCGCGCTTCAGTTGGTAGAAGAGTTGAGAGCTGAAGGAACGGAACCGATTCTTCTCAGCCTGGATGAAGTGGAAAATGACAAGACAATTGCTACTGTAGCAGGTATGGGGGCTCCAAAAGCCCTTCTCGAAAAGGGGTTCAACATTGAAGGCATGAAAGCCCTGGAATTGCTGGAGAAAACCGCAGACAAGAAAATCGATTATCTGATACCGGTAGAGACAGGTGCTTTCAACACTCTGGTCCCGATATATGTAGGCGCGAAGAAAGGCCTTCCCATAGTGGATGCAGACGGTGCGGGAAGAGCAGTTCCGGAGTTAGAGATGTTAATGTTCCATTTCCATAATATCTTGCCCTCTCCATTCGCCCTTGCAGATAAGGGAACCAATGCTGCTGTGGTCTATACCGCTAACTCGTACGACTGCGAAAACCTGGCGAGACACGTTGTCATGGCTTTGGGGATGAGCGCTGGCATTGCATCTTACATAATGGATGGAGGCATGTGTAAAAAAGCTATGATTCCCAGTGCAGTATCGGTAGCGGAGAAAGCAGGCCGGATTGTGAGAGACGCCAAATCCGCAGGCAAAGATTTCATAGAGCCACTCCAGGCAGAATTCAGTGGATATCATCTAATCACAGGCAAGGTTGAGAAGATGACTACTGAGACTAAGAAAGGGTTTGACTTCGGGCGGTTCGTAGTGAAGGGGCTGGGCGGCAATGACGGTGATATCCTCGTAGTTGACTACAAGAACGAAAACATGATAGCTAAGAAGAACGGTAGATTAGTTGCGATGGTCCCCGATTTAATTTGCACCATATCCGCTGACGCTCAACCACTCACCAACGCAGATCTAAGCGAAGGCATGGAAATTGCGGTCCTTGCATTCCCGTGCGACGGAAAATGGAGAGAAAACGATAGGCACCAGGTATTCAAGCACGTCCTTGATATGCTGGATTATTCCGGACCATATATTCACATCGAGGACTTAAATAGCTAATCGGCGCAGGCAAGATTAGCTTGCGGGCTCCGGCCCGAACTGAAAACTCCAAAGTAGAAGGGAGTTTTGAACTTGACTGAAATCCTGGTTGAGAAAGACCTCAGAGACATTCTCTACGGCGCCACACTCCTGGGAGCCGGCGGTGGTGGGGCATTGAGAGACGGCCTACGGCTGCTATCTGATGCAGCGTCAAAATACGAGGTCAAATTGGAAATCGTGGATCCGGAAGAGATGGAGCCTGGTGACTATGCAGTCATGGTGGCAGCAATCGGAT
>DUVA01000068.1 GCA_012841305.1 Bacillota bacterium | reverse complement strand
GGGTCTGCCAGGAGCTCGAGAAAGGCGATAATCGGCGATACTCCGCGTTTAGCTGCAAGTTCGTTAGACCCGTACTCCTCCAGGCGGGCTTCAACGTCCCTGCCGGTAAGGCCGCGGGAGCTGGTACGCAAGCAATCCAGGAGTTCAGATAGATTCAGGTTGAGAATCGAACTCCCTTCGCAAATCGGCAGGCGTGTGATGGGAGCTGATGGTTGTCCGCCGCTATCGGGCGTACTGCCGGAAGCACTGTCTAGAGCGCTATCCGGAGTCTCGTCCGGGATCCTTTCAGGAGTACTGCCGCGAAAATCGATGGACATGCCAAAGCGCCTCCTGGACTAGATGTCTGCCTCCATTAGTAGTGCACTTCTTGCGCTTGGCATATGCCAATTAGTCGACTCTGCATTCCTTCACCCGCTGGCTTCGTAGCCTGAACCACCGCCGTTGACACACTGAACCCCGCTCCATTAGAATGGAAATGCAACCGATGTCCCGCGTGACGCAAAGGAAGTGATCCAAGTGGGTGACATGGATCTTGCCATGCTTAGAGAAGCATGGCAGAAGCGGGCAGAGCAAGAACAGCATAAGAAAGACCTGCTCCAGAAGGACGCAGTGGAGAAAGCTAAACAAGCGGCAGCCTTCATCAAGGAGCGCTACGGCGCGTCAAAGGTGTACCTTTACGGGTCTCTTGCATGGAGTCGTCACTTCGATACCCACTCGGACATAGACCTCCTCGTTGAGGGGTTTACACAGCCGGACAAGTATTGGCAGATGCTCTGTGAAGTCTGGAAGCTCGTGTCTCCGTTCCCTCCCAGCGTTGTATTGGCTGAAGACGCTTGTCCCAGTCTCTTAGAAAAGGTCCAAAAGCAAGGAGTTGAGTTGTCATGACTCAAATGAAGAAGAGATTCTTCACTACAGCTATCCTACTGGTTCTAGCAGGTATTGCTTTAACGATTAACAGTCAAGCAGCCACGCCCGGCAATGGGGATGAGTATCGAAAACTCCAGCTGCCTCCCGATCACAAAATAGAGGACGTCGTAGTTGGGGATGTTACCGGTGACGGTATCTGCGATGTAGTGTTCCTCATAGGAGAGAAGTACGCCCCTGACTCTTATTACTCAAAGGAACACCGGATAGTAGTCATTGACTGCGTTTCATTAGCAGAAACCACCCTGTCACTGGGAACTGACAGCGGTGGATATGAAGGCGAGCTTACTCTCGGGAAGGTAAGCACAACGAAAGCACAAGACGTCCTGGTAGGCCTTCCGACAGGCGGGTCCGGAGGAATCACCAACTACTATCTCATATCCTGCGCTGAGGGAAAACCTACAATCCTGGCAGGTCCTGATGTGTTAACTGAGGGGTTGCACTTTCAGGTTTCGCTTATGGATGATTTCATAGTCAGTGTCAAGAACGGCGAGTTGGATAAGACATACCTTCTTGATCTCAAGGAACTTCCATCTTCCGAGGACACGCTGTCAGAAGTCTATAAAGACATCTATTCTGCGTCCGGCAAGCTCCTTAAGCCTGAAGAAGGTTTCGTAGATCCTTCAAGCATGGTTGAGCTTGAGGACATTGACGGAGACGGAATCTCAGAGCTTATTGGGTATCAAAGCATATGGGTTGTGTACCATGCCAATTCCATTGGAATTGCAAGACCTTTGTGGAAGTGGATTGATAATGAACTGAAGCTCGTATCCATCGATATCTCACTGAGGTCTTCTGAGGATTACTGCGCTCAAGCAACTGACCTGCTCCGGGAGTCTTCCGCAGAAGGTATTTAGGCGCTCCTTAAGGTCGCTTACACTTCTTGACCCGATGACCAGGGGGCTGAATGGTAGGACGCAATCTTCAGTCACACACGCTGTCCACAATGCCTGCCTGCCCCTGGAATGTGCAGCGTCCCAGCGTTACGACCTCATTCTTGGATCCAGAACATCTCTTAGTCCGTCCCCCATAACGAGATCCCAAAAAAACCTAGTGCCTGCGCCGGCAGGCTGCAGGATTATGAGGAATTATGTGGTAATATAAAGCGAACGAGAGTAACCCGGAGGTGGATTCCCGTGTCGTTCAAGCTATCCGGAGCATAGTCTTCGGGCAGGTGGTAATCCTCGTCCAGGATGGGAAGATCAGACTCAGGTGAGACTTGAGAGTCATTTCCCCTACCTAGCCAGGGCCGAATTGCGGCTCAGTCGCGGGAGGTGATAAGCGAGCCTAGGGGCAGGCTTGGTTCCGGACGTCGGGACAAGGTGTTGGCGCCGAGGCGCCGGTGAGATGTCTCATATCTGAGGAAGGAGTGATCCCAAAGTGAAGAAGAGTCTGGTTATCATGTTTCTTGCTGCGGTTACCCTGGTTGCTGTCTCGGTTCCTGCCATGGCGGCGGGCGATTCTTCATTTGCCTCACTTGAGCTCAAGTACTGGATGCCCAAGCTGTCAGGCGAAGCAGAGACCCCGGTTGCGATCATATTCCACGGGCATGACGAGGAGTACGATGCTTGTCACGACATCTGGCAGTGGGTCCCCCTCGATCCTGTAGCTTCAGGCAGTTTCATAGCATCTGGAAAGATTAAGCTGGGCGACGGGGCCATGCTGGGTATCAATTATTGGTCAGTCAAGGCTGCCGGCTCGTTCGGGTCATGGCAAGAGCCGTTCGACTTCGAAGCGTATGCGCCCGGGATGTTCGAAGATGAATATGAGGACTACGTGTTCATCTGGAACGAGGACTATTGGAACGATTACTATTGGCCTGATTACATGGCCGGTTCTAAGAAGACAGCCGCCTGGGCCCTTGACGCCAAGTATATTAAAAGCATCAATATCTGTGAGGACGGGACAGCGGATCTCTCGGTAGGCATAAGAAAGGCAAACCTCAATCGTAGCGTGGATCTGGGCATCGGCTGGGGTGACGGTGACGGGGGTTACACTGGGGTGTCCGTTGCGCCGCTGCAAGATAGCGAGGAGCCCCTTTATCTCTATCGAGAGCGTACCGAATCCACCCAAGATTTCTCGTTCCTCGGTCCGCAGGTGGGCATCCATACCCGAAAGAACCTCTGGGGGCCCGTATCCCTGTTCGGCGGAGTTGATCTTGCCCTGCTCTATGGGACGCTGAACGAGACCGGTCTCTATGTAGGGAACGAATATGTCGGGGTGGATTCTGAGTCGGGCGAAGAGGAATTGGAGTACATGGATGACCTTGCGCTCTTTGATAGGTCGATCAAGGTAACTGTACCTACGTTTGACGTTGAAATTGGGCTATCATACGCTATTCGCAATAACATCGAGGTAACAGCGGGCTACTACAATTCGACCTGGATCGGTGTGCCTGGCCCGATGGCATGGGATGAAGACGAGTGGCTCTGGCGCCCAGCCCAGGACAAGTCGCTGAGCTATGGTGGCCTCACAATCGGCGCAAAGGTTAGTTTCTGACACTTTACTGTACTGCTTTGCCACATAAGGGGCGCGCAGCAATTCAGTCACGGGAGCGGACGCCTATGCACCTTCGACCATGGGCTGCGGGACAGACCAGCTGCGTCACCTGTTACCGAATTGCATGGCATCTGCCTTCCAACGACCGCTGCGGCCAGGCCGCAGCGGTCGTTGAGTGCCGCCCTAAATCACGATACATCTCTTTGAAGTCTCAAATGTCCTCGAGACGGTCCCTTGGAGTTGTCAGGCATCTTCTGAGACACCCTCCGATTCCTTTTCACAGGACACCGAAACCTGGGAAATTGAATTTCAATGTTACCATATCTACATCTAAAGATGACCCCGATATGTGTTATGAAACTTCTTTACATGTTGAGAAGGAGTTTGATTACAATGGTAGAATCATTGTAATGATCGTAGCAGTTTTCAGGGATTTACTGTTGTGGAGAAACTTTACACCATGCCAAGACGAGTGCTTTGTGGCTCAACTCAGAATCCCTAAGCGACTACGTGTGGCAATTATTGTAGTCAATCCTTAGGTTGACATGGGGTGATGATATGAATGAAAGAATCTCAGTTCTGGAGAAAATCCGAGAAGGACGGCACGCCTTCAGGCAATCCGAACAAAGGGTTGGTGAGTACATACTTACCCATCCCCGGGAAGTAATCAACTTGCCAATAACTGAATTGGCAGAAGCAATAGGGGTCAGTGAAGCAACGATCGTCCGAACATGCAAGAAAATCGGGTTTCGAGGTTTTCATGAGCTAAAGATAAGTCTGGCATCAGAAAATGTCCAGCCTCTGCAGACAGTTCATGAACAGATTCAGGAAGGCGACAACATGGAATCCATCATAAAGAAGGTCTTTGCCGCCAATATTCAAGCGATGAATTCCACCCTTAATGTCTTGCCTGTACGCGACCTCAATCGCGCTGTGGATGCCCTTTCCGACGCAAGGCAGATCCATTTCTACGGAGTAGGAGGCTCAGGCTCCATAGCTCAAGATGCAGCTCACAAGTTCATGAAAACCGGCAAGCCCGTTGCCGCATACAGCGATACTCATATGCAGGTTATGGCTGCTTCACTCCTTGAAAAGGGTGATGTTGTAGTGGGAATCTCACATTCCGGGAGCAGTCGGGATATCATTGAAGCCTTAGAGCTGGCCAGGGAGAAAGGAGCAACGACTATCGGCCTTACCCATTATGCGAAATCACCTATTGACAAGGTCCTTGACATAAAATTATGCACAGCCTCTAATGAGACTTTCTATCGCACTGAAAGCACGTCATCGCGTATTGCTCAGTTATCCATAATTGACGCCTTATTTATCGGGGTTTCCTTGCGCAATCCGCAAAAAGCAATTGAAAATATTCAGTCAACAAGGGAAGCAATAACCAGTAAAAGATTTTAGCCCATTCCCGTTGATCTTACTTCTGGCAAGGGGGTCCACAAGTTGAGTCGTAGAGTCTTGATTACCCCGAGGACATTCGGAAAGACGGATCCTATACCGGTGACTCTTCTACGAAAAGCCGATTATGAGCTGGTCTTCAATCCATTTGAAAGGCCACTTACACAGGGCGAGATTATCCCTCTCATCAGAGAAACAGATGGCGTAATAGTAGGCCTTGATCAAATAGATGAAGAGGTCTTATCCCATGCCCCCAAACTACAGGTTATCTCCAAGTACGGAGCAGGCGTTAACAATATTGACCTCAAATCCGCAACAGAAAGGGGCATAATCGTTACTAATACTCCAGGAGTCAACAGCTCTGCAGTGGCAGAGTTGACTGTCGGCTTGATGCTGGATGTCGCAAGACACATTTCTGATTCAGATCGCAAGATGCGGCAGGGACAATGGGGAAAGTACTTAGGCTTTGAACTCCAAGGGAAGGTTCTAGGCATTGTCGGCACCGGTCAAATCGGCAAAATACTGGCTTCAAAAGTACAGGGGTTCCGGATGTCCATAATCGCTCATGACATTGAGCCGGACTATGTATGGGCGAAGAAAATGGGTGTTTCATATATGACTTTTCCCGAGCTTATTAGGGAAGCCGATATTGTCAGCCTCCATCTGCCATTGACTGAAGATACCTATCATATGATCGGACAAGATGAGCTGGCCCGGTTTAAGCCGACAGCTGTTCTCATCAATACGTCCAGAGGAGAAATGGTGGATGAGGAAGCCCTGTATGCTGCCCTAAAAGAAAAACGAATACTTGGGGCAGGATTAGACGTCTACGAAGATGAGCCGCTTGAGAACTCCCTGCTTACAACCATTAATAATGTAGTCTTGACATCGCATATCGGTGCTCACACCGAGGAAGCTGTAAGGGCTATGGGGCGCACCGCAGTCTTGAATCTTATGAAGGTGCTAAATGGTGAAGTCCCTGAAAACATTGTTAATTATGAAGTCAACAATAGGGCTGCGAAGGAGATGAGGGACAATGCTCAGTAAAGAAGAATGAAGATAGCTATCCAGCCTAATATGGAACATAAGTCTTGATTTCAGGCATGGGATAATGTCGTAAGTCCCTGGTAACCAGGGGTGCGCCTAGGCAATATGCGGTTGCAGCAATTAAGGCGTCCGCAAGCCCAACTCCGTGACTTGCGCGCCATTTTTGCACATACATGCCGGCAGAGCGAGCTATGTTCTCACATACCGGGATTACATCCATTTGAGAAAGCAACTTGACAACAGCTTCCTCGCTCTTAGACGCTTCCTGAGACAAGCCTGAGAATAGTTCAGCGACGGTAATCACAGAACAGACAAGCTGTGGCGTCTCAGTTTGATTCGCGATTCTCTTGAACCACTCACCTGCGTCGGTATACCCACGCAGGTGATCAACTATTACGCAAGTGTCTATTAGATATCGAGGCCCCGCCGATCCTCTGTTCATTTTCCCTGCGAGATCCTCAGTCTTGCTCATTATGCGCTTCCCCTTCCATAACCCGCCTTCTCCTGTCATCCCAACCTGAACGCAGATTCCGGACGTACTCTACACTATCAGCATCTTGCCACTCCGGCACGGCTCCGAAAGTTTCATCGAGCACGGCAAGACGGTTCTCAGAGGTCTTGCGCTCGAGGTATTCGGATACAGCCTCACGCACAACCTCTGCCATAGATACGGATCTCATCTTTGCAATGTCATCAAGCGCAGCTTTCTGCTCTTCGGTAAGATAAACTTGTGTACGCTTCATTTTTACGCACTCCCAAGCACGTCAAGTATGTAATGTATACATTATCATTATACATCATCCTCTTGTTGGTTTCAAGAATCCGAAGCAGTCAAACCGAAACCCATTCGTTTCGCAAGATCTGGGAATTCATGTAGATTAGGCATGAGAGCATAGGGAAT
>DUVA01000067.1 GCA_012841305.1 Bacillota bacterium | reverse complement strand
GTTCGAGACATAATACGAAAGCAAGGCCCGATTTGCAGGAGTGATATAGCAAAGGTTGCGGGTTTGACGCCGCCTACTGTGACGAATATCGTCAGTGATATGCTGGAAGCGAGAGTTGTGGAAGAGGTCGGCTACGGCGAATCCACAGGCGGTAGACGACCGGTAATGCTTGTTCTCAACCCGCATGCAGGTTTCATCCTTGCAGTGACTATTCAAAGAGGTGAGACCAGAGTTGCTTTGATGGATCTTGCAGATAACATCCTCGCCAGACGAGACACACAACTGTCTGTGTCTTCGCCGCATGAGATAGCCGTAGCAATTTCAGAATCATTTAAGTCTCTTCTCGGCGAGACAGGCGTGCGAGAGGAAAAGGTTCTGTGGTGCGGGGTAGCAAGCCCGGGACTTGTTAATCCTGATCAGGGGGTTGTGGAGACATCGTCAAACTTGGCCTGGAAAAAGGTGCCCTTTGCGCATATTCTATCTGAAAACCTATCCGGAATTCCGGTTCATATTGAGAATATCTCAAATGCTGCTGCCCTTGGTGAGAAGGCATACGGTATCGGTAAGGGATACCCGAATTTAATATATCTTAACGTTTCTATAGGTATCGGAGCAGGTATTATTATTGATAATAATGTATTCAGAGGGGCCCGTGGGTACGCAGGTGAAATCGGCCATGTGCCTATGACTGTTTACGGCGGTCCCCAGTGTTCCTGTGGACGGGAAGGTTGCTTAGAAGCTTTCTGCGGAGTGCCTGCTGTGCTTCGGAGGGTTAAGGCCCAGGTTTCTGATGAGGAGTTCAGGATGCTCGGAGTGGACAAAGATAGTATAGAGATTCCTCATCTCACGAAACCTCCTCTATTTGATATTCCTGCTGTTCAAAGAATCATGGATGAGACAGGTCACCTGATTGGCATTGCTATAGCGCATTTGGTGTCACTCTTTGATACAGAGATGGTGATCTTAGGAGGAGAGCTGGGCCGGGTCGGAGACCCGTTCTTAGAGACAGTGATGCGCTCAGCAAAGGATCACTCCCTGGAAGCATTTGCAGAAACCATCCGGGTAGTAAGGTCAACCATGCACGAGCATCCCGAGTTAATGGGCGCTTACGTTTTGGCCATGGAAGAGGTATTTGCTTTAGAGGACTGGGATTATCCAAGGGTTCACTCATAATTACTACCTGAGAAGGTGAAGGATCACCCGAACATAAGTTGCCCCCTTGATCTGCCTAATGATATAATCAGGTGGACAGGGGGCGTTTTTTGTGCCGCATGGAGCATCTGTGCAACGGGATTTCGAGGGCTTAAGGCTGATGGGTATTGACCCCGGTCTTATTGACACAGGGTACGGCATTATTGACGTATTAGGAAATAAGATCCGACTGATTGAAGCAGGCCTTGTAAGGACCACCAAAGACACGTCCCTTGAGTCCCGGCTGAAGGAGATATACAAAGGCATAACCTCGGTTCTTGAGGAGCATCGTCCTTCTGCAGTTGTCGTTGAGGACCTCTACACGAACTATCGTTACCCTAGGACTGCAGTGCTTATGGGGCATGCGCGAGGGGTAATCCTTCTTGCGGCAAACTATAATGGACTGGCTGTGACATCATATCCGCCTGCACGTGTAAAGAAAGCGTTGACAGGCACAGGCAGAGCCACCAAGACCCAGATTCAAAGAATGGTCCAAGTCAGGCTGGGGTTGGACAGGGTGCCGGAGCCGGATCACATAGCTGATGCATTGGCTCTTGCTTTGTGCCATTACGATTGTCTGACTCATGAGCCGGACTTGAAGGCGAAGGATGGAGGGGCAAGAATATGATCTCGGCTATATGCGGCAACCTCTCCCGGGTTCTGGAAGACAGGGTGATTCTGGAGGTTAACGGCTTATCCTATGAAGTGCTCGTATCCCCCGTTACGTTAGGCGCTCTCATTTCTCAGCGCGGCCAAGAAGTCAGTCTCGAGACGCTATTCTACATACAAGGGACTCCGGGTGTGGGAAATATGATTCCTGTGCTTGTAGGTTTTATGAGTGAGACGGAGAAGGCGTTTTTTGAGCGTTTTATCACTGTCGGAGGCATTGGTCCTCGGGCTGCGCTAAAGGCCCTGACTATGCCGGTGGGGCGTATTGCCCGCGCAATCGAGGACGGGGACAGTGTAGTCCTAACTACTTTGCCGGGTATAGGCAAACAGAAAGCCGCCAAGATTATTGCGGAACTAAAAGGCAAGGTAGACAGGTTCGCAGTCACGCCAGACGAAGACAAAGATGTAGCAACTCCCCGCGGTGTTACAGAAGAAGATAATATTGCTGAAGAAGCAATTGAAGTGCTTATGCAGCTTGGCTACAGGCGTCAGGAGTCAGAAGATATGGTGCGTCGCGCTATAAGAAAGCATGAGGAAATTACCACTGCGGAAGCTATCATTCAGGAGATCTTTAGGTCGTCCGCAAAGCTTCGGGGCAGCTCATAGTTGAACCTATATGAGCTTCGTTCCTGATTATCGTGAGGCGAATGAATGGGGCAATTAGGACAGTCCACGGCGAGGAGGGATAATTTTGACACGAGTGAGATTGGTAAGCGGAGATGAACAAGAGGAAGAGGTTGTATATCAGAAGAGCCTCCGTCCTACAAAGCTTTCGGAGTTTACCGGACAGACGCAAGTTGTAGAGAATCTCTCTATTGCTGTGGAAGCTGCACGCATGCGCGGAGAAGCTTTAGATCACGTGCTTCTCTACGGTCCTCCCGGCCTTGGGAAAACCACTTTAGCCCATATTATCGCAAATGAAATGAAATCCGATATCATATCCACATCCGGGCCGGCAATTGAAAGGCCCGGAGATCTAATGGGGATCCTGACAAACCTTGAAGACGGGGATGTCCTTTTTATAGATGAAATTCACAGGCTGCCTAAGGTAGTGGAAGAATTCATCTACTCTGCAATGGAGGACTTCCAGATAGATTTCGTAGTTGATAAAGGCGCTTTCGCGAAAACGATTAAGGTGCCCTTGAAAAGCTTCACTTTGGTAGGTGCCACGACTCGTGCAGGCTTACTGTCAGCGCCCTTACGAGAGAGGTTCGGCCTGTTTCATCACTTAGATTTCTATCCGACAGAAGAATTGGCTGAAATTCTCCGCAGGTCTGCTCAAATACTCCGGGTTCCTCTGAAGGACGATGCAGATATGGAAATTGCCGCGCGTTCCCGAGGCACTCCCAGAATTGCGAATAGACTTCTAAAGAGAGTCCGTGACTATGCTGAAGTAAAAGGTGACGGTATTATTACTATAGAAACGGTTAATGCTTCGCTAAAAATGGAAGGCATCGACGATGTAGGCTTAGACAAGTTTGACAGGAAGTATCTTAAGACCCTTATCGAATTCTATAACGGAGGGCCGGTAGGAGTAGAAGCTCTTGCAGCTACTCTCAATGAAGAGCAGGATACCCTCGCTGACATGGTGGAACCGTTTCTTTTGAAAATTGGGTTTGTGATAAGGACAGCCAGCGGGCGTCGCGCCACTTCCCGGTCTTTTCAGCATCTGGGCTATCCATATAAGGCTAAGGCAGAAGAGGAAGGGCGGCCTTCACTCTTTTAGACAGCCTGTGTTCTGTGTTCTTTCTTTCTGACCTTCCGTATAAAGTCCAGGAAGGTATTTTTCGTACAACGTGACATTGAAGTTCAGAGGATTTTCTTCTCTGAACTGATAGAGCGCATCCAGGTTAAGGTCTCCGACTACGACTTCTTCATCATTGAACGTGTCTGCCTGGGTGAAGTACCCGTTTTCGGACTGTGTTAACTCGAGAGGGCCGAGGAGCCCTGATCTTCCTGTAAACGGTATGCCGATAAGATTCCCCACTGCGTGAGCTGACACGCCGAGGACTTGGCATTCCTGCACTCTCGGCCATATCCCGCGCATAGTGCGCCAAAACAGATATTCTTCGTTATTAGCGGCGGGAATTACAACGATGTCCGCTCCTCTTAGCCTTGCGATACGGAAGGTCTCAAAGTACGTGGCATCCATACAGATAGGAAAAGCTATCCTTCCCAGCCTTGTGTCTAGGACTCTCAGCTCTTGGCCAGGCTCAAATCCCCATTCGGACTCAAGAGGCACCAGATGAAGTTTACGCTGCTTCGTAATGAGGTTTCCGTAAGGATCGAAAAAGTAGCCGATATTCCGCATCTTACCGTCGTCGTCTTCTAAGAGGGTGCTACCTGAGATTATGTAGACTCGGAAGGACTTGGCTAAAGTGGAGAAGGTGGTCTCATATATGCGTTTGACAGCAGGAGATAACAGTCGAAATACATCAGCTACCTTCGTTTCTCCTCCGGACACTTGTTTGACTGCTGAGTCAAGACCCTCACGGGCCAAGTCTTCAAGTCCCGGGATGAGGCCCACCAAAGGAATTCCGGAATATTCCGGAAACACGACAAGCTGTGCTCCCTGTTCCACAGCCTCTTTCGTAAGTCTATATGCCGTCTCTGCGTAAGCTCGGGCATGGTTTTCCTTGATGAGTTCCAGTTTCATCTGGACTGCAGCAACTCTGATCTTTGACGGACGACCGGATTCAGGAAGCTCATCCACTGCTGAACTTGGCGTTATCTGTTTCTCTGCCAGGGTTTGTTTGACTATGGACGGCCTTGATTGAAACCACAGGAATCCTTTGAAGAGCAAGATGCTGAGAGTCTGAGAGATTCTTTCCATAAGCGTTTTCATAATGGCTTTCTCCCTTCATGCTCTTCCCGTTTTCTCTCATGGTATCTCGAAGCCGGTAGCGGGTATTCCCTGTACACATGGGGGAACCATTGCTTGTATAAGGGTCTGTTGAACTGACTGAAGATGTCAAAACGGCGGATAGTCTCTCCGAGCTTGATGAAGTCCAGGCCCGCAGTAAAGACGTCCTCCATATGAGCAGCTTTCGCCTGTGCCAGCACCCCGGTATCTCCAGGTGTCATCTCACATGTCGCATATATTGTAGATCGTCCTTCAAACTCAACTCCCCCCAGGAAGCCTGTAAGGCATGACTCAATGCCGAATACCTGATTCTGTTGGATGTTTTGCCACATACCCCTTACTTGATGCCACTTGCTGTAGGGTTTAGGGACAGCTACAGGCGCTATGATTATTTGAGCGCCTTTCAAAGTCAAGATTCGCATAACCTCCGGATACCAGGCATCTTCACATATAACGAATCCGAGATTCCCCAAGGGTGTGGCAAATACCTGAAGATCGTCTCCCGAGACGAATCCGCTTCCACGTTCATCTCGATTCAAGTGTGTCTCGGACTGGGTGCCAATGGTTGTGCCTGCCGGAGAGATGAGGTAAGCGGTGTTTGTGACTCCCTTTCCTGTGGGTGTCAGCATAGTGCCTGGGACAATGTAAGTTCCGTGCTTCCGCGCCAGTCCTTTGAAGAAGTCGAGGAAGTCATTGAAATTCGAGGCTCCGTATGAAGACCATATGCGCCTTATTCCTTGTGCAAGTCCCGGGCCAAAATATAGCTGCGCTTCAGGATGTGCCAAAGTGAGATAAGCAAAGGCGGTATAGGCCGGAAACACAATTAACTGAGCTCCGTCGTGTGTGGCATGCTCTACAAGGCACGTAAGTCGCAAGAGAAAGTCCCCGGGTGATTCGCGTCTTCTTGAAAGTAGTTGGATACAAGCTACTCTAGCCAGAAGAATCACCTCCGTTGTCTCTCCCTGAGGATATTCTATGTGAAGATCGCTTATGGAGCAAGTGTTGTAGAAAGTGATAGTCCCGTTCTTTGTAATCGTTATCCCGGACAGTGAAGGACTATTGCCGAGAGTCGTGTCAATCGGAAGGAAACCATATTTGATTTGTAGAACAACTTATCAGGATCATACTGTATGAACCCGTCAACTACCCGCCAATAAGTTGGCGGGCTTGCAAAAGCCCTGGCTGATTCGTCACGCATTTGAACGTTGCCCTAACAACAAGGAGGGATACCTGTGAGGCCTAGGTCGGAATATGCTGAGCCGTATCGTATCAAAGTAGTGGAGCCTATTCAGCTTACTACCAGGGAAGAGCGGGAACAGATTATCGCAAAGGCCGGTTACAATGTGTTTAACATCCCATCTGACAAAGTCTATATTGACTTTCTGACAGACAGCGGTACTTCCGCTATGAGTGATTACCAGTGGGCCGGCCTTATGGTAGGGGATGAGGCGTATGCGGGAAGTAAGAACTTCCACCATCTGAAGGAGACTGTCGAAGAAATCTCCGGGTTCGAATATGTCCTCCCTACACACCAGGGGCGTGCAGCCGAGAACATCCTAACTACCATACTGGTCAAACCGGGCGAGCGGGTTCTTGGGAACATGCACTTTGATACCACGGAAGGGCACATCCGTCTTAAGGGCGGAGAGCCGGTAAACCTCGTAATCAAAGAAGGCCTGGAGACAGCGACCAGGCATCCCTTTAAGGGTAACATAGATATTGGACGTCTTATTGACGAGATTAAGACCTACGGCCCGGAGAGGATTTCTTACATAGACATAACCGTAACGTGTAACAGCAACGGTGGCCAACCTGTGTCTATGGGAAACATAAGGGAAGCAAGTAGAATTGCAAGGGAGCATTCTATCCCTGTATTCCTGGACGCGGCCAGATTTGCTGAGAATGCGTACTTCATTCGAGAGCGGGAAGAAGGTTATGAAAATAAGTCCATAGCGGAAATCGCTCGGGAGATGTTTTCGTATGCTGATGGGTTCACCATGAGCGCAAAGAAGGACGGGCTTGTAAATATCGGAGGCATTTTCGCCACACGCGATGGGGAATTGTATAAGAAAGCCGGCGAGTGGGGTATTATCTATGAAGGTTTTCTAACTTACGGAGGGCTTGCAGGTCGCGATCTGGAGGCAATGGCTCGAGGCCTGAAGGAAGTCCTCGATGAGGATTACCTCGAAAACCGTATCGGACAGGTGGCCTATTTAGGCGATTGCCTGCTGGACGGTGACATCCCCATCATTGAACCCACAGGTGGCCATGGTGTCTATTTAGACGCAAGAAGATTCTTGCCCCTGATACCTCAGAGCGCATTCCCGGCTCAAGCCCTTGTCGTGGAATTATACGTCGAAGCAGGGATCCGTGCTGTGGAATTGGGCACAGCAGCTTTTGGGCATAAGGATAAGAAGACAGGTGAAATGGTGTATCCTGCGCTTGAACTGGTCAGACTGGCTATTCCGAGACGTGTGTATACAGACAGGCACATGGATATGGTGGTTCGTGCGCTCCGGAATATCGCAGGAAGAAAAGACCGGATTCGCGGGTTGAAACTTGTCTATGAAGCCCCTGTGCTCAGACATTTTACTGCTGTATTTGAGCAATTATAGAAGGGCGTTCTCTTTTTACCAAAGCAGGCTCTATCACAAGGAAGGTAGTAATGTTATGAAAGATGTAACCCTTTCCCGCTCCTATTCCAGGCGGTTATACAGGGCACTTATTGAGTTTCAGATGATTTCAGAAGGAGACGGGATCCTTGTCGGGTTTTCCGGAGGCAAGGACAGCGCATTCTTGTTATATGCCTTGGCTGCAATACAACAATACTCACCTGTCAGTTTCCGGCTTGCAGCTGCCACAGTTGACCTTGGCTTTTCTTCAGGCGACTTAATCAGTGAGGAGATGAAGGCATTCGTTGCCGGATTAGGGGTACCGTACTTCATCACGAAGACAAACATAGCTAAGGTTGCTTTTAGCAGCGAGCAAAAGAAAAGCCCTTGCGCTGTCTGCTCCCATCTCAGACGAGGCTCGCTGAACAGTCTTGCTGTCGAGAACGGTTACAATAAGGTGGCTCTTGCTCATCACCGGGATGACGCAGTGGAAACGTTTCTTATGAGCATTCTCTATTCAGGACAGATTCATGTGTTTCGTCCGGTGACACACTTGGATCGTACAGGAATTACCGTTATTCGGCCTTTGATATACTTCAGGGAATCAGAAATAAGAGGAGCGGTAAAGAGGATGGGGTATAACCCGCCGTCTACGCCATGTCCTCAACAGGATGAGACTCAGCGTCTTTCAGTGAAGAACCTCATTCGCAGTCTTTCCCGGGAGAATCCTATGGTATACACTAATTTGTTCAAGGCTCTCCACAGAAATGCCGTCGGAGAGCTTTGGCCTCCCACAGCGTCAAAAGAGGAAATGAAGGAATTACACAAGATGTTCTTCGGGGATAAGCGCTAAAGCGCCTCCACATAGGATTACGTCGGTTAACATGAGTATGGTCGATTTTCAACCACTTTTTTCAAGACGTTGCTCCAATTTCTACCACCTAATGGGAGTTTCGGAACAAAAAACGCACAAGTGGTAGGTTCTCGACCACCCCCAACGGCAACGGTGGTTGTTTTTCGACCACATTTCCGGGCTGAAGAGGGATTCTGATAGCTCTTCGAGGCTCAGGTGGAAGGTTTTCTACCACTTTTTCGGAAAAGGTGGCAGGTTTTCGCTCACCTTTCTGAAAAATGTGGTCGATTTTGTATCCACCAGCCTCAAGTGAAGGAATTCTCTATAGTGAGGTGTTCTATATTCTACCCGCTTGAGGCATGATGGTGGTTGATAATCTACCACCAATAAGTCTCGGGATGGTCGATTTCCCACCACGCAAGCCGTCGCTCCGAAAAATATGGTTGAAAATCGACCATTAACAAGCCCTAATGTGGTCGATTATCAACCATCTGGGCAATTGCTCCGTGGAAGGTGGTAGAAAAGCATACAGCAAAAAGGAATTTGTGATCGATTTCCAATCACTCAAAAGGTTTAGCGGCACAAGTGATAGCGAATCATGCGGTGAAAGAAAAACGTGGCCGTCTGCGACCACACCGCTGTGAATTGACCACCGCTGTGAAATGACCACCGATGTGAAATGGCCACTACTGTGAAATGGTCACTGGGGAAACAACACATCTGCCGAAGAGCAGTCGGCACCTGTGGCAGGCTACTTAGAACCTGGTTTTGGAGAAGGTATTTCAGATACCGCTGCAAAAACCCCTTCCGCCTCAGCAAGCACGTATCCTCGTTCGTCTGAGATGTAAGATGCCAAAGCCCATGACCTTACTCCCTGATTGAGGATTTCGCCTGTGACCGTCACTTCCGTCCCTATAGGGACGGGTTTCCGGAACTTCACTTTCATTGAAGCTGTGGCTCCTAAGTGGCCGTTTAGGATCATTGCCCACGCCATGGCTTCATCCAGGAGAGTACATATGATTCCCCCGTGGAGGATCTTGGCAAATCCCTGGAATTCTTCAGGCGGTGTGAACGTAGCAATTGACCGCCCTTCCCCATCCAATTTGAACAGAAGCCTAAGGCCGATTGGGTTCTCGCGTCCGCACGCGAAACACTTTCCGTCATCATAAAACATGGCTCAACTGCCCTTTCTTGCCGGACTTATGCAAACGGAGCAAGCTCGGAGTCGTCCCTGAAGTGCCGTATCTAAAGACAATAGACTTGAATGAATGGCAGAATGCTCTTAACTGCAACGCAAGACCGATAAGGTCAGGAGGGGGAATTTCAGTTCCGTTCGCGATTGAAGCAACTCGTTCATTGTCAATATAGATTACTATATGTTTTGCCCGATACCTCCCGGCGATCTTAAGAGATTCCAACGAGGCTCTAAGGCCTGCTTCTTCCAACGAGACCTTAGAGAAGTCATATCGTATTTCTCGGATAGGCTCCCCTTTGTCTAATGCAAAGAGTACAGTTGCGTTGATGCCTGTATTGTTTCGAGCACGCATAACACGCACAATTACCTTCATTGTCTGGGAGCCTGACCTTCTATTCTGTAGTTTCTCCAAAGGATGCGCATTTTCGGCGAACAATGCCGGCATCGTGGCAGACATCTTCGACACCCCCAAACATATGTTCCCATATCAATAATACAAAATACTCTGTCTCCTGTCAATCCCTTGTTTGGCAAATCCCTCAATATAATGGGGATATGTGACTAACCCTTACGGACATCCCTGAATACATTGTCACAGGAGTCAATTGGCAAAGGGATATCCTGTTCTGTTAAAACAGGGCTGATATCGGCCTTTGCCGATTGTCGACATAGTTGATTCTGTCAACTCGATTCAGGAGGTAATAAGAATGCCGGAAGAAACTAAAAAGTCTACGGAAAACCCTGAAACAGAGGTATCTGCCGGGTTACCCGCCTGGGAACTTGCCAGAGCGTATATAATGCCCGAGCGTTATCAGAAAGTGCTCAGTCCCCAAGAAGGCTTGCGGAAAGGCACGATCTTTCAGGAACTGATCAGGCCATACAAGCCAGAGAGGTCAGGAACGGATGCCCAAGTTTCCGGACGGGGGGATGACAATGGATAACAGACAGTGTGCCCTCTTAAGAATCATGGAGCTGGAATTCGCAGCTATTGATCTCAACTTGTTCTTGGACACACATCCTGATGATAGCTGCGCGCTTACCGACTTTGCCGCAGTCTCACAGGAGCTCATGAAAGCAAAAGCAGAGTTCGAAGCCCGGTACGGCCCTCTCATGAACTTCGGATTCGGACTGAATCAAGGGAACACATGGCGCTGGATTGAGAGCCCATGGCCGTGGGAAGTCAACTTTAAAGGCTTTGAGCTTTATGGGGAGGAGTGAAAGTAATGTGGATATACGAGAAGAAGCTTGAATATCCTGCGAGGGTGTCCAGCACCAATCCTCGACTTGCAAAAGACGTCATTACTCAATATGGCGGGCCTGACGGTGAACTTGCTGCATCCTTAAGGTACTTGACGCAGCGCTACACTATGCCAATACCCCAGGCGAAAGCAGTTCTGACTGACATCGGCACAGAAGAACTGGCGCATATGGAGATTGTCGCAACCCTTGTCTATAACTTAATACGCAACGCTACAGTAGAGCAGATCAAGGCTGCAGGCTTGGACCCGTACTATGCTGATCATGATAAAGCCCTCTATTTCGTGAACGCTGCAGGCGCTCCTTGGACAGCGACATATATTCAGTCAAAAGGGGATCCAATCGCGGATCTCCATGAGGACATGGCAGCGGAACAGAAGGCTCGCGCGACTTACGAGTATCTCATCAACCTTTCAGATGACCCGGATGTTACAGACACATTAAGATTCTTACGCGAAAGAGAGATTGTCCATTTCCAGAGATTCGGCGAAACCCTCAACTTGGTGCATGATTGGATGTCATCGAAGAAGGTATTCTATTAAGAGCTGCGTATTT
>DUVA01000006.1 GCA_012841305.1 Bacillota bacterium | reverse complement strand
TCGAGAGCAAGTCCTAATTCTGAACAAGACTTCATCTGGTCCCTGTTTGCTCCTCGGGCAAATGAGGATTCTTTGAATCTGTTTATTACAAAACCAACATCTATGGCACCTAATTTCTTCTCAGGATGGATAAGCGCAGCAGCCACCAATAGCCCGGTTAACGGGTCGACTGCCCACAGCGCCTTGTCCAGAAGTGACTCTCGAGGAAGCCCGTGGCATTCATTGTGAGCCTTAACCGCATAAACGATGTCTTCATCAACCCCGAGCTCCTCTAGGAGTTCACCCCCGACTAAGCTGTGGCGATCCGGATCATCTGAAGTCTTGTCATAGTCAATGTCATGGAGTAGGCCGGCTAGCGCCCACTTTTCCTCATCTTCACCAAGGCGCTTTGCCAAAGATGCCATAACCGCCTCGGTCGCCAGCATATGTTTTATCAGATTCCTCGTTTTGACATGCTGCTTAACAAGTTTCAGCGCATCTTCCCTGTTCATCTTTAACGCCCCCTCAATAATATCGAATTAAGTTATTTTCGCCTTGCGTCTTCGCGCATCCTGCCTGACGCCGCCGCCCACCGAGACAAAACGACAACATGCCCCGGGCCAACGACCCGAGGCATGCGTTTCAAGCTACATTTCAATCTGGTTCATCTTAGGCAGAAATCCTAAATCATGCATTAGAAGAACCCGACAATTCCATTTAGATGTAAGATTAGCGGGGCGAAAACAAGCGCTACTACAGTCATCAACTTGATCAAGATATTCATGGCCGGCGCAGCAGTATCCTTAAAAGGATCCCCTACTGTGTCGCCAATGACTGCAGCAGCATGGATAGGCGTACCCTTGCCTCCGAGATTACCCGCTTCTATATACTTCTTAGCATTGTCCCAGGCGCCGCCTGCGTTGGCAAGCTGAATTGCCAAAGGCACACCGGTTGCCAATGCTCCTGCCAGAACACCTCCCAGGGTTTCAGGACCCAGGAATATCCCGATCAAAAGAGGAATTAGCACTGCTACAAGTCCCGGGCCTACCATTTCACGGAGCGCAGCGGCAGTAGTAATGTCTACGCACTGTGCATAATCCGCCTTCCCTGTGCCTTCCATGAGACCGGGAATCTCCGCAAATTGCCTCCTGACTTCTTCAACGACTTTAAACGCGGCACGTCCCACAGCGCTCATGACTGCTGAAGCAAAGATATATGGCACCATTGCACCGATAAAAATACCTGCCACGACCTTAGCGCTCAACAGGTCTATGACATCAAGCTGCACTGCGTGAACGTATGCAAAGAAGAGAGCAAGTGCTGTCAGGGCAGCAGACCCGATTGCAAAACCTTTGGCAATAGCTGCAGTAGTGTTCCCTGCAGCATCCAAAGAGTCAGTTACTTCTCGAACCTGTGGCGGCATTTGGGCCATCTCAGCAATCCCGCCTGCGTTATCCGATATGGGTCCGTATGCGTCCACAGACACTGTCATACCTGCGGTAGAAAGCATGCCTAAGGCTGCAATGGCTATACCGTAGAAACCTGCTGTATAGAATGAAATCAGTGTAGAAAGAGCGATGAAAATAAGAGGAACCACTGTGCTACGCATACTCAAAGCAAATCCGCCGATAATGTTCGTAGCAGCTCCGGTACGGCATGTCTCCGCAAGATCTTCCACTGCCTTTCCGGATGTGTACTTTTCAGCGATCTGTCCAATAACCATTCCTGACAAGAGACCGAATAACGCTGCCCAAAACACGCTAAGCTCGCCATAGTAATACTTGCTCAACAAGAAAGCCCCGATAATCGCTAACCCGGCGCTGACGAACGTACCGGTCCGCAAAGCTCCCCCCGGGTCCCCTTCTGTTTCACCGGTTCTGACAAAGAACGTTCCAATAATGGAAACGATAATCCCCATACCGGCCAAACCAAAGGCAAACATGATTTTCTTAAAGCTGTCAGGGCCGGACAGACCGGTTGCGGTGGCAATAACAAGAGCAGATACAATTGCGCCAACGTAGGACTCGTAAAGGTCAGCTCCCATCCCTGCTACGTCCCCTACATTATCGCCTACAAGGTCAGCGATAACTGCCGGGTTTCTTGGATCATCCTCAGGAATGCCTTTCTCTACTTTTCCTACAAGGTCTGCGCCGACATCGGCCGCTTTAGTATATATACCTCCTGCAACCCTTGCGAATAGGGCCACAAGGCTCGCGCCCATACTGAATCCGGATATCAATTCTACCGCAGAGAACACATCTCCGCCTGGCAAATTCGCCATTATGTAGTACACAAGGGACAGAGAAAACAGCCCGATACTCACTACATACATCCCCATGACTGCGCCACCGGGAAACGCCACTCTCAGAGCTTCGTTGAAACCGCCGGTTGCAGCCTGGGTAGTCCTCCCGTTGGCAGCTGTAGCTATTTTCATCCCTACGTATCCCGCAGAAACTGATGTGATCGCTCCCACTAAGAAGGCGATTGCAGTGTGTGTATTAATAGCGAATAGAAGAACTACGAAAAGAACAGCAATAAAAACTAGAACGACTTTATACTCCCGCCTCAAGAAAGCCATTGCGCCTTCATATATGGCGCCTGACAACTCTTGAATTCTGTCATCCCCCGGATCCTTTTTCATAACATACTGCACAAGATAAATTACAAAAAGAAGTCCTATACCACCTGCTAACGTTGCGTACAAAATGGAAGACGCACCGATGGATGTCATTGAATACTCACCTCTAAATAATCACATCGTTACGATCACATCGTAAATCACATCATTACGATTACATCGTACTCGTTCTTCGGAGATAATACGAACTGCTTCTCTCTTCTCATCTTATCTTGGCGCGTCAAATGGGCAAGCGATACTTACCTTATCACAGTCAGTAACACTGAGGACACCAAGAATAGCACGGCCACCACAGAAGTCATCTTGCTTAGAAAGTCTTCCATTTTCTTGTTCTTAGAGAAAAACAGCCGTCCTCCGCCTCCGATTGACCCCAGTCCTTCGCCTTTACTTGGTTGGAGGAGCACTACGGCAATGAGCGCTATGGATATGGCAAATTGAAACACTATAAGACCTGTGTGCAAGGAGCGTCACCCCCAATACATTCTGCTTAAGAGGAAACCTATCAGCAAACTACCATAAATTCTAACACACGCGACTGAAACCAGCAAGGCACGGTCAGAACTACATAATATGGCAGTTACATTGCTTATGAGTCATAGCTCAGTTCATTGGTTGACTTTGGGCTTTCATCCCCTAACTGAGTTCCGGCGCTTCCTTGCTCAGGTTCTGTAATGTCACCGTATCCCAGGACGTCCAAAGGAGCGTTGGGGCGCTGCCCTACCGTTGTTTAGCTCAAGAAAACAGCGCCCTGCGCTCCGATCCGAGATTCATTCGCAAGCTACACCCGAAACCCGCCGCGCCCTGCGTACCGCGAAGCCTCATCCAACAGATCCTCGATCCGGAGAAGTTCATTGTACTTCGCTACTCTGTCTGTGCGAGAAGGGGCGCCGGTCTTTATTTGACCGCTGTTTGTGGCAACCGCAATATGGGCTATGGTTACATCTTCGGTCTCACCGGAACGATGAGATACCACAGCAGTATACCCAGCCCTCTGCGCCATATCAATTGCAGCCAGAGTCTCAGTGAGGGTACCAATCTGGTTCACCTTGATGAGGACTGAATTGGCAACCCCGTCCTTGATGCCTCTCTCGATCCTTTCGGTATTGGTGACAAAGAGATCATCACCGACGATTTGCACACGATCGCCAATTGCTTCAGTCATCTTCTTCCAGCCGTCCCAGTCATCTTCGGCAAAACCGTCCTCAATAGATATGATAGGATATCTGCCAACAAGGTCAGTCCAGAATCCTACCATCTCGTCACTTGTGCGTTTTGCTCCTTCACCTTCAAAAACATAGACGCCTTCCCTGTACATTTCAGATGCTGCAGCATCCAGGGCTATTAGGACATCTTCACCTGGCTTGTAACCTGCAACTTCTATGGCGTTCACTATTAGATCCAAAGCTTCTTCGTTAGATTTGAGATTAGGGGCTATGCCTCCTTCATCTCCGACTGCCGTATTCAGGCCCTTCTTCCTGACCACACCGCGAAGGCTGTGAAAGACCTCAGCCCCCATACGAAGGGCTTCTCGGAATGTGACAGCACCGACAGGCGCTATCATAAATTCCTGAATATCCACATTATTGTCAGCATGAGCTCCGCCATTTAGGATGTTCATGAGAGGCACAGGCAAGACATGCGCCCACGTCCCTCCGATATAGCGATACAACGGGAGCCCAAGGGATTCTGCAGTAGCCTTAGCACACGCAAGTGACACTGCAAGAATCGCGTTTGCACCTAGCTTCTCCTTATTGGGCGTGCCATCCAGCTCTATCATGAGGTTGTCTATTTCCATTTGCTCAGTGGCATCAAACCCTTCCAGTTCCGGCCCAATCGTATCATTGATGTTGGCAACTGCCTTCTCCACGCCTTTTCCGCCATAACGATGCTTATCACCGTCACGAAGTTCAAGCGCCTCGTATGAACCGGTGGAAGCCCCGGAAGGCACAGCTGCGCGCCCTACACTCCCGTCAGCCAAGGTAACCTCAGCTTCTACTGTTGGATTTCCTCGGGAATCCAGGATCTCTCGTGCATATACATCTACAACAATTGTCATCTGACTACCCCCTTCCAAGGTCTTGGCAAAGATGCCGGCATACGCTCTCCAATCCGGCATCTCCCAAGTCAAGCTTTCACTATGGCTGCAAAATCAGACGCATTTAAGCTGGCGCCGCCTACAAGCGCTCCGTCTATGTCTGATTGACTGAACAATTCGCCGGCATTGCCAGGCTTTACGCTCCCGCCGTACTGTATTCTGACCTCACCGGCGATCCTGGAATTGAAGACCTCAGCTACAGTGCTTCGTATAATCCGGATCACCCTGTTTGCCTCATCAGCGGACGCAGTGCGGCCTGTTCCTATTGCCCAAACAGGCTCATAGGCTATGACAATACGCTCTGCCCCGCTCGTCTTTATGCCATCGAGCGCTGCCTTTGTCTGCCTTGTCACAACCTCTTCAGTCTTGCCTTCCTCCCGCTCTTTCAAGGTCTCTCCAACGCAGATTATGGGAAGAAGGTCGTTCGATAGCGCTGACTTTACCTTTCTGTTGACACTCTCATCAGTCTCACCGAAATAAGTTCTCCTCTCAGAGTGTCCTAAAATCACATACATGCATCCTAGATTCCTGAGCATAACAGCGGATACTTCACCTGTGAAAGCCCCTTCATCCTCCCAATGCATGTTTTGGGCTGCAAGCTCGATATTACTGCCCCGAAGCGCGTCGCGAACCGCGCCAAGGGCGGTGAACGGAGGACATACTACTATCTCTACGCCGCTCGCGTCCCTAACCAGACCTTTTAAGTCGTTAACCAGTGCCTCGGCCTCATCCACAGTCTTGTACATCTTCCAATTTCCTGCAATAATGCGCATCCGCAAAGGTTTCTCACCCCTACCTACTTATCTTTAAGCGCAGCGACACCAGGAAGGACCTTGCCCTCAAGGAACTCAAGAGACGCGCCGCCTCCTGTGGAAACATGGGTCATCTTATCTGCAAACCCCATCTCTGAAATAGCAGCAGCCGAGTCTCCGCCACCGACTATTGTCACTGCCCGGGAATCTGCAAGCGCTTTTGCAATTCGCCTGGTTCCTTCCGCAAAAGGTTTCATCTCGAACACGCCCATTGGCCCGTTCCATACCACTGTCTTAGCATCTGCGATTTCCCGGGCAAAGGCCTCTCGCGTCTTTGGACCGATATCGAGAGCCTGCCAATCAGAGGGGATCTCGCTTACGTCGACTACCTTGATGTCGGCGTCCTCAGCGAACTTGTCAGCTACGACTACATCAACAGGCAGGAGGAACTTGACCCCCTTAGCCTTTGCCTTCTCCATAAGCTCCTTGGCCAAGTCCAATTTCTCTTCATCAACAATGGACTTGCCGATTTCAAGGCCTTGTGCTTTCAGGAAAGTATAGGCCATGCCCCCGCCGACTATCAGTGAATCCACTTTCTCGATAAGATTCGAGATAACGCCTACCTTATCCTTGACCTTCGCGCCACCTAGAATCGCAACGAAAGGCCTCTCAGGCACAGACAGCGCCTTCCCCATGACCTCAATCTCTTTCTCCATGAGGAATCCGGCGACTCCGGGCACAAACTCTGCGACTCCCGCAGTGGACGCATGGGCACGATGAGCAGCACCGAATGCGTCATTCACATATGTATCAGCTAAAGAGGCCAGGGCCTTCGCAAATCCCTCGTCATTTGCCTCCTCCTCTTTATGAAACCTTAGATTCTCAAGGAGGATCACATCCCCGTCCTTCATAGCGCGAACTCCGGCTTCAACCTGTGGTCCGACACAATCATCAAGTTTGCTGACAGGTTGCCCCAGCAGTTCTTCGAGCCTCCTCGCAACCGGAGCGAGGCTGAATTCCTCTTTACGCTGCCCCTTTGGCCGTCCTAGGTGAGATGCAAGTATCACTCTTGCACCGCGTTCCAAAAGATACTTAATAGTTGGAAGGGCAGCCCTGATACGCGTGTCATCTGTAATGTTTCTTTCAGCGTCCAACGGGACATTGAAGTCTACCCTTACCAGTACACGCTTCCCTTTTACGTCGATATCTCTTACTGTGGCCTTGGCCATGAAGCCATCACACTCCTTGCGCCTATCTGGACCGAGCAACTGACACTGCAGCAGACCGGCTTATAGCCCTTTCTTGGCCATGAACAGAGCCAGATCCACGACACGAGTGGAGTATGCCCATTCATTGTCATACCAGGCAATAGCTTTTACCATGTTGCCGTCCATCACCATTGTTGACAATGCATCAACAATTGCAGAATGCGGGTTACCGTTAAAGTCCTTCGATACCAGAGGCTCTTCTGTGTACTCGAGGACACCCTTAAGCTCGCCTTCAGCCGCCTTCTTGAACGCAGCATTTACTTCTTCCACACTCGTGGACTTCTCTACATTCACAACAAGGTCAACCACTGACACGTTGGGCGTAGGAACCCTCATGGCAAAACCATTGAGCTTTCCTTCTAATTCAGGCAATACCTTGGCTACTGCCCGAGCCGCGCCGGTCGTCGTAGGTATAATCGAAAGCGCTGCTGCCCTCGCGCGTCTCAAGTCCTTGTGCATGAGATCAAGTGTATGCTGGTCATTTGTGTAAGCGTGGACTGTCGTCATAAGGCCTTTGATAATCTTGAAATTATCGTTGAGGACCTTAGCAACCGGGGCCAGACAGTTTGTCGTGCATGACGCGTTTGACACGACGTGATGCTTAGCCGGGTCATAGCTTCCTTCATTTACGCCCATTACAACAGTGAAAGCGTCTCCCTTGGCAGGCGCTGTAATGATAACCTTTTTCGCGCCTGCTGTGAGATGGCCGCTTGCCTTGTCCGCTGCGGTGAATACACCTGTAGACTCTACTACAATATCCACACCCATTTCGCGCCACGGGATAGCTTGAGGGTCTCTTTCAGATAAGACTTTGACTACCTTGCCGTCAACCACTATGTTCCCGTCTTTCATCTCTACATTCCCGGGAAACGTGCCGTGGACAGAATCATACTTTAGAAGATGAGCGTTAGTCTTCGCGTCAGCCAGATCATTGATAGCCACAATCTCCACGTTCTTATTCTCATAAGCCGCCCTATACACCAACCTACCTATTCTTCCAAACCCGTTGATTCCGATCTTTACTGCCATTTCTCTTTCCCCCTGTCTTCGATTTCCATTATTTTTAAGGCTGCAGCCTCGTCTATGACGAGAGCTTCACGAGAGTAGCGCTTGACCACTGCAAGTAATGCCTGGGCCTTATTAGCGCCACCTGCGACCGAAATAGTCTTTTTGCCCTGGAGATCCTCAGGACGAATACCCATACTGGGAGTGTAATAAACCATGTTTCCGTCTTTATCAAAGTAATATCCGAACATTTCCGCTACAGCGCCTAACGATTCTAAGGTCTCCATTTCCTCCCTAGGTATGTTACGCCTTTTTACCATCTCTTCTAGGGTTCCCACACCATGAATAACAATCCTGGCTGTCTTGATAAGCTCCAAAATCTCCTTTATGCGTGGCTCATTTATGATTCTCGATATTGTCTCAGGATGAAGATCGTCAGGCACATTCAGCACTCGATAGGTTCCTCCGAGCAGCTTAGCCATTTCAACTGCAATGGAATCCGCTTGTATCTCAACCTCCTCCCCGAGGCTGCCTCTCGTAGGGACCACGGTAATATGCTTTGGCCACCCCGACGGGACTATCGCCTTTGCCACCTCTACCATTGTAGTTCCCCCGCCTGCTGCGATAATATCCCCGTCTTCAACGATTTCCCTTAGGATCCGGACAACCGCTCTGCCCATATCCTTCTTGACAGCAGGGTCACGCCTGGAGTCTCCGGCTACAACCACGATTTTCCGTATTGGCAATAGGCGTTCCAACAACTGCTCCAGCCTGGCGAACTCCCTCAACTCCCTGACGTATTGTCCTAACTCTTGGAATATGACCTCACCATCTTGAGTCAGGGTAACACCTGAGGAGCTTACTGACACAAACCCTTGCCTCCTCAGAAACTCCAATTCGCTCCGCACTGCACGTTCTTTGACTGTAAGTTGCTGAGAAAGAGTCCGTCTCCCTATAGGTTGATAAAAGTGGACATGACGTAGAATTGAGTAACGTATGTCGAGGAGCCTGGCAATTTCGGGTGCTATTTTCCTTTGCAAGCTCACGAATCTGTCCATCAGGATGAACCTCTCTCACATGAATTCGAAGCACTGTCCGCCGGACACTTAGAAATAAATACCTATCCTATGGGACGCCATTTGTCCCGGCATAATAAATATTGTCCCGCTTCGGGTAAAATAAAAAGTGCCATTTCCTTCTATAGTGTATTCGCTTTATCACTTTAAATTCCTTCTAATCCTAGCAAAATCTCTTTCTTAAGGTAGATGCGGCTATCCGTTCCTCTTCGCGATACTTTGCCACTGTCCGGCGGGAAATTATAATTCCTTGCTCGCGTAGCATTTCACTGATAACCCTGTCACTGAAGGGTTTCTTCGGATCCTCGCCTTCAATTATCTCACGGATCATCTTTTTTACGCTCTCGCTGGAAGCGCCTTTACCGTATACTGTCGGAATCCCGCTTGTAAAGAAGAACTTCAACTCAAACGTGCCCCTTGGAGTCGCAACGTACTTTCCTTGAGTGGCTCTGCTTACCGTGGATTCATGCACTCCGATCTCGCGAGCTACATCCTCCAGTGTCAAAGGCCTCAGGTGCTTGACACCCCTGTCTAGGAAATCACGCTGGAACTTGACAATACACTCTATGACTTTCTGCAAAGTCTGCCTGCGCTGTTCGATACTTCGTATAAGCCATAGGGCCGAGTTAAGCTTAGATTTTACGTAATCTACAGCTCCGTCCTGTTGGCAGTCTACTTGACTCAACATCTTCCGGTATAAAGGATTTATGCTAAGGCGTGGAGCGGATACGTCGTGGACTGTGACAACATACTCTCCTCCGACCCTCTCTATGCTTGCGTCAGGCTCTATATAGGCCGGCCCGCGTTCACCTCCGAATTGCCGTCCCGGCTTAGGATCGAGAGTCCTTACTAAATCACACGCATCCTGGACTTCCAGAACCCCTACTTCCAGCGCCTCTGCGATCTTAACCATCCCGCCTTGGGCTACGTCATCCAGGTGCTCTTTTATCAATTTCTCTGCCAGTTCCAGCCTGCCAGATGGACTGTCAGTGGCCTTTAAGGTCTCCAACTGGATTAGGAGACATTCTTCAAGGGTCCTGGCGCCAACACCTACAGGGTCAAACTGCTGAATCACGCCAAGGACCTTCTCTGCCTCAGCACAAGAAACGCCGGCCATAGCTGCGACTTCAGAAATCTTCATGCGAAGGTAGCCATCATCATCGATCCCACCGATAATGAGAGCGCCAATTTTCATCCGGTCCTCGCCAAGGGATGAAATGTGTAGTTGAAACATAAGATAATCATGAAAAGTCCCTACATAACTAATGAAAGACTCAAATGATACCTCGGGCTCATCACGACTTTCCCGAGGAGCTACGTACCCAATATCACTTGCGTCTTCAAAATAGAGTTGCCAATCTATATCATGATTCGTCTTTTCTTCAGCTTCGTTCGGGGACAACTCATCTTGCTCTTGGATATCAGCTGAATCAGGGCCCCTCTCTTCATCTTTCTCTTTGAACTCCAAAAGAGGGTTTTCAAGCATTTCTTCAGATATATACTGTTCCAGCTCCATCCAGGGCAATTGAAGAATGGTTATGGCCTGACGAAGCTCAGGAGTAATCACCAGCTTCTGAACTTGCTTAAGACTCATCTCATAACCAATCTTCACCACATGTCACCCCCTACGTTACAGTATTCGAGAAGGCTGAAAGATTTCCTTTGCAGAATCCCGACGGAAATCTTATCCTGCTTTACCGTTTAGGCGTTTTGCCAGATGGATAAGCCTTCTCATTCTGTGATTTACAGCGGATTTACTGATGGGTGGAGACAACATTTGCCCGAGTTCTCTCAGAGTCATCTCAGGGTTAGCCAACCTGAGTTCTGCGATTTCCTGAAGTCCCGGGGCCAGCGACCTTAACCCGATAACCTCATTAATCTTTTGTATAGCCTCTACCTGGGCGAGGCCTGCGTCTACCGCCTTTGTCACGTTAGCGGTTTCGCAGTTTACCACTCGATTCACATCCCCGCGCACACCTCTTAGCACCCTTACGCTTTCCAAGGTAAGCACTGCAGAGTGAGCGCCCATAACCCGAAGCAACTGAGCTACATCGTCGCCTCCCTTGACATAAACCATGTACCTCTTCTTGCGCTCCACAATCTTAGGCGTTACGTTGAAAGATTCAGCCACACGCACTATTCCTTTTGCGTGGTCCAGACTATCCGTCATAAACTCCATATGGTACTCTTTTTCCGGGTTTTGCACATATCCTCTTGCAAGAAAAACCCCGCGAAGGTACGTCCTGAGGCAACACTGCCTGGTAAGGAGGTGCCACGGGACACCGTTCCTAAGAGTAACACCGTCTTTCTTCTGCGACACCACACCAAGCTCCTGAAGCACCTCAAGAGTTTCTGTATTATACGGCAGTTCAACAGTGTACTGGTTCCTTGAACGTCTACCCCTTCGATGGGTGAACCTTACTTTTGGCTTGAATTTGAAAACACTACGGACATGTGCCATTATTTTACGGGCGGAAGCTGCGCTTTCAGTTCTGATTTCAAACACCGAATCAGATCCGCCGTCCTTCTGCCGTATCTCTACTCTACCGCAACTCCTGGCAATTGCCGAGAGCTCAGAGAGCACACAACACTCACTTTCAGGCATCATACGTGCAAGCTCGCCTTTTGTCTCCGTATGGAACATTCCTGGCATCACCTAACCTAATTCTATCACAAGGAAAGGGATCTCTTATAGTAATAATCCGCCTCTCCTTCGGAATATAGGTATGTAAGATACGGCCTGTACAGGTCCGGCTAGAACAAAAACGGAGGATGTCCAAAATGATAAATGGCATTTGGCTCACACTGATTGTCCTTGGTGTGCTTACGGGGATTGCTACCGGCACATCCGCTGCCGTAACCACAGCTGCTATTGAAAGTGCAAACCGAGCTGTGAACATTTGTCTTGGATTTATCGGCATCATGACCATGTGGAGCGGCCTAATGAAAATCGCGGAATCCGCAGGACTCACACGGTGGCTTGCGAAGCTCTTCGCGCCTGCGGCAAGATTGCTTTTCCCTTCAGTGCCTGACGATCATCCTGCGCTTGCTGCGATCACCATGAGTCTGGCTGCAAATCTCCTTGGTATGGGTAACGCCGCGACTCCGTTAAGCCTAAAAGCCATGGAAGAACTCGCGTCCCTCAACGAGGAGAGAGATGTGCCCAGTGACGCAATGTGCACTTTTGTCGCGATTTCCACCGCAGGAATCACCCTTGTGCCTACTACGGTAATTGCTATTCGAACGCAGTATAATTCCTATAACCCGGCAGAGGTGGTCATGCCCATTATTCTCATGAACGTTCTTGCCACCTTTGTCGCCATACTTGCTGACAGGTTTTTCAGCCGTGTATCTAGGGGTCATTAAGAAGGTTGCTCAAAATCTCCAACCCTCTTCGCCGTATAGGTCATGTCCTAGTCTTAAGAATACTCAGTCATCAGGTGCTTGTGTGAGGGAGCGTCGAGAATTTGGCGAGCATAAGGAGGATCCAGCTATGCTGATAAAGGCTGTTACCTTCGCCTCGAACCTTGTGATACCCCTTATGATTGCAGCTATCTGCGTGGCAGGATACATAAAAAAGGTAAAGATATACGAAACGTTCATAGAAGGCGCAAAAGACGGGTTTGCCGTTGCAGTGAGGTTAATTCCTTTTCTGGTAGGCATGTTTGTGGCAATTGGGATTTTTCGGGAATCAGGCGCATTGTCCATATTGACGCAGATTCTCTCTCCCGTATCAGGACAGTTAGGTATGCCTTCGGAACTCTTGCCATTAGCGCTCATCAGGCCTTTGTCCGGAACCGGTGCATTGGAAGTCACAATAGACCTCATCCGGAAATTCGGACCTGATTCTGTCATAGGCAGAATGGCCTCTACGATGCAAGCAAGTTCTGAGACCACAATCTATGTCATCACTGTATACTTCGGTGCAGTTGGGATAAAGAAAACCAGGCATTCACTGATAGCGGGCCTTCTGGCAGACTTAGTCGCGTTTTTGTCATCAGTGGCAATATGGCGTATTATCACGACGTTCAGCTGAATCAACTGACTCTCGTTCTCTGTGATTTGCCGTCCATTGAGACAATCCTGAGCACGGCTTCAGCCAGGCGCAGAGGATCGTGTCTGGCATAGTCCATGTTAGACACGAGATCTTCTTCTATGATCCTGATCCCAAAAGGCTTGAGTCTGTCTCTGTCAACTTTGACTGGATAAGCCCCTTCCAGGCTGTACTTCTCGGCCAGCTTCGGAGGGATGCCACCCAAGTTTATCAAAACATAGTCGATAATCCCTCTCCCTGCATGATCCATTATGGCTTTTACGTGATCCGCAGCAGTGAAGCAGTCGGTTTCTCCTGGTTGAGTCATGACATTACAGACATATATCCTTGGCGCACTGCTCTCTTGAATCGCGTCTCTGATTCCGGCGACGAGCAAATTAGGAATCACGCTGGTGAACAGGCTTCCCGGCCCCAAGACTATTGCATCCGCCTCAGAAATGCTTTGAATGGCCTCGGGAAGCGCATGGGGATTCCCGGGTTGAAGGGATACCTTCTCAATACGTGCCCCACACTTCCCAATGGTGGATTCACCATATACTACATCTCCGCCTTGACACTGGGCGACGAGGATCACATCCTCCAAAGTAGGAGGAAGCACTCGGCCCCGTACTGCCAATACCCTACTGGATTCTTTCACTGCCTCTTCGAAATCACCGGTGATAGCGGACATGGTTGCAATAAAGAGATTCCCGAACGTATGCCCTCCCAGTCCTGTGGGATCACCTTCAGGAAACCTGTACTCAAAAAGACGAGCCATAAGAGGCTCGGAATCGGCAAGCGCAACGAGGCAGTTGCGGATATCGCCCGGAGGAAGCACGCCCATTTCCTTTCTAAGTCTGCCTGAACTCCCTCCGTCATCAGCCACTGTAACTATGGCGGTTAGGTTTCCCGTGAACTCTTTAAGGCCCCTAAGCAGCGTAGATAAACCGGTGCCACCGCCCACTACCACAATCTTTGGGCCAAGCCCAAGCTCATACCGCCTGTGCAGAGTCTCCACAACGCGATCGCCGTAGTCCGGCGCAAGAGTCTTGATGACTAATCTGACGACCATTACGGCAGAAAAAGTAATCATCGCCACTCCTACAAGGCACATGGTAAGGCCAGGCATCCATCTGTGTGAAAGAGATATGGCGCCTGCTATGGTCAACCCTACTCCGACTGAAAATATCACAGACCATTTCTTTAAATCCAAGTGAGGATATAGTTTCCTGACAGTGATCATTACACTACCTCTCCTACTCGGCCAGCCTTTCCGGAATGTCCTTATCCCTATGTTCCACTGTCACGTTGTATCCTTGATCCTTCAAAAAGCCGGTAAGACGATTGGCAATCGCAACCGAACGATGTCTCCCTCCCGTACATCCTATTCCGACTATAAGTTGAGCCTTCCCTTCCTTCGTGTATTGTGGCAAAAGAAACGTCATAAGGTCAAAAAGCTTACTAAGAAACGCAGTGGTCACCCGGGAACGGAACACATACTCTCTGACTGCTTCGGATTCCCCCGTAAGCGAGCGCAAAGCCTCTACATAATGGGGATTCGGCAGGAACCTTACGTCAAAGACAAGATCCGCGTCTATGGGGATGCCATGCTTGAACCCAAATGACACCACAACGAGATCAATTCCCTTCTCCGAACTCAATTTGACAAAACCTGCCGCAATTCGTTCACGAAGCTGTTTGGGAGTAATGTTCGATGTATCTATGATACGTGAAGCCTTCTCACGGACCTTCTCAAGTTTTCGACGCTCTTCGCTGAGCCCCTCAATAATGCCGCCTTCCGCAGAAAGGGGATGGCGCCTGCGAGTCTCCTTAAACCTTCGCACCAGGGCTTCATCAGATGCCTCAAGAAACAAGATCTCATATCCGACACCCATTTCCTCCAGGGCATCCAATGCAGTAAATAGCTTATCGAAAAACTCGCGACTTCTTATGTCTACTACTAAGGCTATTTTATCGATCTTGCCTTCTGATTGTGCCGCAAGTTCAGCGAACTTCGGAATCAATGTCGGCGGAAGATTATCTACACAGAAGAAGCCAAGATCTTCAAATGCGCGCACTGCCTCACTCTTGCCTGCCCCTGAAAACCCTGTAATAATTACAAATCGCTCTTCATGCAATGTCAAACCCCTCCGCCCCTTGCCAGCTTTCAGCCGGCCATGATCAAGAATAAGAACCCCAGCTCAACACACTTAGTATACCATACTCCTTGTGCCGGATCCCGGGATGAAACCATTAGGTGACGGCTTCAGCTCGCCTGCAGCATCTCTGTCCAGGAAGAAAGTGCAATCGGGATGAAGCTGTAAGACTGAACTGGGAACCATCTCTGTCACCGGGCCGTGTATAGTCTGATTGATAGCGCGGGACTTTTCAGGGCCACTGGCTAATAGAATAACCTTGCGGGCATTCATTATCGTCCTAATCCCCATAGAGATCGCTTGCCTCGGCACAGAGTCAGGATCCCCGTCAAAGAACCTTGCGTTAGCTTCAATAGTCCTCTTAGCAAGGTAAATAGGACGAGTAAGAGATCCAAATTCCGTCTTGGGCTCGTTAAAACCGATATGCCCGTTACGCCCTATACCAAGCACGGCAAAATCAATTCCGCCTGCCCTTTTAATCGCCCATTCATATGTAGCTGCTTCCTCCTCAGGATCTTTTGCAAGCCCGCGAGGAATATGGATCTTGTCCCGGCTTACATTCACATGATTGAAGAACCTGTCATACATATAAAAGCTATAGCTCGATTCGTGACCGTCAGGAAGGCCTATGTACTCATCAAGGTTAAACGTGGAAACACGGGAAAAATCCAACCCATCTTCTTTGTGCATCCTGATTAGCTCCGCATACAAGCCAAACGGGGTTCCACCTGTAGGCAATGCAAAGACACTGTCAGGTTTTTTTCTTATCTCGGCAGCCACAACCTTAGCCGCTTCTCTACTCATAATCTCATAGTCATCTGCAACTATGACTTTCACGCTATCGCCTCCTATTGCATCCTTAAGCCCTGATAAAGGCTTACAGCTTGATTCCGGCAGATTCCCGGCAGTCTGTTACCCTGCATGGGTTTGCCAAGGGACATCCTCTGACATATACACCAAATTACCGCACACAATAGTCGCCCTAACTTGTAGCTTGGCATCGAGCAGAACAAGATCCGCATCCTTTCCCACTTCCACACTGCCTTTCTTGTCATCTATGCCCAATATCCATGCGGGAGTTTCCGAAACCATCCTGATAACGTCTTCCAGGGAACACTCAAGTTCTCTTATGGCATATCTCACTGCGTTATCCAATGTAAGGGCAGAGCCTGCAAGATTCCCGTCAGGAAGCCTCACTGCTCCGTCGCGGTAGATGACCCTCTGTCCACCTAGTTCATACTCACCGTCAGGCATACCTGCAGCCATTGTTGCATCTGTTATCAGGGCAAGCCCGTCCTTGCCCTTGCACTCCATGAGTATCTTAGCAGCAGCGCGATGAATATGAAATCCATCCAGGATCACATCTGCAGTCAGCCTGTTACAGGAGAGCATTGCCCCAACCATTCCGGGATGCCTGTGGTGCAGTCCGCTCATGGCATTATAGGCGTGAGTGACATGGGTAGCTCCTTCATCGACCGCTGCAATAACCTGGTCATATGTGGCGGATGAATGCCCAAGAGAGACTATGATACCGGAATCTGCCGCATGATCGATAAGATTCAATGCCCCCGGCATCTCCGGCGCTACAGTAATCATCCTGATATTTCCGGAGGAGGCCTCGATGAGTTCGTCCAGCTCTTCTATGGAAGGGTCCCTTATGCCTGTTTTGGGTTGAGCGCCTTTCCATTCAGGATTGAGCCACGGCCCTTCGAGATGAAGCCCTAGAATTCCTGCACCGCAAGGGGCTTTCTTACCCATGCAGTCACCGAATAATCTTGTGACTTCCAGCAGTGTTTCAGCAGGAGATGACATAGTCGTAGGGAGAATTCCGGTGGTACCGTGGGCAGCATGGGCAAGGCACATCCTCTCCAGAGAGTCATAAGTTCCGTCTTGAGTATCGCATCCTCCTCCGCCATGGGCATGAATATCAATAAATCCCGGTACCAGTGTCATGCCGGTCCCGTCAACAACTCTGTGCTTGCCCCCATGTTCATGCCTGGGTTCTGCGTCAGGGCATATGTCTCCCATATGACTGATTCTTACGATAATACCGTCCTCAATCACGACAAGCCCGGATTTCGTTATGCCATACGGAGTCAGTACGTCAGCGCCTTTTATTATCATGATTGATCGTCTTTCCTTCTACTACACAGGAATTCAGTTATCTTACTGATATCTGTGTTTAGCACTAACTCGCTCTTAAGTCCTACTGATGTCACGAGTTTGATTGCGTTGTCGAAAGTGCCTACTAAAGACGTGTGATGAGCATCACTGCCAATTACTACTTTTGCGCCGTATTCTGCTGCGCTTTCCACAAACTTAATGCAGTTTTCCATACTGTCAAGTCTGGTGACAGTAAGAGATGCGTTGTTGATCTCTATGAGTTTGCCCAGGTCTTTAGCTGCGGAAACTACCTCCTTAATGTCCACTGGATAAATAGGATTTCCAGGATGGACAACACCGTCTACATAGGGATTCTCCAAGGCCCCTATCAGCGCCTGGGTGTTCTTGGAAATTCCGCTGTCGTCATAACCTGTATGAGTGTGGAACCCGGCAAACACAATATCCAATTTTGCCAGCATAAAATCGGGCAAATCAAGTTCACCTGACGGGCCCACTATGTTCGCTTCAATGCCTTTTAGCACTTGAACTCCGGCAATCACAGGTGGGACTACGCGCAAATTGCCAAAGTAATACAGATGTGGCCCGCCCGGCATGTTCGGCCCGTGATCTGTAATTGCAATCATTTCCAGTCCGATGTCTGCCGCAGCCTGGACCATTTCATTGACGGAGCAATAAGCATGTCCGCTCGCTACAGTATGGGTGTGAAGATCTGCTACAAGTTTCATCTATTTATTATCCTCCTCGATCCTGCGATGTGCGCCGAGGCCTATGCTGAACCCCGGAACATCACCTCAGGCGAAGAGATTCAACACGTGCTGTGGAATCCCTGCTTTCCCGTGAACACAGCGAAGTCAATCTGAGGGAATACAGCATCAATGGACTCAAGCTGCTCTAAGTAGCTGACAATGTCGGGCGATATCACATCCTCGGCCAAAGCATGGGCAAGCCTTTCAAATCTGTGTTTATGCTCGAGGAACCGCCTCTCACCATAATCTCTTGCCTGCTCGGTGGTAACAAGAAACGGCCAATCACTGCTTTGAAGGAGCAAGGCCTCACGAGCCGCTTGCCTTAGAAGCCTGTCTCTTAGGGATGCGCTATCGTCTGCCTGTCGCTCTCTACGACTTAGTTTCAATGTTATGTCTTCAATTTCCTTTTCGGCATTGTGAATTTCTTGCCACATCCAGTTAGTTGAATTATTGTCCCAGATATAGTGGCCTCCTCCTAGACCCCATGAGCTTTCCAGCAAGTCGATCTCTTCATGCGGCGGGTGTTTCTCCAGGTAACTTGAGGCTGATAAGACTTCTACATGGGGACTCTTGCTCAGGCCTTCCAATGTCCACTTCAACCAATCAAGGCCTTCCAGCCACCAATGTCCGAACAGCTCAACGTCAAACGGGGCTACGATCACTCCTTGCTTCCCGGTTTCTTCGTTGAACTCCAGGAGGAGCCGTTCCACCAAGCCCACAAAGTGATCAGCATGCTCCTTGGCTCGCCCGAAAGCAGCATCAGGAGTGTATACTTCCTTTGCGGAGATATCCACTAATCGACTTGTGACTTTCCAATAGCTAAAACCGGAAACCGGGTCACGCCTGTGAAATTCCCGGTAATTGCCGTCACCCGGATAACCCCATTCTGAAGACCATACCTGTAAAGCGGTGCGTTGGTTTCGCCCGAGAACAGCAATATCACTGCCGGACACCAAGTACGGAAGATAGGCGGTATAATCCCGTTTTGCAGCAGCGGATCGCACCTCAGGCTTTCTCAAGACCCTGTCTGAGTATACGTCTATCGGAGCGCCGCCTTCAATAGCATGAGCATCAACGACGAAGCAAGAGTAACCCAAGTCCCCGAGAGCCCTGTCAACACTGGATGACTCTGACGGAGGGCGATACCCGCACTCCGGCAGCCATATTCCTTGCGGAGGGCGTCCGAAACTTTGGGTATAAACATCATGTCCAAGCTTGAGTTGGGAGTAGATAGAGCTCTCAGTGGAGAGAAGCGGTAAGTATGCATGAGTAGCCGCTCCGGCCAGAATCTGAACTAACCCTCTGTCCTGAAGGGCTTTAAATGCATTTACCAGGTCTTTGTTGTGTCGAAGGTGAAAACTGCTCTTGACCCCTTCATACCGATCCCTGTAGAATTTGGCGAGTTCTTGAAGGCTCCATTCGCTTTCAGCTCCGAATCGTGCAATATCAGCTTCTGCTGCAGCAATCTTGGTGTCCAAATACTCGTCAAACCGGAGCAGCATGTACGGGTCTTGTAATTGGTCAAGCAACACAGGTGTAAACCCCACTGTGAAGCTGCCGAGGACATTCTTATCAGCCAGGTAATCTATGATGTCCAGCAGTGGAATGTACGTTTCCGCCATTGCCTCAAAAACCCACTCTTCACCAAAAGGCCACACACCTGCCTTTCTACAATATGGCAGATGACTGTGGAGAACAAGCACAAACGACCCAATGGACATTTGAACATCCTCCTTTTCCAAAATCGAACATATTTAGTGTAAGTCATATGCCTTGACAGTATTCCGATAGTATAAACCGACGCGGCAGTAGGGATATTATTACAGAGGTGTCCACATGATAACGTCCACATAATTCAGTGGGGAGGTAACCTGATTGCGGAATTTGGAAAATGCGACTGAAAACAGCCTCAGCCAAGGCACCGGCCCCTCTGAGGCGGTGGAAATCCATGTCTCAGAGGCTATCCCTGAGATTCAAGTCATTGAGCCTCGTGAACTACATGTTGGGGAAAGCCCTATTCAATACCAGCGAGCTCCCGGACATGCGTGGGACAGCCAAAATGAGCTTCCCGGTGGATACGGCTCTACCAGGGTAGTCCTTATGGTGCGCGACCCGTATTGGATCCACGCATATTGGGAAATTGCTGAAGATATTTCAGATATGGTAACCATGGCGTTGGGACCCGAAGGATGGCTTGCTTCCCGGAAAGCCCTTCGCGTGCATGATGTGACTGATATCGAATTTGACGGCAATAACTCCCATAGAAGTGTCAACATTGACATTGGCGAACATGCCACTAATTGGTACATAAATGTTGATCGGCCTAATAGATCATACTGCGCAGAGCTGGGACTCATCGGACATGACGGCCGTTTCGTTTGTCTATCAAGATCAAACACAGTCAGGACTCCCAGAGCCGGCGTTTCCGAGGTCATTGATGAAGAATGGATGACGATTTCAGCAATAGAAAGGTACTATCCTAAGCCTACCGCGATTCCGTCATCCCCTGAGATCGTCTCTGCAATATCCGAACGAATGCACTTAGACATAGGTTCTGAATTCGTAAGTGAGATTTCCAGCCCTCAGATGGCGCAGCAACCAAGGCCAAGAGAGTTTTGGCTTAACGCGCTTGTAGAAGTGATAATCCACGGAGCTACTGAACCTGACGCATGTCTTACTATTCAAGGACGTCCTGTCAAGCTTCGTCCGGACGGAACTTTCCAGGCAAGGTACGCCCTGCCTGACGGGGAGCAAGTCATAGATATCCAGGCAATATCGAAAGATGCCTCTATGAGTCGCTCCATCACTACCAGGCTTTCCCGTAATACATGGTAATACCTGATAGCGCCTGGTAATTCCGACCGGTTATTCATCAATAGGTCACGATAAGGAGATGGATTTTGAACATGGGAAATGAAAGGGGCTACCTTGCCATTGTTCTTCACGCTCACTTACCGTACGTGAGACACCCGGAGCATTCTGATTTCTTTGAGGAAACCTGGCTTTATGAGGCTATTACAGAGACCTATATCCCTCTTATAAAAACATTCAAACGCCTGGCTGACGAAGGAATAAGATTTCGAATAACAATGTCTCTCACCCCGCCTCTGGCATGTATGCTTCAGGACGGCCTTCTGAAAGAGCGATATCTTCGCCACATAGAGCGTCTTATTGAGCTCGCGGAAAGAGAAACTGAACGCACTCGCTGGCTCCCGGAATTCCATAGAAATGCCCAGATGTACTTGGAGAAGTTCCACGAAGCAAGGCGCATATTCCGCGATGAATACCAGTGCGACCTGGTCGCTGCACTTGCCGAGCTCCAGGACAGGGGCTGTTTGGAAATCATTACCTCTTGCGCAACCCATGGATACCTCCCGCTTATGGAGACATCTCGTGAAGCAGTGCGTGCCCAGGTGAAGATAGCAGTTGACTACCACAGGCGGACTTTTCACCGTAACTCCCAAGGCTTTTGGCTTGCTGAATGCGGTTTCAACCCAGGTGATGATGAGTATCTGAAGCAGGAAGGCATAAGGTATTTCATACTGGACGCTCACGGAGTGCTTTTTGCGTCTCCTCAGCCCAAGTACGGGGTATTCGCGCCGGTATACTGCAAGTCAGGAGTGGCTGCCTTCGGCAGGGATATGGAATCATCCAAGCAAGTTTGGAGCGCGCGCGAGGGATATCCGGGAGATTACGACTACCGGGAATTCTATCGGGATATCGGCTATGATCTAGATTACGACTACATAAAGCCATACATCCACCCGGGCGGAACCCGTGTCAGCACAGGAATAAAGTACTACAGAATCACCGGAAAGACCCATGACAAACAACCTTATGACAGGGAACGCGCACTGAGAAAAGCTGCGATCCACGCCGGTAACTTTATGTTCAACAGAGAGAAGCAAATCGAATACCTGGCGTCTGTAATGGACAGAAAACCCATTGTAGTCGCGCCCTACGATGCTGAGCTCTTCGGACATTGGTGGTTTGAGGGGCCTCGGTGGCTTGATTACCTGATAAGAAAGGTAACCTATGACCAGAATGTGTTCAAGTTAATCACGCCCGGAGATTACCTTAACACATACCAACGCAACCAGGTGTCCACGCCGTCCCTCTCAAGCTGGGGATACAAAGGCTATAATGAAGTCTGGCTTGAAGGTTCCAACGACTGGATTTACCGTCACCTTCATAAAGCAGCGGAAAGAATGTCAGAACTGGCCAAAGCCTATCCCTCATCAGATGGTTTGAGAAGACGCGCCTTGAACCAGGCAGCCCGGGAGCTACTACTGGCTCAGAGCAGCGACTGGGCGTTCATTATGAAGACAGGGACCGTAGTCCCGTACGCAGTGAGGCGCACTAAAGAACACTTGTGGCGCTTCACGAAACTTTATGAGGATATCCGGCGGGAGTCTATTGATGAAGGCTGGCTTTCGGACATTGAATACAGAAACAACATCTTCCCCGAGATAGACTACAATGTCTATGCTAAGGCTTAGGCGATAGGCAAGCCCAGCATTGCGGGCGCTATATGCCACTCTAAGGATCAAATTAGCCCGATTTCGTTAATACGGTTCATGTAAGCCTCCCTCAGCGCCTCTGCTTCTCCGGGAGTCGAAGCCTCGCTGTAGATGTGGAAAAGCGGCTCTTCCGAATCAGGTAGAACCAGTGCCCAGCCTGTTTCGTGGTAGACTTTGATGCCGTCTATGAGTTCTACTTTCTTAGTGCGGGTCTCATCGATAAGAGTACGCATTACCTTACCCTTAGCTTCCCAAGGACATTTGACGCTGCGCTTGCTGATATAGAATTCCGGAACCATAGAAACCAGTTCCGAAAGGCTGATGCCGTCCCTCGCTATAGTCTCAAGGATCTTCCCAAGAGAAAAGAGCGCGTCAAAGGGCGCCTGAAATCCCGGGAGGCCCTTTTCCCCTATGAAAATCTTCTCCTCGATAGCTTTCTCCATAACTGATCTGGGATTAGCCCGGGTGCGAACTACGCGTCCGCGGTAGCTTCTGGCCATGTCCTCGATAATTCGGGAAGCTGTGACAGGCACGGCCACGGTAGCGCCTTCCTGAGATTTTAGGACGAGCAGTGACATGAGGGCTATAAGCAGGTCGTCAGATACCCTGTTGCCCTTCTCATCAACAAGGAGCAGCCTTTCTGCATTGCTGTCAACGATTATGCCGAGATCCGCTTGCTGAACGATGACGGACTTTGCAAGGAATGACAAAGAATCCAGCATGTCCAGGAGGTGTCTCGGCCCCTGGTCTGCACCATTATCCCTATCTGATGTAGATACACTGCAACCCAGCGCAGAAAGAAAGGACGGTAGGAGCAGAGAGAGATTCCCGGGGTCGTAGTCCACAGTAACTTGAAATTGCTTCGCTCTTATTAGGTCCACGGAAATTGTTTGGAGCAAACAGTCTAGGTACTCCTCGATAAGACGGGTAAGAAAAGCTACTTCTCCGATATCATCCGGACATACTCTGACAAAATCCTCGCTGAAGAATGCGTTCTCTATTCTTCGTTCCGTGGCTTTGTCGATGTTCATGCCTTTATCGTCTAGGAATTCAATTAAAGCGATATCCGGGTCATAGGGAGAAAGTCTCACGTGAAGGCCTCCTGTAACCCCTAACGCCGTAACAGCGTAACGAGTTACAGGTGTGGTCATCCGGCCAAGATCATAGACACCTGCACCGCCTGAGAGGAGGCCTGACGTAAGCGCCCTCTTTACCATCCGAGAAGGCTTGTACGCATCTGAACTCACGACTACTTGCGGCCTCTCTTTGAAGCATGAGCTGTAGGCTGCACCTAGTTTAGCTGCGATTTCCGGGGTAAGCTCCACGTTGACAAGGCCTGAGACTCCATATGTACCGAACAATCGCTTGGACCACTTCGCTCCCCACACCAGACTCGTGGTAATGGTGGTGCCTGCATCTATTACTTTCTCAGGCCATATCTTTACGCCGGGCTTGATAACCGAGTGGGCCCCTACTACAGAGCGAGACCCGATGACTGATCCTTCAAATACTGCTGATCTAGCCTTGAGACTTGCCCTGCTACACACGATAGCGCCTCTCAGTTCAGTGTCCTTCCCGAAGAAGGAGTCATCCCAAAGCACACTGCGTTTTATGGAAAGGCCTTCGTTTAAGATGTTATTGTGTCCGATAACCGTGCCTGAACCAATCTCCGCATCTCGCCTGATACGGCAAAAATCCCCGATTACAATGGGCGCCTCAAGCCTTGTGTTTGGATGGATTTCAGTGCCTGTCCCTATGTAAATGCCTCTTGCGATCTCCTCTCCTGGGATATTCACCTGTGCCAACCCTTGGAGGATGTCGTAATGGGTTTGGCGGTACTGCTCGATATTCCCCACATCACTCCAATAGCCGCAAGCCACATACCCGAAGAGAGGCAGCCCTTTCTTTAGAATAAGGGGAAACAAGTTCTTGCTGAAGTCAAACTGCACTCCTGCGTCGAAGAGGCGTAACGCCTCAGGTTCCAACACATAGATGCCGGTATTCACAGTATCGCTGAATACCTCACTCCAACTTGGCTTCTCTAAGAACCGGGTAATACGGCCGTAATCGTCAGTAATTACCACCCCGTATTCCAGAGGACTTGTGACGTGAGTAAGGACAATTGTGGCAATTGCTCCCTTATCCTTGTGAAACTCGACAGCTTCGCTTAAGTTGATGTCTGTCAGCGCGTCGCCTGAGATTACGAGGAAAGTTGAATCCAGGTAATGTTCGCACGCTTTAACGCTTCCTGCTGTGCCGAGAGGGGTATCTTCAATAGCGTAATGCATGGAAACCCCAAGCCTGTCTCCTTGGCCGAAGTAGTCCTGAATGACTTCAGGCATGTAGTAGAGTGTAGCGAAAATGTCGCAGAACCCGTGGAGCTTCAGAAGGTCAATGACATGCTCCAACATCGGGCGATTCACCACAGGCACCATGGGTTTCGGCCTGTCACACGTAAGAGGCCTGAGCCTCGTCCCTTTTCCGCCTGCCATCACTACTGCCTTCAAAGGAATCCTGCCTCCGTTCTTGTATTATCTACATAGTGTCGTGGGCAAAGTATCGAGAATACTCCGGCGGGATAGTCTCCTGGGTTTGAGAGATCCATCTTGGCCTCGTTACTGCCCACGGACTTGCCCTGTATGCCTTATGGACTTCGTCGTAAACTTCAGAGGTCGCTTCAGCTATTATGTCCCAGTTAAACTTAGTTAGGACGTCACTTGTCGCATTAGCGCGAATCCCGTCGCATAACCGCTGATCTGCAAGAAGGGTTAGGATGTTATCTGCAAGTGAACTTGGGTTGCCGGGATAGCATTTCATACCGGTAACTCCATGCCTGACGACTTCACCTAACCCTCCTACATCTGAGACCACAACAGGAGTCCCTGACGCCATAGCTTCCAGCGCAGTTATGCCAAAGGGTTCATAGAGGCTGGGCACGACGGCCACGTCTGAACACTTGTAGAGCTTGTTGCGGGTTGCGTCATCGACGAACCCGGCAAAGAAAACCCTGTTGTAGACTCCCAGGTTATGTGCATGCTCCTTAAGATATGCAGTTGCAGGGCCTTTACCTGCAATAACCAGTTTGACCTTGTCCCTGTAAGCAAGGACTTTGGAGAATGCGTCAAGGAGAACTTGGACTCCTTTCTCATGCACCAGTCTGCCAATGAAGAAGACTATCTGTTCATCAGGCGCAGCCCACGCTGACCGAAAAGCCTCAAGATCCTCGTTGGGAGACACGTCAAACCTGGTAGGATCCACGCCATTAGGAATTATGCGCAGTTTGTCCCCTGGAAGCTGAAAAATCCATGACAGCTCCCGGCGCATATGTTCACTGCAGCATATGACACGCCATGATTCGAACCCTAGCCACCACTCGACATTACTGATGTAACGCTGCAAGTCATTGTGAAGGCCCCAATTTCGGCCGTATTCCGTAGCGTGAATTGTGCCGACAAGAGGAATATTGAAAGCATGTTTCAACGCTTTCCCGGAGTAGGCGACCACCCAATCATGCGCGTGCACAAGATCCGCGCCCATGGCAGCCCGCTCAATCCCACGCTCCATAAGGTTCAGGTTCATCTGCATAACCCAGGTGATGAAGTCAGGCGGGGAAGGATTCTGAAAAGGGACCCTGAACACCTTTACCCCTTCGTCATCCTCTTCTTCACAGGCTTTATCATGGCCACAGGTGATCACATCAACATCTACCCCTTGCTTGACAAGGGCTTTAGCAAGGTCTTCCACATGCCTGGCTATACCCCCGACCACCCTCGGCGGATACTCCCACGAAAGCATAATCACATGCATCATATCTCCTCCTTCAGTAGATCCGGACATATCTGCTGACCCTGGAAGAGCCGGCCTATTCTTATGATTTACCCCAACTGAGGAATTATTCGCAAGTCAGCTCCGCATTACCCGATGCGAAGGAATTACCCGCAAATAAGCCTGGTATTCCTCGGTATGAAGGAATTATTCACAAGAGAGCGTCGCATTACGCCGTCTGAAAGAACTACTCGCGCGCGAGCGCTACATCGCCTCGTCTGAAGGCGTTGTCCGCAAATGAGCCTAGTATCGCTCGGCATGGTCGAAAAACAACCACAGTTTTCTTTTCATTGCGCGCTTTTCTACCACTTTTCTCGGAGCAATCGCTTGGATGGTTGAAAGTCAACCACCTCGAGGCTTATTAATGGTTGATTTTCGACCAAGATCATGCCCTAAGGGGGTAGAATATAGAACACCTCATCACGAAGAATCCCTTCATATGACGATTGCGGATACAAAATCGACCACATTTTCCAGAAAGGTGGGCGAAAAACTACCATCTTTCCCAAAAAAGTGGTAGAAAATCTTCCACATGAGCCTCAAGAAGACATCGGAATCCTTCAACAGCCCAAAAACGTGATCGAAAAGCGCACACCTTTGCCGTTGGGGGTGGTCGAAAACCTATCACTTGACAGCCTTTTACTACGAAAATCCAAAAAGGTGGTGGAAATTGGAGCACGATTTCAGAAAATGTGGTTGAAAATCAACCATCCCATCGCAGCTAGGTTTAGTTAGGCCTACGAATGAGGGAAGCCGGATATGACATGAAAGCCACGCACGCGGAAAGCTGAATACGGGCAAGCCTATCAATGCGGAGGCCAAGCATGACAGAACCTACGCATAAAGATGGCAGCGGACCTTACGTCCGTTGTCCAGCGGGATGAGGTGCGGCTCGGTGTGCAGGCAGCTTAAGTCAGCTTCCTTGCAGCGCGGAGCAAAGCTGCACCCCGGCGCCAGGTCGGTAAGGTCAGGGACTTCGCCGTCTATCGGAACAAGTTCGCGCCTCTGGCCAATCTGAGGAATTGACCTTAGAAGTCCTCGTGTGTAAGGATGAAGCGGCGCAGAAAGCACGTCTTCAATTCCTCCTGACTCAACGATTTGACCTGCATACATCACAGCAGCTTTATGACAGAATTCCGCAGCAACACCCAGGTCGTGGGTGACGAGGACTATGGCCGTCCC
>DUVA01000005.1 GCA_012841305.1 Bacillota bacterium | reverse complement strand
CTCTCCGGGCGAGCCATATTCGGGTGAGACACCCTGTAAGGGAGCTTTGGGCCGGTCAATAAGGCGTCATTCGGGTAGGGGAAAGGAGGCTCTATATGTTTTTTCATAGATGGGCAAAGCTCCCATCCCATCTGACAGCTACAACCAAAGTGCCAGTTGGAACGCATATCCAGGGAAAACGGCGTTTGCGGAATTCCTATTTCCTGTCCGAGAGTGTTGCGCTTCCTATGATGTCATGGTAAAATTACTTTCGTGATTCTCCATAGAATGAGGAGGTAGAATTCTTTGCCAATCAACAGATCCGCGATAAAGAGAGCAAGGACGTCAAAGGAACGCCAGATGCGAAATGCAGCAGTGAAATCGCAAGTTAAGACTGCAGTAAAGAAGTACGAGGCAAGTCTTAAGGAAGAAGACCTTACTCGTGCCACCGAGTTGCTTAAGGAAGCAGGCAGCGCTCTTGATAAGGCTGCGCAGAAAGGCGTAATCCACAGAAGTCAGGCAGATAGACGCAAGTCCCGTCTTACCCGCAAGCTTAATGCAATGTCGGGGAAAGCCGAATCCAGCGAAGAAGGGCTCGCCTAACAGCGAGGCCCGTCGCATAGGCGGAGGGCAAGTCTTTCAAGGATGACATGATCCGGGCTCCCGGAGGTTTTGAGGCCTATGTCAGCCTGAACCATTGCCGAGAAAGCATCCTCAAGTTCTTCCAGGCAGAAATTGTCTGCCTGGGCAATGCATTTGCCGGCGACAAACTCCTGAACACCCAAGGCTCTCGCTATCTGCCGGCTTGACATCTTCCTGCCCTTTAGGACTTTTGCTTTGAGAATGAGCCTCACCTGCCTGGCTATGAGGTACAGTATCCTAAGAGGTGCCTCTTGGAAAATCATGAGTTGACGCAGTGAACTCATGGCTTTTTCAGCATTCCGCTCCCCTATCGCATCAACAAGGTCAAAAATACCGAATTCAGGCGTTCCCAGGACTACAGCCCTTACATGTTCCAACGTGATTTTTTTCTCCTTACCCAGTGCGATCCCGGCATAATCATATGCTTTCTCCACGCCGGCAGCCAGTTGTGACAGGTCTGTCCCAAGAACTGTCACCAGATATTCTAAGGCAGCCCTATCCATAATAATCCCTTTAGAGCGGGTATATCCCGAAAGCCATCCTAAGGCCTGATTCGGATAAAGGCGCCTGAACAGCACAGCTCGACCCTGCTTGGAGACAGTCTTAAAGAGTGTAGTCCTCTGATCAATGGTGGATGCAACAATGACCACAACTGTAGTATCAGGCATTCTCACCAAAGCTCTGGCAATTGACTTCCGATTGTCCTCTGAAAACTCGTCAAGATCCCAAATCACGACAACGCGCCGCTCTGAAATCACAGGCGGCGCCATAATCGCCGAACCTATACTGGAGATATCAGCCTCAGAACCGTGGAACTCAGTGCGGTTAAAATCTTGAAGATCCTTATCCACGACAGCATCCGCCAGCTCCCGGGCTCTCTCGTCGCGGAGAAAACTCTCCTCCCCATACAGCAAATATGCGGATTTGTATTGCCCTCTCCTGATATCACTTGTTATTACATCCAATGTTGTCGCTCCTCTGTTGTTGTCGACTTCTCTGTTGTTGCCGCTCCTCTGTTGTGGTCGCTCCCCGACCTTTCTGATTCTTATATTAACCCTTTAGACTCATCACCGCAATCCCCGCTCTTGACTCACTCTAACTAGGCGCTGACTCGCAACTGACCTTGCGCTGATACGTTGTCCGTCACTTCGCACAATCACGGCGCCGTCCAAATCTGTCCGGAAGACTATGGAACCTGCTGCCTCCAAGGCTGTCACAGTTGCCGGCGCAGGATGTGAGAATGCGTTTGGGCCTACGGATATTACTGACACTTGTGGCCTGACAGAATCTATGATTTCAGGATTGAGAGCGTCTCTTGCGCCATGATGAGGTACCTTCAACACATTCGCCCCAAGATCTTCTCCCGCACCTAAAAGCGCACCCAGCTGCGCCTCGCCTGCATCTCCCGTCAAGAGCAAGGTAAATTCGCAAAATTCCATCCTCATGACAAGTGACATAGTATTGAGGTCTCGTGAAGTATAGCCTGTATGCGTTTGGCAAGACGTGTCAGCACCGGGATTAAGCACAAATATCCCGACACCGTCTCCTAGGTCTATGGAGCTGCCTTGCCGGAGTTCAACCAAAGGCACATTTCTCGAATCTGCCAGGTCTGCCAGGGCATGATCAAGATCAGGCGCCATATGTTCCGGGAGTTCAGGTTTAATAAGCAAGCCGGCACGGCATGAATCTAGCACTGCAAAAAGACCTTTGATGTGATCGTAGTGAGGATGAGTTAAAACCACTGCATCTATGTAACCTATCCCTCTACGCTTAAGAAACGGTAGGATAGTATCTTTCCCGGGATCCCTCGTGCTACCCGGTACTCCGCCGCCGTCTACAAGGAACGACTTACCCCCTGCGCTCCGTAGGAAGATTGCGTCACCCTGGCCCACTGCGAAAAACACTATTTCAACCTCAGGACGTTTCACAGTCTGATACACCACAGTCGCCACGCAGAGGGCCAGTGTGATAAGGGCAATCATATTTCGTCGGGAGTAAATGGCTCTTCTTAGACGCCTTGGAGCCCCTGCAATGATAATAAACAGGTAATACACGAGCACTGACCAAAACGAAGGCCTTTTCACCAAAAAGGCTCCAAAAGGAACCTTTGCAAAGAGTCCTATGGTTGTCTCAAGACCCAACAAGATTAGGCTATTAGCTGCATTCAACGCTGCAGCGACAGGCGGATACACAAGGTTGGCGAAGGTAGCGGACAAGCCGATTAGCACTGCGAAGCCTGCCAGGATTATGCATGGGACATTAGCAATAATGCCAATAGGCGCAAATACCCCGAAATACCAGGCAACGATAGGCGCCACCCCTATCTGGGCTGAAACCGACATACCAAATGCCTCGGACAAGCGATATCCAAAAGGTTGCACAAGCTTCCTAACCTGAGGATATAGGTGGGTGATGGAAAGGACCGCAAGGAATGAAAGTTGTGCGCTCGCATCAAAAACCGAATACGGGTTAAGCGTAACCATTACAACAGATGCCATGACCAATGCGGACTTTGGGGTTATATTCCGCCCCAAGCTTTTGGGAAGCGCTGCAAATGAAAACATAAGAGCTGCTCTTACTACAGATGCGCGAAGGCCGCACGCGACTGCATATACCCAGATCATGACTCCGGCAACGGTAAATCTGTATGCAGCCGGAAGCCTGAAGGGCGCAACAAAAGTCATGACTGCCAAGGCCACATAACCTACATGAAGGCCTGAGGCAGCAAAAAGGTGTGATGTGCCTGTGGCTTCCAGGACAGGCCTTAAATCAGACGGAGCATTCCCCAATAGCATACCTGTGAGAATCCTTGCATGACGAGGCGTAAGCGTAGAATTGCAGGCTGCAACTACGGCATTCCTAAACGACTCAGCCGCACGCTGTAATATGTTAGGCTTACGCCAACCCAAGATGCGGATATCCTTTGTAGTCTCGACATAAAGTGTCCCATCAAGCCTACGGTACGCCATGATCCTTCGCATATCAGGCTCGCCTGGATTCAGAGGGGCACCGGGCAGATAGAAACGCCCTGAGGCCTTGATAATATGTCCTTTCTGAACCTTGACACCGTTTTCGGACTCAACAGGCCCTGTAAGGAGTATGCGCATGCCTTTCCAACCATTATCACTCATAACATCATCTGGTATCAGAATTGCTTTCCATTTTCCTTCATCGTCCACCTCAGGCATGTCAGCTATAATCCCTTGGATCTCCTGAACCTGACCGGACATGGGTGAAGCAAACTCCCTCGCACTCTGCCTGTGAGATGCGCATGCATTCATGACCAGGAAGCCAAATAGCATGGCCAAACAAGCACATGCCGCCCACTTCATGTGCCTCCTCAAGCCTTCCGAATCCTGAATGAGGAGCCGGGCCAGTACGAGACAACATGAAGTTCCAAAGCAACTTCCGATAAAGGTTACTCGGGCGCTGCATACTTCTCTGAGAACTACGCCTAATATGAAGAAACAACCTATGAGGAAAAGACGATCCTCCCCGGACACTTCATTCAACCCCCGGAGTTGTCAATAGACTGTGATTAGATTTTTAAGGTCAGCATACTTCTTCTCACCTATTCCAGAGATTTTCATAAGATCTTCAGGCTGTTCAAACCTACCACCGGCAGTCCTAAATTCAAGTATCCTCTCAGCCAGTGTCGGCCCAATCCCCGGGAGTTCTCGGAGTTGACTTGCAGTTGCAGTGTTAATATTGGTCTTTCCGCTGCGAGAAGTACCCGCAGCAACATGGGCCTCTCCTGTGGCCGGCACAGGCGAAGACGATACGCGAGGAATATTGATCTGCATAGAATCCCGGAGCCTCATAGCCATGTTGACAGCTTCCTCCACTGCCGAATCCTCAAGCCCTCCTGCGAGGTCCACTGCGTCGGCAACACGCGCATCCTTCGGAAGAGTATAGACCCCTGGATTCTTCACTGCACCGCACACGTGAACCACCAAGTCCTCTGATTCTTCTTCCGGCTTGTCGATTATCTCACGTGCCGGGTTGCTGTCTCCGTCACTTCCTGGGCTTCGGCCTCTGTTTCCCACATCGCTGACATTGGCTGACACAGGATGCGGATAGACAATCACCGGCGGGCTGATAGTTCGCCTTGCCAGTAAGATAATTCCGCCTGCTCCAAGAGCCAGAAGCAGTACACAACCGGCAAGTTTCTGCCTTCTTGTGAAATCCCACATAAGATCCGCTCACCTCCTTAACACACTTACGGAATCCTCTAAAGGGTTGCCGGTGTTGCACTCGGGGACGGCTCCCCAAGCGAGTTGCCTTGACAAAATCCGGCCTCGCTACAACACCTGCCTCAGAAAACGTACGTACCGTGCGGGGCCACCCAAGACCTTGGAAAACCAGCGAAAACTAATGAACTCATACTTGGATCGACGAACGAATTTTCTTATGTGCTATTAGGGCTTCAACAACCGGTGCATATCGCCTTCATGAAAGGGTTTATCCTAATGGACGGTTTTTGGATGAGATCCGGTATGGATTTTCATATGGGCGCAAGTACACAACAACCCCCGCCTCGCGGCACAATGTCCCGGGGCGGGGGTTAAGTTGGCAGACCGGTCAACTAAGGAGCAGCGGGCTGACAGTCGCCGGGTGGTCTCGGAGTAAGCGGGTCTACATGAGATCACGCCGGTCAACATGACTATGGTCGATTTTCAACCACTGTTTTCAAAACACTGCTCCAGTTTCCACCATCTTTTTGGATTTTCGCAGTAAAAAGCCGGTAAGTGGTGGGTTTTCGACCATCCTAACCGGTAAAGATGCTTGCTTTTCGACCACCTTTTGGGGCTGAAGGGCGATTCTGATGGCTCTTTGAGGCTCAGATGGAAGCTTTTCTACCACTTATTTAGAAAAGGTGGTGGTTTTTCGCCCACCTTTGTGAAAAATGTGGTCGATTTTGTAGCCACTATCCCCAAGTGAAGGGATTCCCTATGGTGCGGTGTTCGATATTCCACCCACCTGAGGCGTGACCGTGGTCGATAATCTACCAGTAATGAGCCTCGGGATGGTCGATTCTCAACCATCCAGGCGATTGCCCCAAAAAAGATGGTTGAAAATGAACCACCAAAGAGCCTCACGGTGGTTGACTGTCGACCACCCAGGAGGCAATGGTGCTGCGAAAGGCTGTCAAAGACTGTGGCACCCAGTAACAGACTGTCGGCCCGGACAGCTTGATGGACAGCCCAGTAAACAGCTTAATGGGCAAGCTTAATAGGCAGCTTAATCGCCCGGGAATCCCCCGCCTTTAAGTGTACGGAGTGTCAAGATGTCATAATGTCACTATGTTTACAAGCCTGTCAGGCACTACAAACACGTCACGAATATCCTTGCCTTCAATAAGCTCCCTGACCCTGTCACGAGCCAAGGCCTCATGTCTCAGATACTCGGAGTCTTTTCCTTTAGCCACATTCATCCTGTCGCGAACTCGTCCGTTGACCTGAATTACGATTTCGATTTGCGTCTCAACTAAGGCGCTTTCATCCACAGCAGGCCATGTCTCTTCGTGAATACTCCTCTTGTAGCCAATCTCATGCCATAGTTCGTCAGCTATGTGAGGGGCAAAAGGCGCAAGCATTAGGAGAACAGTGCGAACAGCCTCCCCCAGAATGCTCATGGCCTCACGCCTTGTCCTTGCTACGTCCCTGAACTGGTACATACCATTGACAAGCTCCATTATTCCTGCAACAACCGTGTTGAAGCTATACCGCTCCAGGTCTTGCGTGACCTTCTTCAGCGTCGCATGGATCTTCCTCCGCATTTCCTTCTCTTCCGAAGTCAGGCCGGGCATGTCTCGTTCCACGCTGTCACACGACAGTAGCTCATTTTGGAACTCATATACAAGCCGCCAGATTCTACCTAAGAATCGTGACGCTCCCTCCACCCCTTGCTCGCTCCACTCCAGATCTCGCTCAGGCGGAGACGCAAACAGTATGAAGAGCCTTGTCGTGTCCGCGCCGTAGGTATCCAACATTTCCTCAAGGCTTACTATATTCCCCTTGGATTTGGACATCTTGGCGCCTTCCTTCAAGACCATGCCTTGAGTAAGCAGGCGGGCAAAAGGCTCCTGGGTCTTGATGAGTCCGATATCAGAGAGGAACATAGTAAAGAACCTGGAATACATGAGATGCAAGATAGCATGCTCGACTCCGCCGGTGTATTGATCCACAGGCAACCAGTAGTTGGCTGTATCAGGATCCCAGGGTTTATCGTCCGCCCTCGGACAGGTGAATCTAATGAAATACCACGATGAGCACATGAAAGTGTCCATCGTATCAGTTTCACGTCTTGCCGGGCCTCCGCACTTAGGGCATGTCGTGTTAACGAACTCCGGTATATCGTTTAGAGGAGACTGCCCGGTGGGCCTGAACTCCACATCCAGTGGGAGTTCAACCGGCAAATCTTCCTCAGGGACTCCCACGATTCCGCAGGAATCGCAGTATACGATTGGGATGGGAGCTCCCCAGTACCTTTGCCTCGAAATCAACCAGTCCCTGAGCTTGTAATTTACAGTCCGTTTACCTATCCCGTTATTCTCCATGAATTCTGCAATGGCATCCTTACCTTCATCACTTGGCATCCCGTCAAATCCCGGTGAATTCACCATTATCCCGGGCTCCTCGTATGCCTCATTAGCCTCGCATTGACAATGGGATTGATCCGGAGGAGCAATTACTATCGTAACAGGGAGGCCATACTTCTTCGCAAACTCGAAGTCACGCCCGTCATGGGCAGGAACTCCCATAACAGCTCCTGTGCCATAGTACGGCAATACATAGTTTGCGATCCACACAGGAACCTCCTGGCCGGACATGGGATTTATTGCATATGCCCCAGTCGCTATCCCGATTTTCTCCGTAAGCTCGCTGGTTCTGTCTATCTCACTTACATGGCTTACGTCTGTTATGAATTTCCTGATTTCTTGCTCCCTTGGAGAGCCTGATATTATTTTCTCGACAAGAGGGTGCTCAGGCGCAAGCACAAGGTAGGTGACACCAAAGATCGTATCATGCCTTGTAGTAAATACCGGGATATCGTCACCTGTATCCTTCAATTTGAAGACGACCTCAACGCCTTCGCTCCTTCCAATCCAGTTCTTCTGCATTATCTTGACCTTCTCAGGCCAGCCTTCCAGTGTCTTGAGGTTCTCCAGAAGCCTGTCAGCATAATCGGTGATTTTGAAGAACCATTGTTCCAGCTCTTTCTTTGTGACCTCTGTATCACACCGCTCACAAAGCCCCTCTACAACCTGCTCATTGGCAAGGACAGTCTGACACTTGGGGCACCAGTTCACTTGTGCCTTCTTTCTGTATGCAAGCCCGTGTTTGAGCAGCTGTAGGAAAAGCCATTGGGTCCACTTGTAGTATCCCGGATGACATGACGCTACCTCTCTCCGCCAATCATAGCTTAAGCCCAGGCGCATGAACTGGCTTCGCATGTGCCGGATATTCGTACCTGTCCATTGAGATGGCTGGATACCCCGCTCAATAGCTGCATTCTCAGCAGGAAGCCCGAACGCGTCCCATCCCATGGGATGGAGCACACAGAAACCGTTCATCCTCCTGAACCTGGCGATTACGTCTCCGATGGCATAATTCCTTGTATGCCCTACATGGAGCTTGCCGGAGGGATAAGGGAACATCTCCAGCGCGTAATACTTGGGCTTGGCCTCATTTGGATTCACATGGTATATTCCTTCTTCTTCCCACGCTCTCTGCCACTTAGACTCAAGTTCCCGAAACTCGTACTTGTCCTTCATGTGCAATCACCTTCTCACAGAGTAACAGTTGCCCAACAACGTAAGAATGATTCATAAGCAAAACCCCGCCGAAAAAAAGAAAAACCCCTCATCTCCAGGGACGAGAGGCTAATTCCCGCGGTACCACCCTTATTAGCAGAAAGAATTCAAAAGAAATGGTGGAGACGATGGGATTCGAACCCACGACCTCATGAATGCCATTCACGCGCTCTCCCAACTGAGCTACGTCCCCACATTCATCATCTGCTCGCTCATGCCACACGCATAACGTGCGCTACCCGTCGTAGGCTACTTTCCATGCATCTTCATATAGTAACCCGGCATTTCACCTACGAAGCTCAAAGGCGAGTTCGGGCCAAGCTCGGCGCCTGCTTTCACCTGTTGCAGGCTCTCTGAAAGCCTCTTGACTTTCCTACTACTCCTTCTCATTGCCTTCCCACATATTCAAATGTGGATATCAGAACACATTGCGATTATAACAGACGTTTTCCTCTAAAGTCAAGTCAATGCTGAGGGTCAAGCTATTTGCGTTGTAGCCCTTTTTTCAGGCATGGCAGCCCCT
>DUVA01000004.1 GCA_012841305.1 Bacillota bacterium | reverse complement strand
ATTCGGTAAAAGACTCCGTTGATGCCGAATAGCTTCGCAACCCCAGCCGCGATGGACGCCGCTATGATTCGAAACACACCTGCTTCCCTAATAGCCAGCTCCATTGTGCAAGGGCTTCCCAGGCCGATGCCGTAAGGGGACTTGTACACAAACCCGGCGAGAAAACGAGCAAGCCGCGAAGTCTTGATTTGGCTGATGGGATAGGCCCTCTCTTGAGTTATGGCCACTATCTTCTCGCTCACGACCATTATGTCGCCTTCGCGTAATGCAGGTCCGGCATATTTTAGAACTACATCCACGATATCGTCATCTTTCGAAATGACATGAGTCCCGACTGGAATACGTGCATAGGTACGTCTACCGACCTCCAGAGCCAGCCTTTTTCCATGATTCGCCTGCAACTTCGTCACCTTCAATGTCCCCCATGCTGCTCCATGTAGATTTGGTTTGCGAATCTACATCTTTGTGCTACGATCCTGTGGATCTTCTAAACCAACCGTCATAGTGCCTACTCCTGTAGTCAATGCTAGCATAGACTAATCCTGTAGTCAATCATTATCTCTTCGAAGGCGCTTGAAGCGAAAACTTCCTGAAGGAAAAAACAGGTAGGGGCGCGAATGTATCCAATATTGGCATATGGTATATGCCATTAGTAGGCAAGGGAGGTCTGTAATGTCTTTTAATTGGATTAATGTAGGGGATTATACAAGCAATATCTTCCTTCTCATGGATAGGTGGCTTATACGATATATTGTTCATCAGTACGAAGATCATCAAAACTTTGATGAGAATTTGGGAATCATTCTGGCATACAACCCTACGGTGGCATGGTATTTTGGGAAACGAGCACCGGAAACGATTGAAAAGAGGGATAGATTAATAGCTAATGCTCCAAAAGGGCTTACAGATAAAGAAATCAGGCTTGCAGAAGACTTTGTTTTTGACGTCCTGGACTGGGCGATTGTGTTAGTGGATCCGGATGTTATGAATAGCAACTGCAACTACATCTATAACTGGGATAAGGATAGACTGCTGGAGCTTGCGGATTTCAGTGACAAGGTGGTGCTTGATGTCGGAGCAGGTACCGGAAGACTTGCATTTGCTGTAGCGCATCTGGCGAAACATGTGTATGCCAGTGAACCTGTTGAAACGAGGTTTCGAATACTTTTATCACACGAGTTCTCTGGGTGGAGATATCTATAGGTACAGAAAACAAGTCATAAAATAAGACCAGACCATTTGTCCCGGCTTTTCATGTTGGCCTCCCGGCTGATGTCAAGCATATTTCATCAATATTATATCATGACATCATGAGACCCGTAGCCTTTCATGACATTCATGTTCTTGCCATGACTAGGAAATTGGACGGAGGTAATCATGCCTTTATGCAGTAGATGATCACGCAATCCTGCTACGGCACCTGCGGGAACAGCGCCTCCGGGGCAGAGACTATGCCTACAAGGCCTGTGCCGGTATGTGCGCCTAGCACAGGTGCGATGGGCCCTTGCGGAACCCAATTGCACTGGAATACTTTGTCCAGTCTCTCCTTAAGGCGGGCTGCGCCTTCAGGGAACTGCGAGTGAAGGATTTGCATACGCATGGCAGTGTGGGGAGGATGTGCCGATGCAACCATATCTGCCATCGCGTCAATTGCCCGGT
>DUVA01000066.1 GCA_012841305.1 Bacillota bacterium | reverse complement strand
ATCCAGGAAGATGTAGATCGCAACTGGAATAGCCTCCTGGCGCGTGAGGCTATGGGCTAGGCTGTCAACGAAGTATCTCCTTAGGTGTTGAGTTGAGATTAGTCTGATGATATAATGGGCGCAAACTCAAAAAGAGAATCTATTTGCGATGATAAGGACGAGTAAGCTATGGTCTTAGAGCTAAAGAGAGCCGGGTACGGTGAGAACCGGCGCCAAGCCAAGCTGAATCCACCTTTGAGCTGCGGGTTGAAAGGCAGCGCTATCGCCGAGTAAGCCTGGCCGGGTGTACCCGTTAACGTACGCTTGAGCGGGTCTGAGATTCAGTACGCTCTTTTGTGATATGCACCCGCCTTCTTTTAGTGTGAAGCTGCCCTCTGTTAGATAATAACAGCGAAGGCAGAAACGCTTTAGGTAGGCGGAGATATCCAGGGCAGCATGACTTAGACCAAATAGGGTGGCAACGCGGGAGGTAAGCCTCTCGTCCTGGTACTTGAGGGACGAGAGGCTTTTTCATATGGTTATACTGAATACGGATGGGTAATCCTGAGAGTAATGGAGGGGTATATATGATAGACATTAAGACGATCAGAGAGGATCCCAAACTTGTCAAAGATAGCCTTACCAGGCGTGGTGAGGATACCGGTGTAGTTGATATGCTGCTTTTAAATGACGAAGAACGAAGGAAGCTTGTCTATGAAGTGGAGAAGCTTAAGCAGAGACGTAACGAGGTATCAAACGAGATTGCAGCAATGAAGAGGGAAGGCCGGGATACCAAAGGCGCCATCCTTGAGATGCGCGAAGTCGGAGAACGGATAAAGGAGATGGATGACGCTATCCGTCAGATGGAAAAGACGATATCCGATATTCTTCTCTCGATACCGAACATTCCCCACGAATCAGTGCCTTACGGCAAGGATGAATCTGAAAACGTGGAAATCAGACGGTGGAGAGAGCCGACAACCTTTGACTTTGAGCCGAAAGCCCACTGGGACATCGGGGTCAATCTTGGCATCTTAGATTTTGAGCGGGCTGCCAAGATATCAGGCGCCAGGTTTACTGTCCTTCGAGGTGCCGGCGCCCGTCTTTCCCGGGCACTTGTGGCGTTCATGATAGATCTTCACACCGGCGAGCATGGCTATACCGAGATCTATCCTCCGGTCCTGGTTAACACTGAGAGCATGATTGGCACCGGGCAATTGCCGAAGTTCGCTGAGGACATGTTCCATTGCGAGGGCACGGATTATTACCTAACTCCTACGGCTGAGGTGCCGGTCACCAATCTCTATAGGGATGAGATCCTAAGTCATGACGATCTTCCCATATATCACGTGGCATATACTGCTTGCTTCAGGGCAGAGGCAGGCTCTGCAGGCAGAGATACCAGGGGACTTATCAGGCAACACCAATTCGATAAGGTGGAATTGGTGAAATTCGTAAAGCCCGGGACGTCCTATGATGAGCTGGAGAAGTTGGTGGGTAATGCTGAGGAGGTACTGAAGCGCCTTGAGCTACCTTATCGAGTCGTTATGATGTGTACAGGCGATGTGGGCTTTGCTGCAGCCAAGAAGTATGACCCTGAAGTGTGGATGCCAAGCTACGGCAGATATGTTGAGATATCTTCCTGCAGCAACTTTGAGGACTTTCAGGCAAGGAGAGCTAACATTCGTTACAGGCCTGAGCCAGGTGCGAAACCTGAGTATGTCCATACGCTGAACGGGTCAGGTGTTGCAGTGGGCCGTACTATTGCAGCAATCCTCGAGAATTACCAGGAAGCAGACGGATCAGTAGTCATCCCTGAGGCGCTGAGACCATATATGGGAGGTCTTAAGCGTATCGAAGCGGAATAATGGATTGACTGCGTGCTTTGCCTTGTGGCAATATCCGTTTGTTTCATTGGGCATGGTGTTGCGATAATCCGGTTTATGCGGCCTTGCCCAGCTTTAAGCCTGGCAATGTGACTGAGTGATATAGGAGTAGGAGAGAAGATCCCGGTGGTAGAGTGACTATGGCATCTTGGAGGGTGTAACATGGTTTACAAGAGCATATTGCAAGCTATCGGAAGTACACCTATGGTAGAGTTGCAGAGAGTAGGTAAGGATATAGGATGTCGGTTGCTTACGAAGATTGAAGGCTCGAATCCGGGTGGAAGTATCAAGAGTAGAACTGCGTATTGGATGGTTGAGGATGCCAGGCGTCAAGGCTTGATAGACGGCGACACAACTCTGGTTGAAGCTACCAGCGGTAATCAGGGCATCGGATTATCCATGGTCGGAGCGGCTTTAGGGCTCAAGGTCAGGATTATCATGCCTGAAAACATGAGCAAAGAACGACGGATGCTTATGCGTGCCTACGGCGCAGACGTAGTTTTGACCCCGGCAGGTAAGGACATTGGCGAAGCAATCCGGCTGGCAATGGATACCGCGCGCAAAATGGCTGACGAAGATCCTAAAGTGTTCTGGGTAAACCAGTTTAGCAATCCTGCCAATACTGACGCTCATCGAAGAACCACTGCCTGTGAGATACTGACGCAAGTGGAAGGTTCGATAGACGCTTTTGTCAGTGGAATAGGAACAGGAGGAACCATCACCGGAGTCGGAGAAGAACTAAAGTCGCATTACCCCGATTGCCTGGTGGTGGCTGCAGAACCCCAAAACGGCGCAATTCTATCGGGAGGCAAGATAGGACACCACATTCAACAGGGAATCGGGGATGGACTTATCCCGGACATTCTTAACCAGGATGTCATCTGCCGGATTATTGTTGTGCCTGACCAAGATGCTTTGGAGACAGCCAGGTTGCTGGCGCGTGAAGAGGGCTTGTTTGTCGGGATATCGTCTGGCACAAATGTCTGGGCAGCCTTGAAAGTAGCGGAGGAATTGGGTCCGGGCAAAACTATTGTCACATTGCTGCCTGACAGCGGAGAAAGATACTTGTCGTCCGGACTTGTACCGGAGGAGTGACTGATGCATACAAACGTTTCCTAAGTAGATCACCATTGGTAATCGCCGGTTCCAGAAAGTGTACGTACTGTGCAGGGTGGCCCTGCAAGGTATATACGTTTTCCGAGGCCGGTGTTGTACTCGGGGACGGCTCCCCAAGCGAGTTCAGAGGCCCACTTGCCTGCTGAATGGGCAGGTGCTATAATTACGATGTCGGGTTCATAAGGTATCCGCCTGGAATTTGACCTGTGTAACCCGGCATAATGCGGAGGAGTGCCCGAGCGGATGAAGGGAGCGGTCTTGAAAATCGCCAGGGTCTTCATGGCCCTCGTGGGTTCGAATCCCACCTCCTCCGCCATTTTCTACCTGTATCATGTTGCCACTAGGTGAGGGGTTTCGATTTCTTCGAACGGAGCAGTCTTTTGCGGCGGTCGCAGGACTCCTCCGGCGGGGCCTTTTTGTATTCCCAGAAGACGGTGAAGGGCGTCCCAGATACCGGCGAATTCTGTTGAGTCCGGAGTGCGCGGTCTCAAGATAGGGTTATCAATTACAGACAGGATTCTTCCCGGCTGTGGAGACATGGCTATGATTCGATCCCCCTGAACGATTGCTTCCTCAATATTGTGAGTCACAAATAGTACGGTCACCTTGGTTGTCTGCCAGATGGAAGTCAGTTCTTCCTGTAATGCCTTCCTGGTGAATGCATCGAGACTTCCGAAAGGTTCATCCATCAGCAGTATTTTCGGTTGAACGGAGAGGGCTCGGGCAATTGCTACTCGCTGTTTCATCCCCCCGGAAAGCTGGTGGGGATAGAAGTCTTCATATCCTCTGAGACCTACAAGGTTTATGTAGTCCCTGGCCAGAGCGCGGCTTTTTGCCGTGCCGCGTGCAGTCCGGGTGACGCGGAGAGCAAAAGCTACGTTTTCTAAGGCAGTAAGCCAGGGGAAAAGCTGGTCAAGGCCTTGAAAAACCATCATTCT
>DUVA01000065.1 GCA_012841305.1 Bacillota bacterium | reverse complement strand
ACACAGTTGACGATGAAATCGATAGAGGCGAGCCTTGCCATCTCAATAGCCACTTCGTAAAAGGGATTGCCTTCAATAAGCCCCAGGCCGGTATTGGGATGATCCAGCATATCTACAGTATGAGTAGCTGCGATGGTATCACTTGACGCCACCCCTACTGCAATTGCTTTGCCTCCACCGCTGTAGCCTGCAATGGGATGAGGAAGGACTGTTCCTATTGCTACCTTTACATCAGCTTTCGCAACTTTTGCATTGATTTTTGCATGGAAGCCCAAGGAGGTGCGCCCCAGGTTAACCATGTTATCGCTCCTGGCGTCGTGGTTCACAGTCTTTATGCACTCGGCAAGCAGCCCAAGCTTGCTTGTGATTTCTTCTTGCGTGGCAAGTCTATGAGCGCCGTTTGCAATAACAAAGATCACATTGTCGTCAGGCACTCCTCCTTCTCTGAGTTCCTCAATAACAACAGGCGCTACCGTCTTCTCAATGTTCGGTCTCGTTGCGTCATTGACGATTACGGCTACGCTTGATTCCTTTGATACCATATCCTTCAAGCGTCTTGTCCCTACGGGATTTCTGAGCGCTTCTTTTACAGCCTGAACTTGATCTCTTGCCGTGTCCATCCAAGGAGGTGAAAGAATCCCCAGGAGGTTCTTTTCAGGAATGTCTACTGAGATGGTGCCGTCCCTGCCGTACGGAAGGTCAACTCGCATAATCTATCCCTCCACAGTGTGAATGCGTCTTCTCCTGATGTTCATGACCTGCCTTGCGATTCCTGCGCCTACCAGCACTAAGCCAATCAAATCAGTGGCGAGGCCCGGAACGATTAGGGTTAAGGCGCCTGCGAAGAGAAACCCTCTTTCAAGCAGAGAAACCTTCTCAAATAGAAAGCCTTCTGCAGCCACTGCAAGGGCGACCACACCGATACAGGCGGTGGCAGCAGCCAAGACAAGTACGCCGATATTCGGCGCTTGAAATAGGAGCACAGGGGAGTACACGAATACGAACGGGACTATGAAGCCTGCGATCCCCAGACGGACGGAAGTCCAGCCGGTCTTGCCGGGACTTGCGCCTGCAATGCCTGCCCCGGTATATGCTGCTAGCGCTACAGGTGGAGTAAGGTTGGATAAGCATGCGAAGTAAAACACAAACATATGTGCAGCGAGGGGTAGCACGCCAAGCTTAATGAGGGCAGGAGCAGCAACTGTTGCTGCCACTATGTAGCAAGCTGTAGTTGGTAAGCCCATGCCCAGGACAAGGGCGGCTATCATTGTCAGCGCCAAAGTGGCTGCGACATTGCCGTGAGCAAGGGACACGATGTTGTCGCCAAGGACCAGGCCAAAACCTGAAAGGCCTGTAACTCCCACAATGAAACCTACAGTTGCGCAAGCCAGTCCCACACTCACTGCCCCTCTGGCGCCCATCTCAAGGGCTTTTATGAGGCTGGCGAGAGACAGCCTTGTAGATGCGCGAAGCTGGGCTGTTATGAGGGCGACTACTATTCCCCAGAACGCGGCAAACAAAGGAGTTCTACCTTGAAGTAGAAGGTAAACGATAGCCACCACGGGAATGACGAGGTGGCCTCTGGCTTTCACAACTTCTTTTAGATTCGGAAGCTGCTCTCTCGGTAACCCCTTCAACCCTGTCCTTGATGCTTCCAGGTGAACCATCATGTAGCACGCAAGGTAGTAGAGAAGCGCCGGGATGGCAGCCGCTATCATGATACGGGTATATGATTCCCCTAGGAATTCAGCCATTACGAACGCTGCTGCACCCATTACAGGGGGCATTATCTGCCCCCCTGTGGATGCCACAGCTTCTACGGCGCCTGCGAAGTAAGCCTTATAGCCAATACTCTTCATCAGTGGGATAGTAAAACTGCCGGTGGTGGCTACGTTTGCCACAGCGCTTCCGTTTATCGTGCCCAGAAGGCCGCTGGCAATGGTGGCAATCTTTGCAGGGCCTCCGGGAGCGTGTCCGGCAATAGCGGTGGAGAAGTCGTTGATGAACCTGGCCATGCCTGTTTCACCAAGCACAGCTCCAAATAGGATGAACAGGAAAATGTAGGTGGCTGATACGCCTAAGGTTATGCCGAACAGGCCTTCAGATGAGAGAAACATGTGATAAATGATCCTCTTCGCAGTGAATCCTGTGTGGCCGAATACCCCGGGAATCATATCTCCGAACAAGGCATACAGCAAGAAGACTATAGCAAGAATAGGAAGCTCCTTACCCAGCGCTCTGCGGCCTGCTTCGAGGACCAGGAGCATGCAAATGACACCCCAGAAGTAGTCACGGAAGTTGGCTATACCGCCTCTTAAGTTCAGGGCGTCAAAATAGAAGACATTATACAGCGCAGCCATGGCTGCAAGCACCACAAGACATAGGTCAAGTGTGCTTGGTTTTCCCTTCGGGGATTTCGTTGTAGCCGGATAAAGGAGAAAGGCTAAAACCAAGAGAAATGCAAGATGCACAGCTCGCTGTTTGATGAACATCAGACTTCCGAAGCCTGCTGTGTACAGGTGGAACAATGACATGGACACGGCAATTACCGTCACTGCCTTCGCCCAGGCGCCGGAATACTTCCTGAATCTGGACTCCACTTCGTACTTCTCAACCAGTTCGTCTATGGCTATGCTCGTGTT
>DUVA01000064.1 GCA_012841305.1 Bacillota bacterium | reverse complement strand
GGAAAAGGTGGCAGTTTTTCGCCCACCTTTCTAGAAAATGTGGTCGATTTTCTACCCACAATCCTCAAGTGAAGGGATTCTCTGTGATGAAGTGGTCTATATTCTACCCACTTGAGGCATGATCGTGGTTGATAATCTACCACCAACAAGCCTCGGGATGGTCGCTTTTCGACCATCCAGGTAGTTGCGCTGAAAAAGTTGGTTGAAAATCAACCACCAAAGAGCCTCACGGTGGTTGATTCTCAGCCAGCTGAGATGTGGCCCGGCACAATGCGGCAGTAAAGCACACAAGCACATCATAAAAGGAGAGCTGTTTAAGCACGTGGAAGCTTTTAGATTCGCCGGGGTGGCTCTCAGGAAGAGTCAGCCAACTGCATAGAAGCCTTTTACGGGCCCTATGCGCTCTTTCATAGATGGACAAAGCTCCCGTATAGTCTGACAGCCACAGCTGGGGTGCGAGTTGAAACGCATATCCAGAAAGCATAGTGCTTGCGGAATTCCTGGTGTCCACAGGTGAATGTCCACAGGTGAACGGTTGACAAGACGCGGGATAGGGCTTAACATATTAGCAAATGGTGATATGACTTTTATTGCTAAATCTACCGTCATTATGTTCATTGGCCGCGGATTTACCGGTAGCAAGTGTGTAACTACATTGTCACTGTCAAGGGGGTGGAGTCTATAACACGATCGAAGGATTCAATCCGGGCGTTTCGTGCGCTCGGCCAAGAAAGGCGTTTCAAAATCCTGGACCTGGTTTCATCGAAAGCCTTTAGTGTCGGAGAGTTGGAAGAGCGTCTCGGGGTCAGTCAATCTGCTGTTTCTCAGCAGCTTAAGATCCTTCATGAAGCCGGCCTGGTCAGGCTGAGGCGGGAGGGAAAGTATACTTTATGCAGTATTAACCATTCTCTCCTGGAAGAGGTGCGCAACCTTCTGAACATGCTTCTCGACAGGAGACACATGTTCAGTTTGTAGTAGCAATATGCTTACGGATCTTTAAAGGTTGCAGACCATGTGCCCACCTAAAATGGTGTGCTCAAATGGTGTGCTAGGTTTACTCAGAATAGCGCCGCATCTCGCTATTGGTGACAAACCAGCCGCATTCATTATTACTGCCAAATACGGATTTTCTATAAGGGAGGTAGATACTATGGCGTTTGAAGGCGCAAAGGCTATGCTTGGCGAAGCAGTTGTCAAGCAGATGCTTAGATATCTGGCAAACGAACCGGAAAAGAACCTCGTTAAGATTGTTCAATGGGGAGAGACCCTGGCGCGGGAACCTTTACACAAAGAATATGCTCGCGCGTGGATTAAGGCAATGGAAGATGAAGACAACAACTGGCGTAAGCTGGCTGTTAGAACCCTTAAGCAGGTTTCTCCCACTGTCCGCGACAAGGCAGGCATCAACTTCTTTGTCCACGCCGGCATATTGGCTCCTACTTACCGCAGGCGTACTGAGGAGAAGTATGGCGTACACATACCCTGGGCAATGCTTATCGACCCTACAGGTAGATGCAATCTCAGGTGCAAGGGGTGCTGGGCTGCTGAATATGACCGCACCAAAGATATGGATTACGCCACGCTGGACAGGGTTATCGGTGAAGCTGAAGAGCTTGGCATTCGCTTCATAGTAGTCTCAGGAGGCGAGCCTACTGTCAGAATGGACGACCTTATGTCTTTGGCGAAGAAATACGATGAACTGGTATTCCATGTCTTCACAAACGGCACTTTGATTGACAAGGAAACAGCAAAGAAATTCGCAGATATTGGCAATGTTACTTTTGCCATAAGCTTAGAAGGCTTTGAAAAAGAGACTGACGCCAGGCGCGGCAAAGGAGTCTTCAAAAAGGTCATGCAAGCTATGGATAACCTACGCGAAGCCGGTGTGGTGTACGGTTTCTCTGCTACGTACAACAGAGAAAACACAGACAAAGTTGGTAGCGACGAATTCATAGACTTAATGGTGGATAAAGGCTGTATCTTTGGCTGGCTGTTTACTTACGTCCCAGTTGGGGGCCAGGCTGACCTGGAGTACATGGCAACCCCTCAGCAACGGCAGTACATGTATAAGACAGTCAACAGATGGCGCTCGGAGAAACCTATTTTCATCGCGGACTTCTGGAATGACGGTTGGACTACAGGAGGATGCATTGCAGGCGGACAGTGCTACTTCCATATTAATGCCACAGGTGAAGTGGAGCCGTGCGCGTTTATCCATTACGCGAACGTCAACATCAAAGACACAACCCTGCTGGAAGCGTTGAAATCGCCTCTGTTCAAAGCGTATCAACAGTCAATACCGTTCAATGAGAATCTCCTCAGGCCGTGTCCTATGATTGACAACCCTGAGAAACT
>DUVA01000063.1 GCA_012841305.1 Bacillota bacterium | reverse complement strand
CTTGGGGCTTCCGGTATTTGCAGGAGGGGCATCGGGTATCGGAATACTGATAGGACCAAGGGGAGGATACCTTTGGGGCTTCATTGTCGGGGCGTACGTCACGGCAACCGTGATTCAAAAGGCGAAAAAAACCGGAAAACCAATCACCTGGCTGATGCTGGCCTTTGCGTCACTTGTCGGCGGAGTAATAATAGTCTATGCCATAGGTGTACTGCAGTTGGCAATAGTCGCGGAGCTTCCTTTCCGGACAGCCTTCGCAGTCGGCGTACTCCCGTTCATTCCCGGAGATCTTGCCAAGATCATTACGGCAAGCCTCATCGCAAGAAGGCTCAGGAGCGCGCTTCATTAAGAGTGAAAGCTACAGGCACAACAATAGGCCGGAAGGGCATCGAGTCTCGACGCTGTCTTCTTGATCCAGCAGTTTTTCCTTATCAATTAGCATTACACCCTCGCTAAGAGTTGCAAGAGCGATGGAATTCCTTGGAGAATCGCTTTTATCGAGTATTCTCCGGCCTGATGAGCTTTGAAGCATGACCAATTGTAGAATTCGTGCTCAGCATCGACATATGCAGATCGTAGTGTTTGCTCAGACTGAGCCATCCACCTTCGGAACTCATCGAAATCGAAACACACCGCATCACTGGGGGCCACTGGTGTCACCTGCCTTTCTTGTATTAGGTCATGCTAGGCTATTATCCCGACAGAGTCCATTTTCATACGTCACTGAAATGCATTGGCACTGCCATATCATCAGATCTTCCTTTTTAACACGCTGACACTATGCGGTTGATATTGCTGATTATCGTCATAGTCCGCAGATCCATTGAGACAGCCTCCTCGCGCGTATCGAACTCAACTTTTTTACTTCTCCACACGACGTTGACTGTCCTCCAACGGCCTGCTCCTTACAGTGCGCAGATGCGTTATAGTCAAACTCTTCTATCAATTCTGTCAATTATGAAGGATTTCAACGCTGGGTGAAGAAATTGGAATAGCGGCTAGTCAAAGCGATGGTACATTTCCACAACTCACGTTGGAGGTGATGTATTCTACCCTGGTAAAACGCGAGCTCAGGTAGGTACTTAGGTGAGTTTCCGGAAATATCTGATGAGGGGGGAACAAATGTGTCCAGACCTTGTATTTGGAGGCGTGGCGCGATTATTGGAGCTATCGTAGTTGTGCTAATAGCTTTAGGTGTAAGCGCAGCGCCGAACCTCCCGTCTATCTCAAGGGCCCCTGTGGGCTCAGAGGAGTTCATGCCTGTCAGTAGAGGATATGGAGAACCGGAATACGTCGACGACGAGATCATCGTGAAGCTTAAACCGATGATTGCAATGCATCACGTAGCAGATATGGAAACAGCTGTTGCAGGATTTCACTTGCTCAATAACCAGCTAGGAGCTGAAGTCATTGAATCCATGCGGATCGACCATGAAGCTGAGCTGTTCCTGGTGCGAATCCCAACCGGTATGACTGTGGATGAAGCTGTTGTCACATACAAATCGAGTAAGTTTGTGGAATACGCAGAACCAAATTATCTTTGGTATCCTGAGGAGCCTCTTTTTCCAGTTGACGCTTACTTTGGGCGTCTGTGGGGTATGCACAATACAGGACAGGACTTCTATCCGGGCGTATTCTGGGAGCGGGGCATTCCCGGAGCCGACATCGGTGCTCCTGAGGCATGGGGCGTACGCACTGACGCATCCTCTGTTCTAGTGGCTGTCATCGACACAGGAATCGATGTCGATCATGTAGACCTTATGAACAACATTTGGATCAACGAGGCCGAACTCAACGGAGAGCCCGGCGTCGACGATGATGGCAACGGTTACATCGACGACATCTACGGATGGGACTTTGCCAACGACGACAACTCCGTGTTTGACGGCCAATCGTTCGATTACCATGGGACGCACTGTGCAGGCACAATTGGTGCCGAGGGCAACAACGGTGTTGGAGTTGCCGGAGTTGCCTGGAATGCTCAGATCATGTCATGCAAATTCATTCACGGTCGGTCCGGATCGACCTGGAATGCGATTAAGGCGATCGATTACGCTTCGATGATGGGTGCAAAGATTGCAAGCAACTCCTGGGGAGGCGGTGGATACAACGAAGCTCTCGAAGAGGCCATCACAAGATCAGGCATGCTCTTCATCGCGTCTGCGGGAAACGACGCAGTCAACAACGACATAACACCGCACTACCCATCCTCTTATGATCTGCCGAATATAATCTCTGTGGCAGCATCCGATTGGAACGACAACCTGGCTAGCTTCTCCTGCTACGGCCTGGAAAGCGTTGATCTGGCGGCCCCTGGCTATTGGATACTCTCTGTTTACGCCAATGCCGGGTACGTATGGTTGGGTGGCACGTCCATGGCGACTCCTCACGTAACCGGAGCTGCTGCGCTGGTATCCGCTGAGCATCCGGACATACCTCTTTATCCCGGTGTAGAAGGATGGAGCGAAGGCCAACTTACAATCAAGGATATCCTGCTCTTATCAGTAGACAGGAACCCTGCATTTGCAGGCAGGATGACTTCCGGGGGCAGGCTGAACGTGGGCAATGCTATCAAGCTGCAATTTCCCATCGTGATCGAGTCCGCAGCTGCGGACGTCACGTTCGGGTCAGGTCCGCTGGCGGTCAACTTCTCGGCTCGGGCCGGGAATCCAGCCGCAGTGGCCCAATGCTGGTGGTCGTTTGGTGACGGTTCCGACTACGATTACTCCTATAATTCGTCTCACACCTACACTGAGGAAGGTGCCTACCTGGCATGTTTCCATGTACTGACCCGTGCGGACGTAGAGTCGCAATGGCCGGTGCAGGTGGTTGTAGCGAACCCCGGGACCATCGTATACGTTGACGACGATGGAGGGTTCGCCTTTGAGGAGTCCTTCCTGGCTGCATGTGATCAGGCCGAGTTCGATTGTGTAGTTGTCGACTCCAGGTATCCGCTTGGCCTTCCTGACGACTTCAGTGACAGGCTGTTGGTGTGGAATACCGAGCTCTCGTGGAGCGACACACTCCTGCCCGACCAGGAGGAATTCTTGGCCGGATTCCTGGATAACGGAGGCAGGCTCGTAATGATATCTCCTGAGTATCTATATGACCTCGGAGAAGTGACTCCGTTTGCCGAACGGCATCTACATGTATCAGACTATGTAGACAACATACCAATGGGACAGTGGGACGGCATTGACGGCGACCCCATCACCCATGGCATGTCGATT
>DUVA01000062.1 GCA_012841305.1 Bacillota bacterium | reverse complement strand
TTATTGAGATAGAGGCAATCGCATTCCCAGCCAGGGAGCCTGGTAAAGGCAGGATCAGGTTTAATGATACAGCAGGTAGCATGGCAAAGGACTCGGTTTTCAATGCTGCCTCCGTATTGCGCAAGATCACAGGTAAAGACCTGGCTGACTATGACGTCCACGTAAACGTCATTGGCGGCGGGCTCATAGATGGTCCTTCAGCAGGCAGCGCTGTGGCGATTGCAATTCTAAGTGCGGTTACCGCAAGGCCTATCAGACAGAATATTGCAGTCACCGGCGAAATCTCCATACAGGGGAAGGTAAAAAGCGTCGGTGGGATCATGGAGAAGATATACGGCGCCAGACAGGCAGGCGTCAAGACAGTGATAATCCCTCGTGAGAATGCCATGGACAGTCCGCCGGATCTCAGAGGAATTCAGGTGGCAACTGTTGAACATATTGAAGAGCTCTTCCCATATGTGTTTGAAGATGAAGGATCTTTTTCTGTTTCCGCAGGCTAGAGATACATGTATCCATCTGCGAATGCGATGATTCCAGGATTTCCAAGCAAGCATTCAGGGAATAATACTTGTTGGGAAAAACAACATGACGTGCCTCATTATGCCTTCAGAGTGTATATTCAATAGAAACGAAGCTCTGGAATCAGCCTCATCGTAACCAAAGATCTAATTAGAAAAGGGGTGAAGGATATGGAGGCAGCATTTGACCTCAGCCGGGTGCCGCCGCAGAATACAGAAGCTGAGCAAGCAACGCTCGGCTCTATGCTCCTTGACAGTGACGCTATTACAAAGGCCCTGGATATCCTTTCGCCTGGGGACTTTTACAAGGATGCCCACAGGATTATTTTTGACACCATTGTTTCCATGTACGAAAAAGGAGAGCCTATTGACCTGGTCACTGTTACAGAGCAATTACGTCGGCGCGACGTGCTTGATGCCGTAGGGGGTATCCCATACATAGCGTCATTGGCGAGTATTGTTCCTACTGCGGCCAACGTCCAGTACTACGCTGGGATTGTGAAGGAGAAGGCCATATACCGAGCCCTGGTCAAAGTCGGGACAAGCATTGCCGCATTGGGGTATGAAGGCGCTGAAGACGTGGACTTGGCTTTGGATCAATCGGAGCAATTGATATTCTCCCTATCTCAGCAAAGAAGCACTGACGGCGTGGCGGATATCAAGGTAGTCCTCATGGACACCTTCGAACGCATTGAGAGCCTCTATGAGACTAAAGGAAGGGGAACCGGAGTTCCTACAGGGTTTAAGGACTTAGATGCAATGCTAACCGGCCTTCAGCCATCAGACCTAATTATCATCGCAGCAAGGCCGTCTATGGGCAAGACCAGCCTTGCGCTGAATATAGCATCACACGTGGCGTTGAATGAGAATTTGCCCGTAATAATCTTCAGCCTTGAAATGTCCAGAGAACAACTGGCAATGCGCCTTCTTTCCGCTGAAGCAAGAGTGGACGGCCAGAGGCTACGAAGAGGTCAACTGGCAGACGAAGACTGGCAACGACTTTCTTACGGTCTGGGCAGGCTCAGTGAAGCCCCGCTTTACATAGACGACAGCCCCACACTTACAGCGTTGGATATCAGGGCAAGGTCCCGCAGGTTGAAAGCAGAGTCCGGCCTGGGTCTCATAGTAATCGACTATCTACAGCTTATTCAGGGCAGGGCACGAAACGAAAACAGGCAGCAAGAAATTGCTGAAATCACAAGGTCCCTCAAAGCCCTTGCCAGGGAACTACGGGTCCCCGTTGTAGCGCTGGCGCAGCTTAGCAGGGCTGTCGAGACGGCTTCAGAGCGTAGACCGCTCCTCAGTCACCTGAAGGAGAGCGGAGAGATTGAGACTGCGGCTGACGTCGTAGCTTTCATTTATCGTGAAGATTACTATAATCAGAATACCCAGAAGAAGAATGTGGCTGAGATAATCGTGGCCAAGCAGCGTAACGGCCCTACCGGGTCAGTTGAGTTGATGTGGCGTAAAGAATTCACGAGATTTGAGAATCTGGAGCGGTACCAGAAGCCTTCTTAACACTCCCATGCCTAAAGACAGGGGATTTCCGGTAGCAAATTGTTCTCGTTTTTACGGCTTGTTTTTGCCGCATGATTTTCCGCCACCTTTTGCGGGGCGATGGTTTACGTGGTCGAAAAACAACCACCGTGAGGCTCATTGGTGGTTGTTTTTGAACCGCCTCTTTTAGCGCAATTGCCTGGGTGGTTGATAATTGACCACATTAGGGCTTGTTAATGGTTGATTATCGACCACGATCGCGCCTCTAGGGGGTAGAATATAGAACACCTCATCACAGAGACTCCCTTCACTTGAGGAGTGTGGATACAAAATCAACCACATTTTTCAAAAAGATGAGCGAAAATCTACCAGATTTTCCAATAAAGTGGTAGAAAACCTTCCACCTGAGCCTCAAAGGTCTATCAAATTCCCTCTTTAGTCCAAAACTGTGGTCGAATTTCAACCACTATTGCCGTTGGGGGTGGTCTAAAACAGACCACTTGCCGGCTTTTTGCTGCAGAGATCCAAAAAGGTAGTTGAAATTGAAGCAGCGTTTTGAAAAGAGTGGTTGAGAATCGACCATGCGATATCTGGGGTACCAGACTATATGGTGCCTGAAAGAATCACCACACTCTTGTTAGACTTAGAGCCGGTGTTCATGTATATATTATAGAACATATGTCCCATGACACAAGCAAATGCCGTCCTTTGCGTCCCGCGAAGTCTTCCAGGAAGCGCGCCTTAGCCTCATATCCCCATAGCTAAAGCCAGGGGCTTTACGGCGCATATGGGCAAATCAGCAGGCAAACCGGTGCAGGCCTGCGTTTTTCGCTATTTGCACAGCTTCTTTGTATTCACGGGATGTAATACGTCGATTCAGAGGAGGGTGTTCTTCGGCGCGGTATTGAGGCCGGTATTGATCCATTATGTTGATGTAAGTATCCCTGGAAATCTCCCCTGCGATAAACTCCATGATTTCGGCAGTCCCGGCAAGTCCCTCAGGCAGCACCAAGTGGCGAACGATAAGGCCTCGTCGGGCAATTCCGGTTTCATCAATCATAAGGTCTCCGACTTGTCTATGCATCTCTTTAAGCGCTGACTTCACGACAGAAGGATAGTCTTTTGCTCGCGAAAAGCGAAGAGCGGATTCTGCGTGGGCATATTTGACGTCAGGCATGTAGATGTCTACTATTCCGTCGAGGATGTCGAGTGTCGCCAGGGACTCGTACCCCCCGCAGTTGTATACCAAAGGGATTCGTAGTCCCCTTTCACATGCGGCTATCAGAGCTGTGAGTATTTGTGGCATGTAATGGGTAGGCGTAACAAGATTTATGTTATGGCAGCCTGCTTCTTGGAGAGAGACCATGATTCTTGCGAGTTCATCTTCGGATACCTGGCGGCCTATGCGCATTTGGCTGATATCCCAGTTTTGGCAGAATACGCATTGAAGGTTACATCCGGTAAAGAAAATGGTACCGGATCCGCATGTCCCTACAAGGGGAGGCTCTTCGCCGAAATGCGCTCCGTAGCTTGATATTTGGACTGTGTCATCAGCCTTGCATATCCCTGTCTGGCCGGAAAGCCTGTTTACGCCGCATTCATGTCCGCAAAGATCGCAGGCGCTGAGTCTCTCCCATGCAGCATTTCGTCTCTTTTTGAGTTCGCCTGTTTTCCAAAGAGGCCTGTACGAACCTACATATTTCATAAGGAATACCTACTTGCTAAGGAAGTACGATAAGGTAAGACTGAGCCTCTCTTATCAAGTCTAGTATACCATCTTCTTATTCGTAAGCATTCCCATGTGGCAGGCGATGGACAAAGAGGTAGTGTTATTCGCAGGGAAGGATTTTTCAATCCTTCGGCATATACTTTCAATTGGGGGTGATATGTGGTGGAAGATGCACGTCGCGACATAGGTAAGGACGCGGTATCCTATTTTAACGAAGGGTTTAACTGTGCCGAGTCAGTCGCCAAAGCGCTCTGTGAGGCGCTGATGCTGGGAGGGCGGAACGCTGTCAAATCAGCGACTCCGTTCGGCGGCGG
>DUVA01000061.1 GCA_012841305.1 Bacillota bacterium | reverse complement strand
ACTCCGTTGACCCCTGCTATCGCGCCAGACCGTGACACAAGTTCACTGACAGGGGCCAAGCCAAAACTTCCGAAAGAACCTGCAAGAGCGGTCTTTACCGTTACGTTCTCATCACTTGTCTCGATCTCCAGAACGTCAACAGTAACAGGACCGGAAGGAGTGCCGTTGTTCAAGGTAATGTAGCGGATACCGGGAGCTATCGTAAGCGCAGACTTATTGCTATAGAGCGTCGGCACATCCACAACAAACCTTATAGGATCTTGTAACCAGAATGTAGTCACATCAGGGAGCGCATAATTAAGTTCTATGACCGCTCTGGTTTTTCGTTGTTCCGCCATTGCAATTCTTACTCGATCAATGGCTACATGGTCCAGGAGAGCATCAAACTCCCGTTCCACATATGTATCTTCAAAATCAATTACCACCCTTGGCGGGTTCTTCATCTGCATGACCTTAAATGGAACTTCCTTTGTCAGATGAAATACTATCCTGACCTTATCAGGATGAATTCCATGCCTTGATTGGGTCAGAGCTGCCATTTCATCGCCAGGCCGGCGAAGATGGATTTCCATTGCCTTGGGATCCCACGACACATCGTAATCCCCGGTTACTCTGAGAAGCTCTACAGGAACAAAAGGAACACCGTATATGCTTATCGGGGGTTCATCGAAGGCTCGCTTCTCACCCGAAGATAACGTCCATTCCTTCTGATGCAGCAAAAGCTCAAATCCCCCACCCGGTATGCTGTAAGTGAGGCGCAAGGCCCCGGGATCGTACCTCATTGAAGTTTTCAGAATTTCAGCTACAAAAGTCGCAGGCACAAGAAGGACGCGACCTCTGGCAACAGCAGGCACGGGGGAAACAGCTCCGCTCTCATCAATTACCAGCTTCGCTTCACTGATATTGGAAGCTTCAGTGATTGTCACCCACCCGGCGCTGCAAGTTATCGTAACAAGAAAAAGGATGATACAAGAAGCAATACGTGCACGAATTCCCATATAATACCACTGACGTCTCATAAAATAAGTAAACCTCCTTCCAAAGGTCACCTTAACCTTTCAGTTCTATATAAAAGCCAACTATCCTCTTGTAAGAAAGATGGTTCCGGATGAAGCTTCCTGGGGGATTCCAGAGATGAGCAGGCCGGATTATGCGACATGGAGGCTTACACAAACTTCGTGCCTGCCACCAGACTGTTTTTGAGAACCTGCGGCGATCCGAAAATCTTGCTTGCGCCCGTAATAACACAATTCATAGGATCCTCTGCGATATGAACAGGAATTCCGATTTCTTCCGACATCCGCTTCACAAATCCATTAAGCAGAGCGCCTCCGCCGGTTAAGATTATCCCTCTGTCAACGATGTCGGCGGCGAGCTCAGGAGGAGTGCGTTCCAGGACGCCCTTCACACTGTTGATGATTTCATTGACAGGCTCAGAAAGGGCCTCACAGGCCTCTTCAGAAGATAGGTTGAGGATCTTCGGTAACCCTGTGACAAAATCCCTTCCCCTTAGTTCCGCAGTTTCAGTGGGACTCCCGGGACAGGCTGACCCAATTCGTATCTTAATATCCTCCGCAGTCCGCTCTCCTATCATAAGATTATGCTCCCGCCTGACATACCTTATGATTGACTCATCAAACTTGTCTCCTCCTACTGCACAGGAATCAGCAACAACAATGCCTCCAAGGGAAATGACAGCAATATCAGTAGTCCCTCCGCCTACATCGACAACCATGTGCCCTGAAGGTTCACATATATTGAGACCCGCACCAATTGCCGCAGCCATAGGTTCTTCCACGAGATAAGTCTGCCTGGCCCCTGATTGTGACGCAGCTTCAAGCACTGCTCGTTTATGGACCCCTGTCACCCTGGAAGGAATACAGATTATTACTCGAGGCCTTATCAAAACCTTACGGCCGCATGCGCGATTTATAAAATAACGGAGCATTGCCTCGGTTATTTCATAGTCAGCAATGACTCCGTCCTTCATCGGCCTAATAGCTAATATGGAACCCGGAGTTCTCCCAATCATCCTGCGGGCTTCTCCACCGACTGCCAACACTTTACGCGTTTCACCATCAACGGCAACAACTGACGGTTCGCTGATTACTATGCCTTTACCTTTGATGTAAACCCTTGTATTGGCTGTTCCCAGATCGATTCCGATGTCCACAGACAGCCCCAGCATGGGCTTATTCCTCCTAGGAGCCTCAACAAGCCATTTGATAATGCAGTTGGATTGAAAGGCTTATCCAATGTGTAAATAAGAAAAAACCGTCGCAAGGTAGTTTCTTCTACATACTGCGAAGATTTCCTCCAAAGAAAGGAGACACCTAACCCCTCTTTTTCTCTCTGTATTTCCTCCTTGTGGCTTCTCCGCCACGAATGTGGCGCTCTGCCTTGTTCTGCTCCAGTACTCGCTTAACTTTCTTCGAGAGAGGCTTACTTATCATGGGAAGTCTCTCTGTTACATCCTTGTGCACAGTACTCTTACTGACATTATATAACTTGGCCGTCTGTCTCACAGTAGACTTGGTCTCGATAATATGGCCGGCAATGTCAAGCACTCTACGCCGAATGTAATCCCTCATATCCGCTGCCCCCCTGCCCCGGTTTAATACCATGTATATTCTTGGGACAGCGAGATATGTCAGGGTTACCTATGAGAGAACAGTATTACTGGAACCCTACAGGGTCGACAGCTTCATCACGGGAAACCACCTCAAAGTGTAGATATGGCCCGGACGTGACACCTGACGCGCCGGCGTTTCCTATGATCTGCCCTTGTTTCACTGAATCTCCGGGATTTACAGAGCTGGACGTCAAATGGGCATACTTGGTCTTGATGCCGTTCAGATGCTCAATGACTACGTATAGGCCAAGTTCTCGCGCGCTGTCTAACTGGACGACTTTACCTGAAAGCGCCGCACTCACCGGAGCGCCCTCAGGCACTCCGATATCCACCCCTGTGTGATACCGCCAATCCTGGTAAACAGGGTGTTTCCTCCATCCGAAATCAGACACAACTCTGCCTTGGGCAGGCATTATCATCTTTTCTTTGGTAGGCACAGCACTCTCCCTGGGGCGAACTTCTGATTTCACTTCCGGAGTCTCAGCCGGTACAGGGCCTACGACTCCCGTGTCTTCGTCCTGGACCGTTGATGCAGTTGCTTCCTTCCCCTTCAGAGTCACGCCGTCTTCATTCCCTCCGGTAGGTTCTCCGTCAGCAGTTTGATACGTGTCAATGTCTTGCGGTATGACATCTTCCGTACCTGTGACATCAGCTAAGTGAGAGCTTGTCCCATGGATATCAATTTCTTGGATAGACACAAAATCACCTGGCAATGCAGGCTGCGTCGTCCCCCTGCCCACGAAGAACCCGGACGCAAAAGCAATCACAGTGAGAGCAACCAGAATAACAATGTCCCTTAACGGAGGGACGGTACTTCGCAAGCTGACGAAGAATTCACGTGTTCTCCGTACGCTTGCGTCGAATCTAGCTTTAGCACCGGAAACCAGGTCGTTTCTCTTAGATGGAGAATTTGTCTTGGGTCGCCTCTTTTCGGCGTTTCTCTCCATGGCATCACCCCAGACAATATTCTCTCCAATACTTTCCTCTCTATGCAGACCAAGGATTCACCTCTCATCTGACCTGGCGTAACCTACAACTTCGATGTCTTGGTAGTAATGCTTGAGAATTTCCTCAAAGTTCTTCCCTGCTTCTGCCATGACATTAGCGCCGTACTGGGACATGCCGACACCGTGTCCGTATCCTGTGGTCACAATATGGATCTTATTATCAGCTATCCGATAAGTCATCTTCGTCGAAGCAAGCCCTAGAAGAGTCCTTAAGGTGTACCCGCTGAACACCTTGTCTCCGATTCTGATTTCTTTGACGCGGCCTGCTTTGGAAACACCCAGTAATTCAATGGGTTTATCCATCCTCTCTTCAGAGATGACCTGGACATCCTTGCCTGCGACCTTATACGTGGTGGATTTCTTCTCCTTTAAGCTTGTATCCAGCTTCTTCTCAAGATCATCCATGGTAAAGCTGACTTCCTCGCGGAAATCAGGTTCTTTCGATTCGAACTCGGTAGATACTCCTCGTAGATATGGAACAGGGTTAGACCACACTTCTTCCGAGTTGTCAGTAGCTCCGCCTGACGCAGCATGATAATAGGCTTCTATCAGATTTCCCTGATATGTGGCCACCAATCCCCTTGTGGAATTCACGGCATCTTGGATTTTGCTTGCATATATCGGGTAATTGATGTATCCCATTCTTTTCCGTAATTCGTCCTGGGATACCCATGCCTGACAATGTCGATGATCCGTACATATGTCAGCACCGGGGTTGGCAGTACATCCCGGCCCTCCGAGAGCTGTCATCCGTCTCAAGGTATAAGTTCGAGCTGCCACAGCCTGCGCTTTCAATGCCTCAACACCGAAAGACGCCGGCATTTCAGCAGCTACTACCCCTTTTATATACTCTTCCAATTGCATGTTGCAGATTTCGTTTGAAGAAACAACGAAGACCTTGACAGTGTCGTCAAAAGAACTCAACTGCGGAGTAGGAGGGTAAATACTGAGCCCGCATCCTCTGACAATGACTGAAGGGATCACTACCACTACGAGAACACAAAACCCGACGCACACGATAATCCATTGGCCCATATGGCGTTCCTCCTGCCAGGAAATGACTGCTTGTCTATTCATGTACCCTATAGACTTATCTATACTCGGCAGAAGGACTAATTAGAACCGGGCAAGACTATGAGGCTGTTGCGGCAGAAGCTCCCCGCTCCTCGGGAACGGATTTCCGGACTATATCGGCGCCCAAAGCACTCAGTTTCCTCTCAATATGCTCGTAGCCTCGGTCAATATGTCCGATATTGACTACTTCGGTGGTTCCGTTAGCAGCCAAACCCGCAACAACAAGGGCGGCTCCTGCTCTAAGATCAGTTGCAGTAACCGGCGCGCCCGAGATACCGTTCACGCCTTCAATAATTGCGGCCCTACCGTCAATCTTGATCTTTGCGCCCATCCGTGCAAGCTCATCTACGTGCATAAACCTGTTTTCAAATACAGTCTCAGTAATAATACTCATACCGTCAGCCAGGGACAAGAGCGCCATGAACTGCGCCTGTAGATCCGTTGGAAAACCCGGGTAGGGCATGGTCTTAATATCCACTGCCCTAAGATGTCTATCTGCGGAAACGCGAATCCGAGATTCCTCCGCCTCAACACATGCGCCAGTCTCACGCAATTTGGCGATTACTGCAGTAAGATGTTCAGGCACTACATTTTCAAGGATTACATCTCCCTTCGTGATAGCTGCAGCTGTCATATACGTGCCTGCCTCTATCCGATCAGGAATGACTGTGTGACTTGCGCCTTGCAACTCGTCTACACCACGGATCCTGATGACACCTGTGCCTGCGCCTACCACTTTTGCCCCCATCTTGGTCAGGAGGTTTGCGAGATCCACGATTTCCGGTTCCCTGGCTACATTCTCCAAGACAGTGTCGCCTTTGGTAAGAGCAGCAGCCATCATGGCATTTTCAGTCGCCCCAACGCTGGGATAGTCAAAATATACATGAGCGCTTCTGAGTCCCGTAGGAGCGGTTGCTTCAATGTACCCGCTTTCCACGGACAGCTCCGCCCCCATAGCGCTGAAAGCCTTAAGGTGAAGATCTATGGGCCTTGAACCTATAGCACAGCCTCCCGGCATAGGCATACGAGTAAACCCGAATCTGGCTAACATCGGGCCTGCGATTAAAAATGACGCTCTCATGCGTCTGACTAAGCCATAAGAAGCTTCTCTTGCATTTGCCCGTCCTGCATTAAGTGAAAGGCGTCCCGGACCCCAGTCTACAGTAACGCCGACACTCTCTAAGAGCTCACACATGGTGAAAATATCGTCAAGGCCTGGCACGCCTGAAAGATTTACGGTGTCTCCGGTGAGGAGCGCAGCAGCAATCACAGGCAAAGCAGCATTCTTTGCACCTGTTACAGCAATACGTCCGGTTAATCTTGCTCCTCCTTGAATGAGGAGAGTCTCCACACGGTTTCCTCCTCTCAACACGCAAAAAATAGAAATATCAGGGTTTTTGGATAGTACTTCGCCCAACAGTCTAACATCGGCGGAATTCAGCTTCAACTGGAAACCTAAACCTATTCACCCTATGGCATGTATTATGTCCAGGTTATCCCTGAAAATCCGCGGGCCTTATGGGGTTTATTCCAAACCTCCACAAGATTGCGTCACGAATGCGCAAGGCAGCCTGTCCGTCACCGTAAGGGTTACGGGCTTCTGCCATCCGCCTGTACTCGAAGGGATCATCAAGCAGTCCCCGGGCAAATGAAACGATTCTTTCTTCATCTGTGCCAACAAGCGCAAGAGTGCCTGACTCAACACCTTCAGGCCTCTCTGTAACGTCTCTAAGCACCAAGACAGGCTTATTCAAAGAAGGCGCTTCTTCCTGCAACCCGCCGGAATCCGTAAGGACTAAGTAGCATCTGGACATAATGGCTACCATTGTTTGATAGTCAAAAGGATCCAGCAGATGGATACGGGGCATGCCGGAGAGGATTTGAAAGGCATCTTCCCTGACAGCGGGATTCATATGGACCGGCCAAACCACCTCAACGTCAGGCTGTGTTTCCACAAGCGTCTTAAGCGCTCGGCAAATCCTTCTCAAAGGTTCGCCCAGATTCTCACGACGATGGGCAGTGACAAGCAAAACCCTTCTGTTTGCGTAGTCAATGGATGCAAGGTCCGGACAGGTAAACTCATGCGGGATTGACGCGATACCAAGGAGAGCGTCGATCACTGTATTGCCTGTAACATGGATTGACTCACAAGGCGTGCCTTCGAGGAGAAGATTATCCCTTTGTGCGCCCAGAGGAGCAAAGTGCATATCAGAAAGGCACCCTGTTAGGCGCCTATTCATCTCCTCCGGATAAGGCGAGTATTTATCATGAGTCCTGAGGCCTGCCTCAACATGACCAACTTGAATGTGGTGGTAAAATCCACTGAGGGCGCCTGCAAAAGTCGTCGCTGTATCCCCGTGCACCAGAATTAGGTCAGGTTTCTCTTTTTCCAACGGCTCCTCAAGTCCGATCAAAGTACGGGTTATGATTTCCGATAGGGATTGTGCCTCCTTCATTATATTGAGATCATAGTCAGGAGTAATACCAAAGATGTCAAGGACCTGATCCAGCATTTCCCGATGTTGGGCAGTTACAGCTACAACCATTGACAACTGATCGGAACTCTTGAGAGCTTGCACCACCGGAGCCATCTTAATCGCTTCCGGACGAGTCCCAAACACTGTCATGACTTTCTTCTTCGGCATTCCAATCCCCTTTCATCCACCTCTTATCCAACCTATCAGCCTGTCTGTCATCCAGCCCATCGGCCAGTCTGCGATCCAGCCTATTAGCCGATTCATCACCCAGCCCATCGGCCAGTCTGCGATCTACCCTATTATCCGGTTCGTCACCCCGCCTATTAGCCTGTCTGCCATCCACCCTATCAGCGTTATCCGGCAATGCGCCTT
>DUVA01000060.1 GCA_012841305.1 Bacillota bacterium | reverse complement strand
GGCCCGCCTCTCAAACATCTTCTATAACACTGTCCTAAGAGACCCAACTATGACTGTCCTTTGCTCTCTTGTATAAGTTTTTGGCGTACATATCCCTTCCCCTGTGGGACTGGCAATAGTATGTGAATAGTGCCCTTCTCCTCCTACTGCTAAACCAGCCCCTGAAGGAGCATTGGCGACAATGATATCGGTTTTCAGCGTCTGGGCAAACCTGGTAATACGCCCAATATCACGACTGTGGATAATTGATGTATGTCTGAATTCATGCTCAACTTGGGCTGCAATTGCAAGAGCAACTTCGAAGTTTTCCGCCCTGACAAAGGGCAGCACCGGAAGTAACTGTTCCAACTGCACCAGGTCATGTTCAGGCAGACACTCCACAATAGCCAAACGTACATCCTCAGGCACAGTAATTCCGGCACGAGACAGGATAAGGGCAGCATCCTTGCCTATCAAATCCGGACAGAATCGATGTTCTTCAGGAAGGATTGTCTTAATAAGTCTCGCCTTTTCTTCTTCGTTTTTTACAATGTAAGCTCCGTTATTCTGCAAGTGCAGAAGCAGCTCATCAGCTATGCTGTTTACTGCAATGATCACTTTTTCAGCTATACATAGAACCGTATTGTCAAATGAAGCCCCTTCCACAATACAACTGGCTGCGTATTCCAGATCATCGACTGTCTCATCTACTATTACCGGCGGATTCCCAGGCCCGGCGGCTATTGCTTTCTTCCCGCTTCTCAATGCCTGGTCAACTACGGCCGGACCTCCTGTAGCAACAATCAGGTCTATTGCAGGATGATGAATAACATAATCAAAAATCTCCATGCTTACTTTGTCAGCCACGACTAAGAGATTAGGCGGTCCTCCTGCATCTTCAATGGCCTTGTTGAAAAGGGGTATCATGTAGTGAGCAGTCTTGATGCCTTTCGGATGGGGTAAAAACACTATGCTGTTTCCGGCTGCGATCATACTTATTGCATGGTTGATAATACACGACCCAGGGTGTGTAGCAGGCTCAATAGATGCAATGACTCCCACAGGAGCACGTTCTATCAGCACCAAACCATCATCACCACTGATTGCCTCAGTCTTTAGGTCTTCGATCCCCGGAGTCAAGCGAATTGTATTAAGCTTCTTTTGGATTTTATCCGGGATACGACCATATCCCGTCTCTTCGTGGGCGATAGTCGCTATTTGCTCAACGTTTTCCGTGGCAACTTGGCGGATAGCATTGACTATTTCACCACGCTTCTTCAGACCCAAAGCAGCCAGCTGCATTTGCCCTTCTTTAGCTGCGAGAATCCCGGATTCTATGTCTGTGTAAATACCATCTGTACTTGAAGGCGCTTGCACTTGTGTATGTGTATATGTAAGAGAGGAATCGGTCTCCTGCTGCAGGCTTCGAATTGTCCTCTCCACCAAGGCAGCTATGGTCTTTTCATCGAGAATCATTTCAATCACCTCGCGCCTGTCTCAACGCTGTCAACTATGCCTACTACAGCAGCATCAACAGGGGCTTCCAAATCACCGTAAGCTATCCGTGCCGCACTGCCTAAAGACAGAAGAACCCTGTCACCCATACCTGCACCTAGGTGATCCACTGCTACTAAGCCTTGAGACGCACCCTGCTCTTCGGTTCGCACCAAAAGAAACTTGGCGCCGCGTAACGCATCATGTTTACGAGTGGACACAACAGTTCCAACAACTACTCCCAACAGCATTTGCTTACCTCCGGCTTCAAGATTTCTACCGCTGCACTTTCGTCTATAGCACATGCATTGGCATCATCAGTGTCTAAGTGCATGTAAAGAACAAACTTGGGACTTATGCGAATTTGAACTCTCCCAAGTATAGTAGGTTTCTGACTGATCACGCGAACATCAACCTCGTCGTTGTCATGAACACCAAAAAAACTTGCATCCTCAGGAGTCAAATGTATATGCCTATTGGCAATAATCACGCCTTCCTCCAGCACAACAGTGCCTGCAGGGCCTATTAT
>DUVA01000059.1 GCA_012841305.1 Bacillota bacterium | reverse complement strand
GTACGAAGTCGACCGTATATTAGGAGTGTGAGTAATTTTGTGTAAATGGTATTTCACCGCATGTCTCAGTGACGCGTTCGGTCGTTGAACACAGATCAGGGTTGGGCTTGCGGAATTCCTGCCGGCCCGCTTAATCCGGCTTATCCAGCCCGGAATCGATACCAAGATTAGCAAGCATATCAGCACGAGCATTCTTCTCGCGCTGAATATGCTTTATGTCAAATCTCGCAAACTCATCCCTGAGGCGTCGTGCTTTCATGAAGAGAGGACGCAGCCTAGGCGATTTAACAGCGTATGCCCCTTGCATCTGGCGCACTACAAGTTCGCTGTCAGCAAGAACACTGACCCTTCTTGCTCCAAGCTCCTTTGCAGCTTCAAGCGCCTTTATAAGAGCAATGTACTCAGCTTCGTTATTTGTGGCGATCCCAATCCATTCACTTAATTCCATAAGGCAAGAACCATGTGCATCTAGAATAACAGCGCCGATTCCTGCATACCCCGGATTACCACGGGACGCCCCATCTGTATATATCGTCACTCCGGAACAAGATTCGCTCATCGAGTTATCAGTCACAATCAACTCTCCATCCCTATCAAGGGAAAATCTACTCTCGCCAACACAAGATCCTACCGCAGTTTTCGCACCTGACAACCGCATTGTTAGGTTTAGCAAGTATAACGATGGAACTTGGGAGCGTCACATGACATCCCCCACAAATTTTGCCCTTGATCGGGACTACTACAGAACCGCCTCTGTCTCTTAGTAGCTGTTCATATTTCTTAACAAGGGGATCAGGTATTTGAGTCCTTAATCTTTCTCTGTCTTCCGTTATGTTTGAAAGCTTGGCAGAAACAGCTGCCATTTCCAGATCACGCTTACCGGTAAGCTCGACGAGCTCTGCTTCCTTTTGTGTAATCTCAAGATTGACCTCGGAAATTTCTGACTCAAGGGCTTCCGCCTGCTCCATCAGTGCGATTACATCATCCTCTAATCTGCTCTTGGTTGCTTCAAGCGTATCCAGCCTGTATCGCATATTCTCAATTTCCCTTGGGTTTGTTACTTCACCACCATACAATTTCCGAGAAATCGAACTGGCAGTTGCAGTTATGTCCTTGATCTCCCATTCCTCGTGTTTCTGCTCCTTGCGCACGCGATTCAGCTCGAGGCCTAGACGGCTCAATCTTTCCCGTAACATTGAAAGCCTCTCCTGAGATTCATCAATCTCTTTTTGGACAGGCAACTCTCGCAACGCAGTTTCAAGAGCCAGGCACTCCATGTCCAGTTCTTGGAGCTTAAACAAGGATTGTATTTCCGTCATAAATATCTTTTTCCCTTTCGGCTATAGTAGGACTCAAACGTAGCATAATTCCTACATTTGAGTCTTAGCTTCTGGTCGCGCCTAAAAGGTCTTTATATGTCTCGATATCCATCCCCACTTCTGTCCTTTTCCCTTGAATATCAGTGCCATTCTTCTTGGCGCATTCTACACACCGCTTTGTTGTGGGCAAAATGTCCAGTCTGGCCTTGGGGATGACTCTCCCACAGATTTCACACCTCGTAACCATCCTTACAGGCCCCTTTCTCCTCCAGTCTTAGGTCCATTGGGCCTTCGACCACGATACTCGGCTCCATAACTATGATACTGTATGTATTTCTACATAGAATGTTCAGTTCCTCCCAAAACTCAAATGCCTTCCTTTTCTCGAGAAACCACTATTTACTAAGTAGATCGCCATAAGTAATCGGTGGCTCTAGAAAATGTCCGTACCGTGTAGGGTTGCCGGTGTTGCACTCGGGGACGGCGCCCCAAGCGGGTTGCCTTGTCAAAATCCGGCCCATAGGCCTGTGGCCGGATTTTGACACCCCTCGTTGCAATCGCCGGCCTCAGAAAACGTACGTACCTTGCGGGGCCACCCAAGGCCTCGGACAACGGGGGAAAACTAATGAACTCATACTTACAGCCTGCTTATGAATGAAAAAAATAAGCAGACTTTAAAAGCCTGCTTACACGCTTGGTGGGCCCACCCGGATTCGAACCAGGGACCAACCGGTTATGAGCCGGTCGCTCTACCGCTGAGCTATGGGCCCAAAATCATGGCTCCCTGGGTAGGATTCGAACCTACAACCCACCGGTTAACAGCCGGTTGCTCTGCCATTGAGCTACCAGGGAACAAATCTCACTTAGTATTTTGCATTATATAATACATTCTCAGCTTGGTCAAGGGCCTTGACAGATTCCATTTCTCATTGTCATTCCAGGTAATCCTTGAGTTTCTTGCTCCGGCTGGGATGGCGTAATTTTCGTAAGGCCTTTGCCTCTATTTGACGAATACGCTCCCTTGTGACACCGAACTCTTGTCCCACTTCTTCAAGGGTTCTGGGACGGCCGTCATCTAAGCCGAATCTTAGTCTGAGAACCCTCTCCTCACGGGGAGTAAGGGTACCTAACACATCTTCAAGCTGTTCCTTTAGCAAGTAGAATGACACAGCGTCTACAGGCGCCAGGACATCTTCATCCTCAATGAAATCACCTAAGTGGCTGTCTTCTTCCTCGCCAATCGGAGTCTCCAAGGACACCGGTTCCTGAGCTATTTTTAGAATCTCCCGTACCTTATCTTCAGTCATCCCCATTGCATCAGCAATTTCCTCAATTGAAGGCTCCCTACCGTACTCCTGGAGAAGTTGCCTGGAAATCCGCATGAGCTTGTTTATTGTCTCCACCATGTGGACAGGGATACGGATAGTCCTTGCCTGGTCGGCAATGGCTCTGGTAACAGCCTGCCTAATCCACCAAGTCGCATACGTGCTAAACTTATACCCCTTACGGTAATCGAATTTCTCCACAGCTTTCAGAAGACCGAGATTCCCTTCTTGGATCAGATCGAGGAAAAGCATTCCCCGCCCCACGTACCGCTTGGCTATGCTGACCACAAGACGCAAGTTAGCTTCAGCAAGCTTACGTCTCGCCTCTTCATCCCCTTCTTCAATACGCTTGGCGAGCTCAACCTCTTCATCAGCTGTGAGAAGAGCCACCCGGCCTATTTCTTTTAAGTACATCCTCACAGGATCGTCCACACTTACACCTTCAAGGAGGGAGAGTTCGGTCTCAGCTTCATCTGAACCGGCTTCTCCGTTTGTAGTTTCATCTGCATCCTGATCCTTCACAGACTTAATGAGGTCCGCTTCCGCCTCACCATTAACACCGGGCTCTTGAATAAGGTCAATACCCATCTGCTCGATAGCGTCGTAGACATCGTCGATCTGGTCAGGCGTCAACTCCACATCTTGCAAGGCGTCCATGATTTCCTTGTGTGTCAGAGTCCCTGACTTCTTACCGTTTTCAATAAGTTTTAGAACCTTGGGTATTTCCAAATGCTTTGGCCGGCTCATCCCTATCCCCCCTTTCCGGCATATACCACAAACTGCTCTTGGGCTCCGGCAATCCAAATTCACGCCTACTGACACATATTGTCTTTATGAGGTTCCACGAAACGGTTGAAGTTCCTCTGAAATTCTCTTCTTGAGGCATCCTAATTCTGCTAGCAACTCTCTTGATTTTTGCATCTCTCCCGTGCAACTTAAACTCATAAGTTCTTTTTCAATCTCTCGTATTCTGTCCGCAAGCTTATACTCTAGGATAACGTTTATACAATCTTCAGCTGCCTTCTTTAGGTCGTCCGGTAATTTCTCATCTTCGCCGACTAGTATCCCTGCAGCGTATTCAAGAATCTCTCCATCCTCTATATGCTCAATAGCTCGTCGAGAAGGCGAACTGCCTCGTTCGCCGCGCTCAGAATGCGTATCTTGACTTGCCTGGATCGCTTCAGCAAGCGCTCTGTGTCGTTCATCGGAAAGCTCAGCCCAATTGAGTCTTTCCGCAGCCATCTCCAAGACTGCCTTGTTCTCTGCCATAAGTCTCAAGAGCAGTCTCTCAGCTTTGAGAACCTGAGCAACCTCACCGGATCTGGCAATATCATCCTTAAAGCTAGTATACCTACTTACTTCGAATCTATCCTGTCCCTCTTGCCTGCGACTCTTCACCCTGCTTGAGGCGGGCGCTTTGACTAACCGGTTGACATCTCCAAGCATTGCCTCACGAGATACGTCCAGCATCTTGGCAGCCTTCTCAGCATACTCCACTCGTTCTACATCGCTTTCAATATTGGCAAGTACCCGTGCCGCTTCTTTTGCAGCTCTCACCCGCTGATCGAGCCTGGAAGTGTCTGTCTGAGAAGCAATACGGTATAGTTTATAAGCTGTCAACGGCTTTGCATCTTCCAATACCCGAGCCAAGGCTTCCTTGCCATATTTCCTCAGCATGGAGTCAGGGTCTTCTCCGGCAGGTAAAACCGCTACTCTTACACCGGCGCCTACTCCTTGCAGGATCTCCATACCTCGGAGCGTAGCTGCCCCGCCTGCTGCGTCAGCATCATATGCAATAATCACCTGAGGAGCGTATCTTGATACAGTCTCTGCCTGTTCTTTCGTAAGAGCGGTTCCAAGCGTAGCCACAACATTCGTAAAGCCAAACTGATGGCACATAATAGCGTCTGTGTACCCTTCAACGATCACAGCCCCGGATTCGCGCCTGATGGAATTCTTTGCAACGGCAAGCCCGTAGACAGTCCGTCCCTTGCGAAATAGCTCTGTCTCAGGGGAATTCAGGTACTTCGGCTCCGAATCGTCAAGAACCCTGCCCCCGAAGCCAATAACCCTCCCGGAGATGTCTGTGATGGGAAACATCAGCCTTCCTCGGAATCGATCATAATGTCCTTTCCCGCTTCTGGAAGGTATGATAAGGCCTGCCGAGACAAGCTCCTCACGGGAAAAACCACTGCCTGTGAGAGTCCTCAGCACGCTATCCCATGCTCTCGGGGCATATCCTAATCTAAAGCATCTGGCAGTCTCTTCAGAGAGGCCTCGCCGTTTCACATAATCTCTGGCTTCCCGAGCTTCCTGACTGTTGGCGAAAACAGCCTGATAATGCACACATGCTGCCTCCATACAGTCATACAGTCTGCGCCGCTTCTCCCTGGCTGCCCTTGCCTTAGGAGACTCGTCTTGGAATAGCGCCACTCCCGCCCTGTCAGCGAGCATTTTTGCTGCATCTCCGAAGTTCATGTTTTCGATTTTCATGACGAAGCTAAAAACATCTCCGCCTGCACCGCATCCAAAGCAATAAAAAAGCTGCTTTTCTGCTGATACCGTAAAAGATGGTGTCTTTTCCGTATGAAACGGGCATAATCCTTTATAAGTGTTCCCGGCTTGTTTCAATAAGACATAACCTGATACGACTTCTACGATATCAGTTCGTGCGCGGATCTCCGTTAGCGCCTCTTCACTGTAAATGCGCCCCTGCCCTTGACCGCGCATGACTTTTCATATCCCTTCTTCCTGTAGACCTCTGGAACCAACTATTTCTAGTTCTTCTTCTGTTTCGCCATATCAAGCGTTTTCCCTTTTTTTTCGTGCCTATCGACGATTAGCAAATCAAGACGATTTTAGGCGGGCCTTCGACACTAAGACAAGATATCCCCCGGCGCTTAATCGCACAGGGGCTGATTTATCGAATTCGACGAATTAATTGAAAATCCTCCCCGATATGTGCTATTTAACTTCATTAGCTCAGTTTTCACTACTTACCTTAAGCTTACATAAATGTAGTATTACTCACTTGCATCAATATATGCCAGAAAATTCGTGCAAGTGTGCTGTATAAACTGCCTCCGCGGAGCACTGCAATAGAATGTCCCCACGATCCCGAAGGGTTCATGGGGACATCACCTCACCTACTCAAAGAACATATCTACAGAGCTCAACTGCGGTGTCCTCAGAAAATACCCAGGTCTCTTATTCCGCAGTCATAGCCAAGTGGATCTATACTGTTGAATACTGGGTCTTCACCTTTTTGGCGCCGCTCCTTCTTGGGTTCTTCAGTTCTGCCTGAGCTGCTGAGAGCCGCGCAATAGGCACACGATAAGGAGAACAGCTGACGTAATCCATCCCTACGTTATGACAGAATACGACAGACGCAGGATCCCCTCCGTGCTCTCCGCATATACCTATCTCAAGATTGGCATTGGCAGACTTGCCTTTCTCTACACCGATCCTGACAAGCTCGCCTACTCCCTTAATGTCTATAGTCTCAAAGGGATTGCTAGGCAGGATCTTCTCATTAAGGTAGTGCGGCAGGAACTTGCCCTCAGCGTCGTCCCGGGAAAAACCGAACGTCGTCTGAGTCAGGTCGTTAGTGCCAAATGAGAAGAAGTCTGTCTTCAGTGCAATTTCGTCAGCAGTAAGAGCAGCACGTGGAAGCTCAATCATTGTACCGATCATATAGTTGAGTTTTACGCCATGCTTGTCAATTACCTCTTTTGCCACTCTGTCGATGATTTCCCGTGCTATCTCTATCTCATTGACGTGTCCTGCAAGGGGTATCATAACCTCAGGCATTACCTTATGTCCCTCTTCCGTGAGTTCACATGCAGCCTCGAAAATCGCCCGCGCCTGCATCTCGGTTATCTCAGGATAGGTTATGCCTATGCGGCATCCTCTATGTCCAAGCATAGGGTTAAGCTCTCGTAGTCTGTCAATTCGGGTAAGAAGTGCCTGTTTATCCTTAAGCTCTTGTGCCTTACCGCCTGTGGCTTTCATAGTGGCAATCTCAACAAGCAGTTCTTCATAACTAGGCAAGAACTCATGAAGCGGCGGATCGAGGAGCCGGATAATCACAGGATAGCCTTCCATGGCTTTCAAGATGCCCTTGAAGTCATCCTTCTGGAAAGGCAGCAACTTGTCGAGGGCAGCACGTCTTGCCTCTACGGTCTCAGCAAGTATCATATCCTGAACAACTCGGATACGATCTTCGCCAAAGAACATATGCTCTGTCCTGCAAAGCCCTATGCCTTTCGCGCCGAATTCCAGAGCTGTCTCGGCATCATGAGGTGTATCAGCATTAGCTCGAACACCTAACGTCCTGATCTCGTCAGCCCAACTCATGATGGTGGCAAAATCGCCGCCCATAGAAGGCTCCTGGAGTTCTATTTCGCCCAGGAAGACCTTGCCGTGGGAACCGTCAATAGTAATGATGTCTCCCTTCTTCACGACAACACCGTTGACATGAAACTCCTCGCGGGCTTCGTCCACAATAGCAGTCTCGCACCCGGTGACTGCCGGTTTACCCATACCACGGGCCACTACTGCAGCATGGCTTGTCTTTCCGCCACGGCTGGTAAGGAACCCTTTTGATGCAGCCATACCGTGTATGTCGTCAGGGGAAGTCTCTCTCCTTACAAGGATTACATCTTCACCTGTCTGTGCCATCTCCACAGCGTCGTCCGCGGTAAAGACTACTTTCCCCACAGCAGCCCCTGGAGAAGCAGCAACACCTTGAGCGATTGACTCTTCCTTTGTGTTGGAGTCGACGGTCTTATGCAGCAGAGTGTCAAGTTGCTCAGGATCCACACGTAGTATAGCTTCGTCTTTAGTGATTAGCCCTTCGTTTACCATATCCACTGCGATCTTCACCGCTGCTGCAGCAGTGCGCTTGCCTGCACGGGTCTGCAGCATGTAGAGTTTATTCCTCTGAACTGTGAACTCTACATCCTGCATATCGCGGTAGTGCAAATCGAGTTTCTCGAAGATATCCGTGAGTTCTTTGTAAATCTCAGGCATTTCTTCCTTCAGGTGGTCAAGGGGAAGGGGAGTTCTGATCCCTGCAACCACGTCTTCACCTTGGGCGTTCGGCAAATACTCTCCGAAGTATTTCCGTTCACCGGTGCTGGGATCTCTCGTAAAAGCAACACCGGAATTCGAATCGTCTCCCATATTACCGTAGACCATTGCCTGGACATTGACTGCAGTTCCCCACTCGGCGGGTATGTTATGCAGTTTGCGGTAGGTAATAGCTCTTGGATTCATCCAAGACCCGAATACTGCATCTCGAGCCATGTTCAATTGCTGCCTGGGATCATCAGGGAAAGTACTCCCTGTCTTCTTCTCAACCAAAGCCTTATACTTCTCAACTACGTCCTTCAGAGCCTTCGCGTCAAGCTCTGTGTCAAGAGTTACGCCCATTTCCTCTTTCTTCGCATCGAGAATAGCCTCGAACTCCTCATGAGGAACCTCCATCACCACATCGCCGAACATTTGGATAAACCGTCTGTAGGCATCGTAAGCGAACCGCTCATTGCCGGTCATCTCAATAAGCCCTTGGACCGTCTCGTCGTTCAATCCGAGATTAAGGACTGTATCCATCATACCCGGCATTGACACTCTTGCACCTGACCTCACGGATACGAGAAGTGGCTTTTTGCGATCACCGAACTTAAGCCCCATTGCATCCTCGAGCTTCTTCAGGTTTTCGTCGATTTCAATGTCAAGCTCAGGAGGGTAGTTCCGGTCTCCTTCGTAATAGACTTTGCAAACTTCCGTTGTAATGGTAAAGCCAGGAGGGACAGGAATACCGATATTTGTCATTTCAGCTAGGTTGGCGCCTTTACCTCCCAACAAGTTCTTCATTTCTTGAGAACCTTCAGCCTTACCTGCGCCAAAAAAGTATACGTACTTTTTTGCCATCTCTTTTTCCGACCTCCTTTACTTCTCAGTAGAGCTAAGTATCCAGCATGAACAGAGAGTGTATCCCAAGAAAGCTCTCCTCCGGAACTTCTTTGGGCAATATCACCCTCGCTATACTGCTTTTTCAACCACCTTGCCAAGGTCTGCCACTGCCCGTACTAAGGAAGGGATACGAGCCAGAAGAGCAAGCCTGTTTCGACGCACATTTTCATCCTCAGCCATTACAAGGACATCCTCGAAAAATACGTCTATAGGTTCAGCCAACTCAGACAGAGCCTTTAAGATGCCGGAGTAATCCTTTTCCCTAAGCATTATACGAATAGACTCTTCAGCCATGCAAAGAGCGTCAAAAAGTGTTTTCTCCGCAGGTTCACTAAGAAGCGATGGATCGACAGCCCCGTGATCAATACTTCCGGCGAGGCGCGACGCTCTTGTATAACCGGTGCACGCCAAAACGAATTCTTTCGTTACACTGGCCTCCTGTAACGCCTCTGCCCTCTTATAGGTATCCGGCACATCATCGAACCCTATGGCCATCGCTGCATCTACCAGGTCATATCTTATACCTCTATCAATTAAGGATGATCTTGCCCGTTGGCCCAACCCGTCAAGAATATCATCCACTGTCTCTTTGGAGGAACGCGTAAGCGCCCCTTGGGTTTCCAGTAATGAAACAGCTTTGGTTGCAAGCCAAGATACAGGCAGATGGACTTCACGTTCGTGAAGAATCGATACTATTCCTGAGATGCTGCGCCTTAAGGCATAGGGATCCTCTGAACCGGAAGGAATAATCCCAATCCCGAAAAAGCCTGCAACAGTATCTATCTTGTCTGCAAGAGCAAGGATAACCCCGGCAGGACTTTCAGGTAATACGTCCCCTCGGAATCTCGGTAGGTAGTGTTCAAATATCGCTCGGGCAGTGTGTTCATTCTCACCTGCGAGAAGGGCGTACTCCCGTCCCATCACACCTTGAAGCTCCGGGAACTCCCTTACCATATTCGTGATAAGGTCAGCCTTGCATAGCTGCGCCGCTCTTTTTACCTTAGCTTTTGTGTCGTCATGATATCCTAATCTATCGGCAACAGCTTCTCCGAGAGCAACAATGCGGCAGGTCTTCTCAAGAACAGTCCCGAGGCCTTCATGGAAGACAATTCCCTTAAGCCCTGGGACATAGGTCTCAAGTTGCGATTTAGTGTCTTCCTCGTAGAAGAACTTGGCATCTTTGAGTCTCGCTGAGAGCACTCGTTCATATCCCTTGCGAACAGCGTCAATACGTGTATCAAGCCCATCACGCACTGCCGCGAACACCGGAAGCAAAGCCCCTTCCCTGTCTTCGATAGGGAAGAACCGCTGATGCACCTTCATGGAAGTGACTATTACCTCTTTAGGAAGGGTTAAAAGATCCGGATCAAATCCGCCGGCCAAAGGAGCAGGGTGTTCAGCCAGGTATGTAAGCTCCGTAAGAAGTCTCTCATCTTCAGCGACTTGACCTCCGACTCCCTCTGCCAGCTCCCGGATACCCTTTTCCACTATTGATCTTCGCTTATCCTGGTCAACAACGCAGTAAGCTTCTTCCAGAATATCAAAGTAGTCCTCAGCTCTCGGGACCTCAATCATGCCTGATGTCAAGAATCTATGGCCTGATGTAGATCTGTCCCCTTTTATATCGTTTATTTCAATATCAATGATATCTCCGCCCAGAAGCGCAAGTAACCATCGGATAGGCCTCACAAATCTAAAACCGCCGTCTCCCCATCTCATGGCTCGCTCGAAACTCAATCCCCGAATAAAGCGTGTGAAAACATCTTTCAAAGCACTGCCCGCTTCAGGACCGGGCACCCTTGAAATTGCATACACAAACTTACCCTTGGCCTCTTCTTTGATGATGAGGTCAGAGACGTCAACCCCCTGGGCATGGGCAAACCCTATAGCAGCTCGTGTCGGTTTGCCGGCACTGTCGAAGGCGACACCATAAGTAGGGCCTCGCACTTCCCGCACAAGAGGACGGCCCAAAGGGGCCACTTCCTTAATGTACAGTACGAGTCTCCTGGGAGTGGCATATGCCCTTACAGAAGAATACTCAACCCGCTCTTCTTGGAGAAGGCGATCTGCGCTTTCAGCCATTATGCTTATAAGCTCCGGGAACAATCTGGCAGGCAATTCTTCCGTGCCTATCTCCAGGACAGCATCTCGCTCATCTAAAGACGTGCCCTGACTATTACTCACAGAGAGTCCCCCCTTCATATGCCCTGTCTTCTTCGGCCCCTGCAAGAGGAAACCCAAGATCTTCTCTGACCTTGACGTATTGTTCCGCACATCCCCTTGCCAATGCTCGCACACGTCCTATCAGTGATGTTCGCTCGCTCACTCCTAACGCTCCGCGGGAGTCAAGCAAGTTAAACACATGTGAGCATTTGAGGACGTAATCGTATGCAGGCAGAACCAAGCCTCTCGCCAAACCCCTTTTCACCTCTTGCTCATATGTGTCAAAGAGCGACACCAGCATTTCACAGTCTGCCACCTCAAAACCATATGTGGAATGCTCTATTTCGAATTGCCTTTGTATCTCTCCGTAAGAAACCTTCGTAGACCAGGCCAAATCATATACATTGTCAACGTCTTGCAGGTACATGCACAAGCGTTCCAGTCCGTATGTAAGTTCCGCTGAAACAGGCTTCGCATCTATTCCGCCGACTTGCTGAAAATATGTGAACTGGGTTATTTCCATGCCGTCAAGCCACACTTCCCATCCTGTTCCCCAAGCGCCTAACGTAGGAGACTCCCAGTTATCTTCTACGAGCCGAATGTCATGTTCCACAAGGTCTATGCCCAAGGCCTCACTAAGGCTCAGAAGGTATAATTCCACGACATCATCAGGGGATGGTTTTAGGATGACCTGATACTGATGGTGCATAAACAACCGATTAGGGTTGTCTCCGTAACGTCCGTCTGCAGGCCTTCGTGAAGGCTGCACATAAGCCACCCTCCAAGGCTCAGGGCCAAGAGCACGCAGGAAGGTCTGAGGTGCCATTGTACCTGCGCCTACCTCTACATCATACGGTTGCTGTAGCACACAACCGTGTTTTGCCCAGTAAGAATTCAGGTTTTGTATGGTCTCTTGGAAAGTCAACTCTTCGCCCCCTGCCCCTGCCTACCTCTATAGGTCAGTGCCATCTGAGCGCGTCTCCCATAACCCACTCTACCAACTGGCGGGTTACTGAAACCTCTACTAAGGACGCTATTGCCAAAAGAGGTATTAGCACAATGACCAAAACTATGAGAGTATCAATAACAATTGCTCTTAGACCTTGTCCATGCTGACGGCCGCGTTCGTACCCGAGAATATTGAATCCTAGCCTTATTCCCAGGGTTCCCCCGATAATATAGGCTGGAATTTCGAACACGCCGTGAGGAAGAATCCCTATAAGGACAAATGGGAACAGGCCGAATCCCTGACGGATCACATCACCTGATACCATGCCTACAACGAGTCCGTTTATGAACACCATAACCATAGGTAAAATCCCAAAAGCTATTCCACCTGCAATCAAGAGCCCCGTAGCTTTGAGATTATTCCAAAAGACCAGACGTGCCATGTCGGGTATGCTTAACTGGGTCATAGAACGTGTCATAGGACCGAACTTCCTGTCAAGCAAGAGAAGTAATTGAGACGCATCCAAAGGATTATAATAGAATACTGAGGCACCGGCTGCAATTCCCATTAAGAACAGACCTGTGGCAAGAACTATGTACCTCCTGCTCGCCTTTAGGATTCTTGGAATTCGGCTGAGCAACTCGGATACACGCACATAATATCCCTCCACAAACAAACCCCCCGCCCTCGACAGAGTATCAAAGGACGAGAGGCCTCTCTCCCGCAGCTTCACCCCGGCTAGCGCGTTACACTGACACTTGCATGGTTCTCCGCATTAAATGTACTCTAAATCTCAATCTCCCACACTATACCAAAGGCTCCCTTCCGTGTCAATCCTACCCTCCGGGCGACTCTCCCTTCGGGCGCCGGGTGCCGGATTCCCAGGCATTTATCGCCATCAGCCTACGCCAGGGCGCTGCTTCCGATCACATTTATCTTAGTCCAAGCGCCGGCCATGATGTCGCGTCCCTACTATGAAATGACCTCTTCATCCTCAGCCGAAAATTCAGGAAACCCTTCAGGATCCCTCACCGAAATAGAACAGCCTGTAGCAAGAGCGACAGCGGCTCCTGCAAGCGCCAAGTACGGAGCAATAGCTGTCCCGATAAGTCCGACAGTCACAGGAACCTCAATCAAAGATTCACCGTGCTTGTCTATTTTAATCTTCATTTCATTGCCTCTTCTTACTACTTGCTTAACTTTCTCAAGAGCTTCCTGGCTTTTCTCAGCTATTACTTCCTTCTGATTCTGTTTGTCTTCTTCAACGAAAACCAAGGCTTTCACCACATCGCCTTTGGCTCGCTCCAAATACTCCACTGCGTCACGGTATGAAAGCCCGGCCCGTTCTCGCAATATGTCTACTTTGCCAAGATTAAGTTCCGAGTCCATGAATATTCCTCCCATGTTAAGGTGTCTTCGTGACAGCCTCCAGGAACTCCAGGGATCTTAGTCTCCGATTTAGCCTGAAGCCTAAGTGCGCCCTAATAAGCCTCTCAATCTCACGCCTTATACCGCGATTTGCTTTGATACGTTCAATCTTTACGAATTCCGTCATCAGTAAAGCCTCAAGCAGCCGAACAGCACCATATGACACCCGTATTTTACCAGGGTTTCCTTGTGAACACCGGCTGCAAATCACACCGCCTGCTTCCGGGCTGAAGAAGACTTCCGGGCTAAGGGTTTCGCTTCCGCACTCTGAGCAAGATTCCAAACGAGGCCTGTATCCAAGGACAGTCGCAAACTTGATTTCAAACGCGACAGTGACCAGCTCGGGATCGGGAGTCTCAGACAGAACCCTCATATATGCCAGGAGCATGTCAAATACTGTTTGATCCCCGTCGCCTTCCTCTGTCATCTCACTGACGAGTTCAGCTACATAACTAGCATATGCCAGCCTAATCAGGTCGTCATGCAACCTTGGAAAGGACTCCTTCAGCTGAACCTGGCTTATGCCGTCAAGAGATTTCCCGGTAAAAATCTGGAAATCCCCGTACGCGAACATTTGAGTGCTACTGACAAACCTACTTCGGGGACGCCTTGCGCCTCTGGCTACAGCCCGAGCTTTACCCTTGCTAGGCGAGTATATCGTGCAAATCCTGTCAGCTTCACCGATATTTTGAGTCTTGAGGACGATTCCCTCTGTAGTGTAAAGCGCCATTTAGCCGCCTCCAGGAATCACTCCTCATCGCAGTTAGGGTTCCCGTGCCGCATCCGAGATATGCCGCAAACTCCGGTAGCTTGGTTTAGCCCGTCTATCATATGACTGTTGTTTACTTACGTGAGAATAGCGCGAAGAGGAGCGACAGAATTATGCTTAAAATGATGCACGTGGTGACAGGGAAGAAGAAAGTGAAGTTGCCGCGCTTAACTACGATGTCCCCTGGTAACCTTCCCACTCCGGGAATTCTCCCAATAAAGGTCAGAACAGCTCCTAGCGCAAGCAAAATAACGCCTATCAACATGAGCAACTTCCCAATGGAGCTCACACCGTTCAACTGTAGTCACCTCCGTGGTTTCCAGAACATTATATCACATCCAATGCCTCTCACATACGGCCAAGACAACCTATGATCCCAGTCTATGATGGTGTGTACGAATTATACTCCAAGCAAATTAGGGAACACTTAAGGCATGAGTGATGGTTTGTGTCAAATCTTTGCCTATCCTTCCGCAAAATGCCAAGGGAATTGGGATATGTCGTCAGCTCGCCGGTGGTAAAAGGTGACAAACTTGCAGAACATAACCCCGGGCCTGATATCCTTAATAATAGTGTCGTTCGTTCCGGGAGTCTTGTGGGTCTGGTTCTTCTATAGGAAGGACAAGTATCAGCCTGAGCCTATCTCCCTCGTCATGAAGGCCTTCGTCTATGGGGCGATCTCAGTATTCCCCGCAGCCTTCGTCGAAGCCCCCTTTCGCCCTTTCATTGCAGGTGAAGTCCCTGACATCGCAAGACTCTTCATTGTGACAACGCTGGTTATCGGCCTTGTAGAAGAAATGGCGAAATTCATTGCAGTCAGACTGGCGGTTTATGACCATTTGGAATTTGACGAGGTCGTCGACGGCATCATTTACGCGGTAGCCGCAGGGCTTGGATTTGCTGCAGTGGAGAATCTGTTCTACTCTGCCAGGTTCGGTATTACTGTAGGATTGTTTCGCGCATTCATAACAGACCTGGCTCATGCTTCTTTTTCGGGCATAGTCGGGTACCATCTGGGCCTAGCCAAATTCTATAAAGGAAGCACCACCTTGCTGCTGGGGAGGGGGCTTGCGATAGCCATCGGCCTCCACGGCCTATATGACTTCCTTATCATTGCAGGCCTGGTCCCACCTGCATTTGGTATTGTTATGGTTTTTGTCACCTATTTCTACCTGGACAGTAAGATCTCGGAAGCAAGATTAGCATCTCCGGGGCGGAATCCTCAAGAACCTGTAATTGAGATGACAGCTGAAAGGGACTCCCCCGTCCTTCCCGATGAGGATGATCCTGAATGATATGAGTCCGCCATACCCCTAGGTAGATCACCATAAATAATCGCCGGTTCCGGAAAGTGCACGTACCGTCGAGGGTGGCCCCGCAAGGTATGTACGTTTTCTGAGGCCGGTGTTGCACTCGGGGACGGTGCCCCAAGCGGGTTGCCTTGACAGAATAATGAACCTATACTTAGACACCTGAACACCAATGCCTTCCAAATTGGGTGTGTTTGCCTATAGGATCAGTAGCAGATCTCCGTGGACTGTGCTAGAATTATTCTGATAGGGAGGGGAAAAAAGTGGCTGGTCACTCTAAGTGGGCAAATATTAGGCGTAAGAAAGCCAGAGTTGACGCTGAGCGAGGGAAGGCATTTACAAAGATCTCCAGAGAACTTCTTGTTGCAGCGCGCCAGGGAGGTTCCGATCCTCTGGAGAACTTCAGACTCAGGCTTGCTATTGATAAGGCACGAGCTGCAAACATGCCGAACGACAATATCCAGAGGATTATCAAACGGGGAGCCGGTGAATCTGGTGCCGAATCTCTTGAGGAGATTACGTATGAAGGCTATGGCCCTGGCGGAGTCGCTGTCATGGTATCCGCAATGACGGATAACAGAAACCGTTCTGCCTCAGATGTCCGTTACGTCTTCTCCAAAAATGGGGGCAACCTGGGGGAGACCGGCTGTGTGGCATGGATGTTCCAGAAGAAAGGCCTTATTGTCGTGAACCTGGATGAGATCGACATGGGTGAAGATGAGTTTGTGGATCTTGCGATAGAATCAGGCGCGGAAGACTATCAGATTGACGACACGACTGTTGAGGTTTATACCGAACCTGAGGATTTTGAGGAAGTTGAGAAATTCTTTGAGTCTAAAGGAGTTCGTTTTTCTACTGCTGAGGTCACTATGCTCCCACAAAATACGGTGAAAGTCACAGGGAAAGAGGCCCAGCAAGTCCTGAATCTTGTAGAATCCCTGGAAGAGCTCGATGACGTACAGCAAGTCTATGCTAACTTCGACATCCCTGACGAAGAGCTGGAATCTGCCGGAGGTTGAGACCATCTCCCTCTTTAAAGCATTTTTAGTTTCAGAAGAACATGGCTGATGTGCCATGTTCTTCTCATTTTTACGAATACTATCCTGAGCGCAGGGCATCATAGCAAAGGGATTCGGGAATTGAAGCTCTCGGCTGTCAGGACGGCTAGTGTGGTAAGCATATTATTCATGTAAGACTATACCTCCTATCGGGTCAGATGAAGCGTGTATTCCGGGACCCAAGGGGAGTGATATTATTATGAACCGTAGAAACAGGCTGCTCACCGTTTGTTTGACTCTTATGCTTTTGTCTGCCGGTTTAAGCTATGCCTATCTTAGTCTCAAGGGTACAGGCAATTTGGACAAACCAGATGAAGGGCTTCCGGATCTACCCAACCTTGATTACCAGGGCAACGCGTCCTCCCGTGAGTTTCAACAAGCAAGTATGGAACTCTCCGATCCCGGCAAAATCCGTTCATTTACGCAAATGCTATATAGGACTGTTTATGAATGTGGACATGAAGAAACACACACCATACCTGCGCCTCACGAAATGATAGGTCTTTCTAAGGATGCCCTTGCCAAGGAGATAGAACCATGGATCATTACTGAGTTCTCAGAGGACCAAATAGTCTTGCTTCAAAAGAGGCAAGGGATGTCACTGTCATGTCTTAAAACGATGCATATAGGGGAAAAGGACGGCTGGGTTACGGTGTTCTATGGGACTCCGGACAATCGTTGCAGGCCTAAAAGCGCAACAAGGATCAAAGCATCCGACCTGCCTCCCGGAGAACTGGACGACCTAAAAACAGGCATACCCGTGTCCGGTGAAGAAGAATTGTTGCGCGTCCTAGAAGCACTGGCAAGCTGGTCTGATGGGTGATGGGTCAATAGGGGCTATGACAGGAAGAAAAGGAAGAGATCTGCGCTTTTTGAAGAATTTGCGAATCAACCTATTGACAACCCTAAACCAGGTTTAGTAATATTAAATCAGATTGTTAGCACTCTCCTTTGGCGAGTGCTAAATTTCCACCTAAAGGAGGTATAGTGAGTGGTAAAGCCGTTAGAAGATCGAGTAGTGGTTAAACCCAGTACTGAAGAAG
>DUVA01000058.1 GCA_012841305.1 Bacillota bacterium | reverse complement strand
CAGACGTGACTCCAATGGGCTTGATGATCGCCTCGCTGACAAGCTCTTTGTCAACCAATCCGTCTAAATGAACCACCAGCACAGCAATACCCCGGCCGGTCCCGAATCTCACCTTGCGGACAATGAGGTCGCAACTATTACCGAAAGCATCTCTGATGAGAGCCTCGTTTTCTCGGAGCCTTTTGCTGAGACCGGCATGGGGTGAGCTTGGGGAAGCTCCTTGGTCTCGAGTATCCGTCCGTTGCCTTCTCGACAGCAAACGCTTAGCAAATCGCGACAACGCACGAAAAGCCACGTCTTGTCATCCCCTATAGTTTATCTCAGGAATCCCGCCTATCCAGGTCTGCCTTGAGGTCTGCCTCCGGGATTTCCATGGGTATTGTTGCCTCCTATGGGAGATCCTATCCCTATGGCAACTAACGTGGCACAAAGAGAAGGGGGTTATCCGGATTCGGCATTTTCGCCTTTTTCTTTTGTAGGAATGAAGTTCACGAAACGTGAAGGCGTTATCGTGGAAATCGCATGCTTGTAAATGAGGTCTTCCCGCGTGCCGTCGCTGACAACTATTGTAAAACTGTCAAATCCCGTAATTACACCTTTTATCTGATACCCGTTGAGTAAATAGACCGTAACTGCAATGTTTTGGGAACGAAGAAGGTCGAGGAATCTGTCCTGAAGGTTTTGGGTCAGCTTATTCACTGTGGCTCGCGCCCCCCTCTTGTTGCTATGCTTCTCCACCCTTTGCCTGCAAAGTAACTTATTGATTGTTAACTTTCTACATAGCAGCCATTTTCCCTTTGATCAACGCCAGAATACACCTTGCGGCTTCTTCTTGCGATTCAAAGACTCCCGCATCTAACCATTCTATGCGCGGATCAGCTCTAAACCAAGTGAGCTGCCGCTTGGCATATCTCCTTGTATCCCTCTTGATTAGTTCCACTGCTTCTTCGATAGAGCATTCGCCTTTGAGATACCGCACGATTTCTTTGTATCCTAGGGCTTGCCCGGAAGTCAATGTCCCACTGTATCCCTGCTCCAACAGTTCTTTGGTCTCCTCCACCAGGCCAAGCTCAATCATCTTGTCGCATCTGGCATCTATTCTCTCGTATAATTCCGACCTCTTGCGAACCAAGCCCACCATAACCAGCCTGTCCAAACGCGCTTTCTTCCTCCTTCGCCCCTCTCGCCACAGCTCTGAAATGGGACGGCCTGTAGTGATATGCACCTCCAGCGCTCGGATAACTCGTCTTGTGTCATTAGGGTGGATCTTCTTTGCAGCTTCAGGGTCTACCTCTTCCAGCCTGGCATAAAGCACGTCTTGTCTCTTCTGGGCAGCCTCCTCCTCCAGGGATTCCCTAATCCCGGGCGATGCGCCTTCCCAGGGAAACAGGAATCCGTCAACTACTGCCTTGATGTAAAGGCCTGTCCCGCCCACCAGAATCGGAATTCTACCCCGCGAAGTAATGCCTGAAATCGCAGCTTCAGCCAGTTCTTGAAATCTGGCGACATTGAAATCTTCATCCGGGGCCACAACGTCAATCAGGTGATGCGGCACTTTCTCCCGCTCTGAGACACCAGGTTTTGCAGTTCCGATGTCCATATACTTGTATACCTGCATGGAATCACAGGACACTATCTCACCGTCAAGTTGCCTGGCAACGTCAATAGATATGTCAGTCTTTCCCACTGCAGTAGGGCCTGTGATCACCACAAGCCAGTCAGGCGCAACCGGGTTCTTTCCTTGGCGCTCCGGATTTCTCTCTTGATCTCTAGAAGCATTCACAAAGTCTGACACTTCCTTTTGTTTTCCGCAGTTTTGGGTTACCGGTGATTGCAACGAGGGGTGTCAAAATTCGGCCACTCGCCTGCAGGCCGGATTTTGTCAAGGTGACCCGCTTGGGGAGCCGTCCCCGAGTGCAACTCCGGTAACCCGGACGGTACGTAGACTCTCTAGAATCAGCGATTACTTATGGCGATCTACTATCGAAGACTTAAATTTCACAGCGCCGCTTCTACTTGACACTCGCGGGTTACTTTCTTCTAAAGGTCCGTTCCAGTTCATCCCGGCTTATCCTGAGGAGAGTCGGACGCCCGTGGGGACATGAGTAGGGATCCGAAGCACATGCAAGATCAGAGAGAAGCTTCCGAACTTCCCCAGGCTCTAACCTGTCACGGGCTTTGACAACAGCCTTGCACGCAAGCTCGGCTGCAACACGGCCTAGCAGGTCAAAAATCCGCCCCGTCGCCTTAGCGTCATCCATGCCGGAAGATATTTCGTCAGCAAATAGCTCAATCGCAGAAAACACAGCGCCAATTGGATCAGTCCCGGAAAACGCGGTAAGCGCGGAAGGCACGCCTCTTAGAAGCAAGGACGACGAACCGAATTCCTCAAGGATAATACCTATTCCAGCAAGCTCAGAAAGGTACGGCACGACTTCTTGAACCACACCGGGCGCAAATTCCAAAGGCTGCGGGATGAGAGTCTGCGTATTTACATGTGCTCCTTCAGTCAGCGCGTTTAAGATCTCTTCGTATATTATGCGCTCATGGGCAGCATGCTGATCGATAATCACCAGATCCTCGCTGTCTTCAGCCAGGATATATGTATCTTTAAAAATTCCGATAGGCCTGAACCGTCCGCCGGCTGCCTCAGACTGCCAACCCACCGAATAGCGGGCGTGAAAGTCCTCTATCGTGCCTGTGTCCGAGAGGCCACGATCTCCGGCGCCTGCGCCCAAATCGTGGATGCCTCCTGCGCTGTCATACCCCGGCATCGTCATATCCCTTGCATCTTCTCGACCTCTGCCTCCCTGTCCCATCTCCCATCCGAGGCTGGGCGCAACCCCTTCTGACCTCAACGCAGATGAGGTGGCCTGTGCTACCAGCCTGAAAACATCATGGTTCTTCGAAAACCTGACTTCCCTTTTTGCAGGATGGACATTCACATCCACAGATACAGGATTAGTCAATATCCATAAGAAAATTGCAGGATAACGGCGTACCGGGAGCCTTCTCCCGTAGACATTTTCAATCGTCCTGGTAAGGGCAGGGACAACACAAGGTCTGCCGTTGACAGATACATGTTGCATATCACGCCTTGTCCTTGAGACGTCAGGAGGAGTGATGAAGCCCTCAATGTGAGTGTCTCCGGATCCTGCAGCAATAGGCAGCAAGCCTTTGACAATCTCTGTACCATAAACTGAAGCAATGGTATTACGCTTATCACCTTGGCCCTGGGAGACAAATACGACCTTACCGTCGCATATAAGGCGGAACCGTACATTCGGTTGGGCGAGGGCCAACCTTGCCACTGTATCGCGTATATGTCCCGCTTCCGTGGACGGGCTTCGTTGAAACTTACGTCTGGCAGGAGTATTAAAGAATAAGTCCTGGCACACTAAGGTTGACCCAACTTGCCTGGGATGGTTCTCCTCGGAGATAAGAGAGCCTCCTTCGAATACGACTTTCGTCCCTACCGGATCCTGTTTGCGGCAGGTGATAACCTCTGTCCGGGATACCGCAGCTATACTGGGAAGCGCTTCCCCGCGAAATCCCATGCTGAGCACAGTTGCGAGATCGTCAGCTGTCCTTATCTTGCTGGTAGCGTGGCGCATGAAAGCAAGACGCAAATCATGGCGACTCATACCTTTCCCATTGTCAGATACTTTGATGAATGTCCCTGGCGGCCCCTGGGTCTCAACGATGATCTCAGTTGCCCCGGCATCAATGGCGTTTTCTATAAATTCCTTCACCACCGACGCAGGCCTCTCCACAACCTCGCCTGCGGCGATTCTATTAATGGTATCCTCATCAAGGACTACTATGCGCTCATCCATACTCACAGACTCTCTTTCCCCTCAATCCTTGATTTCAATTCCGCAAGGCGCGTAAGGGCCTCCAGCGGTGTCATAGAATCGATATCCATCTCTCTTATGTCCTCTACAATACTCTGATCCTTAGAGGGTGAGGATGCAGCGCACGCCTCGTCCATAAGAACAGCAAGGAGGCTCATCTGTTGTGGCCTCGAAGGGCTCCGCTTCTCAAGCTCTGTCAAAATAGCATTTGCCCTCCTTACCAATTCCCTGGGCATCCCTGCCATCTTCGCCACATTAATACCGTAGCTCTTATCGCACCCTCCGGGGCTCAGCGTGTAGAGGAATACTACCTCCCCCCCGCGCTCTTCAGCTTCTACACGAAAATTCCTGACCCGATCCAGCTTATCTTCGAGTGCAGCAAGTTCATGAAAGTGAGTTGTGAAGATGGTTTTCGCGCCTATCTTATCATGTATGTGCTCAATTACGGCTTGGGCAATTGCCATCCCGTCGTAAGTGCTGGTTCCACTGCCAAGCTCGTCAATGAATATCAGTGTCCTTTCCGTGGCTTGAGAAATGATTAGAGAAGTCTGGAGAAGCTCCACCATAAATGTGGACTTGCCTTCTGCTATCTCTTCAGATGACCCGGCGCGCACCGCGATCCTGTCAGTAAGCGGGATCGTGGCGGAACTCGCAGGGACGAAACTCCCCATGTGCGCCATGAGAGTAATGAGAAGCGCGGTTTTCCCAAGCGTGCTCTTGCCTGACATGTTTGGGCCGGTAAGGACCATTATCCGGCATGATTCGGAATCCAACCGAATGTCATTGGGAATGAACACGCCCGGAGGAAGAGACGTCTCCACCACAGGGTGACGTGCCCCGATTATCTCAAGATCCAGGCCTTCGTGGAGAATAGGACGGACATATCCGTACATACCGGCTGATTCGGCAAAAGACGCAAGTGCGTCGATCTCAGCTACAGCCTCCGCTACCTGCTGAATATTGGGGATCTCGCATGCAACCTTATCCCTGACTTCTGAAAACAGCTCGTATTCAAGGGTAGCCATTCGATCCTTGGCTTTAAGAATGATAGTCTCATGTTCTTTCAATTCAGGGGTAATGAACCGCTCAGCTCCTGCAAGAGTCTGCTTTCTTGTCCAGGCCTCAGGGACCAGATGTAAGTTGGCGCGTGTAACCTCGAAATAGTACCCGAACACCTGGTTATAGCCGACTTTTAACGACTTTATGCCTGTTTTCTCTTTCTCAGAAACCTCAAGAGAAGCCAGAAACTCTCTACTCCTTGCGCTCGTATCCCGGATCTTGTCCAGTTCCGCATTGTATCCTTTTCGGATTATCCCACCGTCAGTCAGGACATGCGGGGGATCATCGACAATTGCTAAAGATATGAGATGCGTCAACTCACCAAGATCCAAAAGACGCGAAGCCAGCCCCTGCAAGGCATCGCAAATCGTCCCATCCACAATTCCCTTGAGCTCAGGTATAACGCTAAGGGATTCAGCTAAAGCCACCAGATCCCTGGCGTTTGCCCCGCCTGTGCCGATGCGGGCGGCAAGTCTCTCCAAGTCTCGGACACGAGACAGAACTCGCCTGATGTCATCTCGTCTTATGACATCACCTGCAAGCTCCTCCACTGCATCGAGTCTCCTCGCAATGTCCGCTAAGTCCTTGGAAGGGCGATCCATCCACTTTCGGATCAGCCTTCCGCCCATGGATGTCACAGTTCGATCCATTACTCTGAGCAAGGTCCGTTCCTTCCCACGCTGCCGAGGCCGGATAGTGTCTGTAAGCTCAAGGCTACGGCGAGTTTCAGGGTCAATTGCCAATGCGTCATCTATGGAGAAACATCGAATCCTGGTGATGTAAGACAATGACGTCATTTGCGTCCCTGATACGTATAGCAAAAGAACCCCGGCAGCCTGCATGCCAAGGGGGTACTCCATGCAACCCGAACCTTCCAGACTGAGGGAACCGAAGTGGTCAAT
>DUVA01000057.1 GCA_012841305.1 Bacillota bacterium | reverse complement strand
CGGACCGCTGGCTGCAGCCGGAATTACCGCACTTCTTCTCAAAATCGTCGGGCACCGCTGACTATCCCTTTTCGGATACCGCTAACTGTCCCCCCTTCGAATACCGCGAACTTTCAATAAGTGGTCCTGCACAACAACATGTATATTCTCATACTTAATGATAGTGTAGTTTCCATTTCATAGGCGCGCTGTCACGTGACAAATAGAATTTCTACTATTGAAGTCGGGAGGATTTGGTCCATGAGACGATTTATCGGGGTCATGATGTGTATCCTATTGCTTGTAGGTAGCTTTGGTGTTTTCGGTTTTGGTTCAACACACGCTGCGCCAACCAGTGAAATTCGCATCGCAGGACAATTCGGACTGGTGTATGCCCCTCTCATGGTTGCCCAGAAACATAAAATCTTCGAAAAGTACGGCCTCAAGCCTGTTTGGAAAGAATACGGGTCAGGGGCTGCAGTTCGCGAAGGGCTGGTATCCGGCGAAGTAGATGTGGGATTCATGGGTATTCCGCCGTTTCTCATTGGCTGGGACAAAGGCTGTCCTTGGAAAGCCGCTCTGGGTTTTGTGGTCATTCCGGTAGGGCTCGTAACTTACGATCCGTCAATCAAGAGTCTCAAAGACTTCAAACCCACAGACAAGATTGCCCTACCGTCACCAGGAAGTGTTCAGCACATACTCCTTGCAATGGCTGCAGAGAAGGAACTGGGTTCTGCGTCCGCGCTGGATCAAAACCTTGTTGCCATGGCCCATCCGGATGGTGCAGCTGCCTTGATTTCAAAACGAGGAATTGCAGCGCATTTCACTACACCACCTTACCTGTTCGAAGAACTTAGCCAACCAGACTTTCATTCGGTAACTGATGATATTGAAGCCTTCGGTCAACCTTTCAGCTTTAATGTGGGTGTGGCATCAGAGAAGTTCCATAACGGAAACCCCGTAGCTTATGCTTGCTTCGTCAATGCAATCAGTGAAGCCATGGCCTGGATTAACACAAACAAAAAGGAAGCAGCGGAGCTCCTGGCCCCGGAATTCGGACTTACTCCTGAGAAAACATACGCATACATGACCTGGCCGGGTATGGACTACACGACTGCCCCGTACGGCCTCCTAGGTTTCGCAGATTTCATGAAAGATGCAGGTTACATAAGCCGCGTCCCCGGCGATCTCAGTGAAATCGCCTGGGAGAACCTGCTCGCATTCGTAGGAAGCAGGGCAGGCGCGCCATCACCCATTGAGGAGCTCCAGTATCGTCAGTAATGAGGTTGACCACGGCGAACCATGATAGATCACGGCAAGTCGGGAGATCTGTAATGGGATGGACCGCGGTAAACCATGATGGATCACCGCAGATCGGACAGATCGAGGTAGATCACTGCGGATCACGGCGTAACCGTGAACTGTAACATCATAGCCGTGCTTATTTGCCGGGTTGTCGGTTATTGGTGTCGCTAGATATAGACAAAGAGATTGATGATGCATTAGAAATCAGTGATGCGTTACATGTTTGGACTAACAACATGCAGTCTCCCATAGCCGGCAACCCGCCCCGGACCATACTGAAATATGCAATAAAGGTGACCGATTTATGAAGAACATCAACATGACAAAACGTTTCCGGGCACCGTTTCTTACTCGAACTGCCAGGCAAATACTGTTCGTCATCGCGCTAGCCGCCATTTGGGAGCTAATCGCCTGCATCGGCCATTTGCCTCCCCTCCTCTTCCCCCGGTTCAGCCACGTAATCCAAGCGCTGATAAAAGAGACTCTAAGTGGCGAGGTGCTGGGCAGAACATGGTTCTCCCTGAACCT
>DUVA01000003.1 GCA_012841305.1 Bacillota bacterium | reverse complement strand
GGGAAATCGGGACACAACCTCTGGCATTGCCGAGACAAGGTAGCGTATGCCTTTTGCCCTCTCTAGCCGGGCTACTGTGCCGATGACGTAAGCGGATTCAGGGATATTCCAACAGGCCCTGGTTCTATCGGGTATTTCCGGAACCTTAGGTGCCGGGACTCCGTTGTAAATTACGGACAGCTTCGCCTTGGACCACCCGCATGCCTCGGCTTTTCGTCGCTCAGCTTCGGATACGCAGATGACCTCATTAACCACTCTGTTGGCGAAGATTCCGCTTGTCAGATAGCTGGCGGTATCCGGGTAGCCGTGGATGGTAAATACTATAGGCATGCCAGAGGTTTTTCGTGATGCCAGGCTCGCAGCTACTGCTTGCTCCATCCCTGCATGGACGTGGACAAGAGAAAACCGGAATTCTTGATAGAGTCTGTCAAAAGCCTCATGATGCAATCTCAGGGAATTCCTCAAGCCCAGTTTGAAGGTGAGGGGAGGAATTGTCTCATAAGGCACGCCGAGATCTCGGAAAACAGGGAGGCACTTGCCGTAAGGTGTTATCAAGCATGGTTTTATGTTATCACTTAATGCTCTGATAAGAGTAAGCACGTGTTTTTCAGTTCCGCCAAATTCTGCATAGGGCAGCTCAAAAAGCACTCTCAATCAAATACCCTCCATACCCGAATTCTATCACGCAAGTTGCCAAAGGTTAAGCATGACAGTGGGGTTTTGAGTCTGTCAAGATTATTTTCTATGGTATTTTCCGAAAAAGGCTCTCAAAGAGCAGGTTTTACGTTACAATATAGATAAGGAGTATTCGCTATTGGCGGAAGTTACACGTGATGGATTTGAGGGGCTATGATCATTAGTCGAACCAAGAAACTGGAAGCACTGAGCAACTTCACGAAACTGGTGGGAGATGACCCGGTACTTGCGTATTTGATGGGTTTTCTCACCGGCCAGGTAGACCGTGTGCATTTTGTGCAGGATCCTCGAGGAGCCGACATATCCCTTAAGCTGTCCCAGGATAGGCTTACAGTGTGGCCCGGGGAACCTTTTAGAGCTAATGTCGGCGGAGTCATGATGCCGCACCCCATAGCCTTTGTAAGGGCAGTAGGCCAGGCACATATTGAAAGGCAGATATGTGTCTCTCTCAATTTCGAGCGGGCCGACGAAGCTGCATGGTATCAGGAAGTTCTCCTTCCCGATGTTTCCCACGTGCAACTTGGTATACAAGCAGCGGAAGAAGAGGCGAAGTCCCTCCGCAAAGAGATGGACCATGCTCTTGATATCTATGCCGAGTGCAAGAGGCTTATGGAGGAAAGCGGAAGCGAACGCAAGGGTGAGCTTGATTACTACATGTCTGTGGCCGAGACTCAGATGAAGCTGCTTTCCGCCCAACTGGAAGAAGTCAGCGCGCAATTAAGACAGTACCAGGAGAATTGAGTAATCCTACTTCAGCTTATCCGTATGTTCCAACACAAAGGCAAAGCCCACTCCTACAAACAACCCGAGGATACCTGCTATTGCCGTATTCAGAAGCTTCCTTGGCTTGATTGGTTTGTCAGGCACGATAGCTGAATCAATAACATAGATCTCAGACCCTTGAATTGCTTCTGAGATTCTCATTTCCTCATATCTGGCGCGTAGCATTGTATAGACATCCTCATTTGTCTTGCGGTCTCTTTCGAGTCTCGCAATTTCCATCTCTTTCCCGGGGATAGAAGCCAGATCCGTCTTTGCTTCACGAAGGGCAGCCTCCAGGGCATCGTGCTCAGCTTTTAGGCCTGCGGCTTCTCTGCTGCCTTCCGCTTTTGCAGATTGAAGTTTTGCAGCCGTCTCAGAGAGGAGCTTGTCGAGAATTACGATTCTGGCGCTGCCGGCAATGGTTTCAATTGACAGATCCGTCACTTTGTTGTTTTGTTTGTAATTGAGCAATTCCTTCTCGCTTTCTTTGAGTCTTCGCTCCGCGATTGCCAGTTGTTCTTCAATATAAGCTATAGCATCACCAATAGATTGCCGGTTCAATGCTTGTTTGCTTTCTATGCACACTTCCACTAACATGTTGAGGAACTCAGCAACCCTGTCCGGATCACTATTCTCCACAGACACCTTCACCATGTTAGTTCCGGATATCTGACTTGCTGACAGCCGGTCATGCCATAGGTCGATCTCTTCCTGAGTCCCTGAACTCTGCCAACCTAGTTCCGCTATGGTCTCCCCTACCAGCGCACGGGTGGTAAGGATTTCAACATAGTCCTTGATACTGGCCTGGGGAGTGCCTGCTGCGCCTTCTTGAAGTGAAATCGACCCTGCAAGTGGGTTAGGCCTTATCATGATCATACATGAGGTGCTGTAGATCTTTGTCATTGTCGCGCTTATTATATATGCGCTGAGCGCACTTACCATTATGATGGTAAGAATGAGCCATTTTCGTCTCCCTAGTATTCGCAGGCATTCAATGAGGTCGATTTCATAATCCATTTGATCCATTATCTGATTATCTCTCCCAGTTTAGAGTGGCGTGTACCTCCACCGTCAAATTGTGACATGAGACAACAAAAATATATTCGGTATTTCAGTCTGAAACTCCTGCAAAATCCGTTAAGGATTTGGCAAGGGGTGATCATAGTGAAGTTTTACAGTAATGGTAATATGCCCCTCCAAGGCTCGGGCACCCGGAATATGACCTGCGTTCTCTATGCTTTCTGCCTTAAGACACAGCTCCAGTGCTGCAGGTGACATAGCTACACCGGCGGACAGCCCCAAGACCTTGCGAGTCTCAACGATTCCCCACAGGAACTCGCGTTCTATTCCATGAGAAGCGCGCCACGGCTGTCCCAGCGCGCCCTCGCCGTGTCGTTCATAGCCGAAGAAGAGAGTTGCCTGTCCCCGATTTCCAGGCTCAATGTCGGGACACGAATTGACTGCCACTATGAGGTACACTCCGTCAGCGTCCGGGCCCAGTGGATGGCCTATAAGTTGTCCGGTGTGTGTTATGTAGGTGTTATCAGGGTTCTTGTGGCTGTAAACGTATTTGTTGATTCTTACATATTCAGCAGTTGCGGAGCAGTAAGTATCAAGCGTATCATGTTTTCCTTTCAGCAGCTCACCGATGCAAGTCATCAGAATCGGCGCTCCGCCGGCAAGGTGCAGAGGTTTGATGAAACTGATGCCCAGAACTCCTCCTACCATGTAGGGGACACGTCCTTTAGCGCTCATGGCCCATGGAAAGTCATCAGCCATGAACTCGGCATAGGCCACGAAGTTGTCTCTTAGATTTACTGAAGCATCCACTGATACCAAAGCATTGGTCCATCTGTCTTGTTCTCTGTCACCCTTAATGGTCAAGTGTTGTATGAGATAGTAAGGGCATGCAGGTACCAGGTGAGAAGGTCGCATTCTGAATCCGCCTGAGACAGCTATCGCTTCAGAGATGCCTATCTTAAGATTCGGGAGCACACGTCCCTCCAGTCTATGGGCAAACAGCCACTTCCCCGCGGCGAAATCCCTTGCTGCATGAATTTGCGTATAGTGGAATTCATCCAGGTCCAGTTGAAACGTGAGTCCGTCAAGGGATGCCTGGTCTGAAAGAAGTAGTCCTCCTGTTGTGCCCGGCCCCCACTGGATTCGTTGCCTTCCCACCGTCATGCCGGTTGTCAGAATATGCCCCCAAGGTGATGCCAATGAAGGCAGGGAAAAGCTTACCTGTAGTGTGCTGAGGGACAGTTCAGGGTATTGCCGGTCTTGCACGAAGAGCGGAGCGTACAAGACTCCTTCTACGCACGCGTTTTCCACGCAGGGCAGGATCATGCCGGCCTGAATCACGCCGCCGGGGAGGATCATGCCGGCCTGAATCACGCCGCCGGGCTGGATCCGGATATGGGCCGGCGCTGCCTCGCACGTAAGTGACAAGAGGGATGCCCCGAACGATATCACGATCCATATTATACATAAGGCCCATGTGTGTATGGGCTTGCCCGGACTTTTCTTACAGAGCATCATGAGCTTTCTTTCCTCCGGAAATGCCACCACTTACGACGGGCCTTGTACACCTCAGGTTCACTAACATGCACATCTTCGCCAAGGGTAATTGCGCGGGGAATGTCTCTGACCATCTTCAGTGCTTCGTCTTCCCCTACGAGGCGTGATGCAATCTCAAAAGCCCGGTCCAGTCTGGGTTGCCGGGATGTGGCGGAGTGTCCATCACTTGCTATGATGTGGGCCAGACCGTGTCCAAGAAGAATTTCTGCAGTCTGCTGAGGCCTCTGTCCTTCTCTTCCCACGAGGCTGCCGGCGTTAACATGCGCTAATGCACCAGCCGCAAGAAACGGTATTAGGATATTGGGGTTACGGATGACTTCTGCATTTCTTTCGGGGTGAGCGATAATCGGTATGTATCCGTGTGCAGCCATACTGAAGATTTCTTCTTCCACATATGAAGGAATCGTCTGAAACGGGAGTTCAACGAGGACATATTTTCCGCTGTCCGAAACAGGTATCACTTCGCCCCTAGTGAGATACGCGACGAGGCCGGGAGCCATCGCTATTTCCGTACCGGGCATGACTTGGATGGAAATGCCGTACGAATCAATGGACTCCTGAAGGGAGGCAACTGCTCTTCTGACTGCTTCAACTTGTGAGCAGCCAGGCGGGAGACACGAGGGATCGATGTGAGGCGTCGCCACTACTCCTGCTGTACCACACTTGGCGGCAATATTCGCCATGGCTATTGCATCGCGTTCGGTTTTTGCGCCGTCGTCTAACCCGGGGAGGATATGAACATGGATATCCATAAAGCCTTCTGTGCTCAGACTACTGTCACCGCTTGTAATTACTGAATTCATCCGGAATCAGAGTCGCTTTCATCCTCACTTTTGTCGTAATAGTAGTAATAGTAGTAATTGCCGTACCCGTGTCTATGCGTCACCTCATTGACTACTACTCCCAAAACTCTTGAGCGGGATGTCTTCAAGAGTCCTCGTGCCCTCTTAGCAGCTTCCCTGGATGTGACGCCCAATCTCACTACCACAAGCGTTCCGTCTAGTCTGGGGCCGAGGATTATTGCGTCAGTCACTACAGCCATGGGAGGCGAATCGTATATGACGATGTCTGCATTATCAGCCAGGGAATCTATCACAGTGTCCATACTGGCTGACGTAAGCAGTTCTGAAGGGTTAGGCGGTATGGGACCACTGGTAATGATGCTTAGGCCTGGGATTTGTGTCTCTTGCCTAACATCTTGCTCTGCATCCTTCACAAGCAGTGTGGTAAGCCCCGCCCTATTTGGCAAAGAGAACAGTTTGTGTTGCGTGGGTTTGCGCATATCCGCATCGACAAGAATCACTTGCTTGCCTGTTTGAGCTAATGATATTGCCAAGTTTGCAGCAACTGTGCTTTTCCCTTCTTCAGGTCCGGGGCTGCTTACCAAAACAGATTTCAACTGCGCCCCAGGTGAAACGAACTCCAAATTAGTTCTGAGGGTGCGAAACGCTTCAGATATCGGAGATCTGGGATCATAATACATGATAAGATCTGAAAATCCGTTGTTGCTCTTGTCTTGTCTCGCCAAATCCATATCCGTCCTCTCGACATGGCTTAATTCGTAGTATCTAATACAGCCTTTTACGGTCTTGCTGTTTGCCGATTCTCTTCTTTCGCTTCTTCTGTGTCAGAGTGAAGGTGGGGATAGTCCCCAGTATGGGTGCAGATACGACCCGCTCAACATCCTCGACAGTCTTAAGTGTTGTATCCATCTGTTCCAGTATGAAGGTAATGCCTACTGCTACGAAAAATCCGAGAATACCTGCTATAGCCGTATTAAGGAGCTTTCTCGGTTTGACAGGAACAGTAGGGATAATAGCTTCGTCAACCACGTGAATGCCGGAGACTTTCATCGCCTCTGAGATTCTCATCTCTTCATACTTTGAACGAAGCATGACATATATCTCCTCATTCACCCGGCGATTTCTTTCGAGTCTTGCGATAGCAATCTCCTTCTCAGGAATGGAGGCAAGTTCAGCCTCGATGGCATTGCGTGAGTTCATGAGTGCCTCCATTTTTGCCTGAAGCCCGACTATCGCAGCTTGCGCAGACACGAGTCCTCTTGTGAGATCCTGGTATATCGGGTTAAGGGTCATAGTCTCCGACCCGACTATTCTTTCGACTTCTTTCGCGAGCTTATCGGAGACCTCTGTGATTTGAGCTCGAAGCCCGATTACTGTAGGGTGATTCTCTGTATACTGCTCAAGTGCAGCAGCTAAATCTATCTCGAGTTGGGCCAGTATTGATTTCCGTTGTTGAACCAAGGGGTTGTTGACTATAGTCGTGGACGTAATGAGTGTGGGATCGCTTTCCCTTGCAATCTCATGGAGCTTTTGCTGTTCAGAATTAGCCGCCTGGAGTTCTACTTCAGTTTGGGACAAAAGCTGCTCTATGTTAGCGAGTTTTTCAATCCTGGCTCTGGTTTCAGCTGACGGTTCTACTACTCCCTCTGTCTCTTTGTAACTAAGAAGCGCGTTTTCAGATTCTTTCAAGCGCTCTTCGGCGATTACCAGTTGTTGCCCAATAAAGTCTCTCGCCGCTTTGGCAGACTCCTGATTCATTTGCTGAGTACGTTCTTGAAACTCCTCTACCAGCGTGTTAAGGAAGATAGCTGCTTTCTCAGGATTATTGCTTTCCACTGACAGCCTGGCTATATCAGTCCCTTGAACCTGTTGAACCGACAGGCTGTTCTGCCATGCTCTCACCTTTTGCTCTCCGGACGACTCCAGCCATCCAAGACGGCTTAAGGTTGCTTCTGTAAGCGTACGGCTCTTCAGAGACTCGACATAGTTTCGCATATCCCCTGATGAAGAGCCTGCTGCATCCTGAAGAAACGGGATAGACATCACCGCAGAGTCGCTTCTTACCATAATCACAGTAGTAACCTTATAGATCTTGGTCGTGTTGGAACTCACGAAGTAGGCGACCACCATGCAGATTACCACAAAAGCTGCAATCTGCCATCCTCTTCGCGCCAATACTCGCAGCATTTCCATGAGATCAATTTCGTAATCCATCTCATCCATTTCCAGCTTATCTCTCCTACCTTAGGAACAAGTCCTTAATTAGCTTAAGGCCGGACAGGAACGAAAATATCCGATCCCATTCAAGTTTCGTTGTGGAGGGCACGTATACGATATCTTGTCCTTGCACAGGAGGGTTGTCTT
>DUVA01000056.1 GCA_012841305.1 Bacillota bacterium | reverse complement strand
GCGCCCCACTTAAATGTCGCACCCCTCGCGGGTGCGTGGATTGAAACCGGCTATATTTAGTCTCCTGTCCTGGTAATAATCGTCGCACCCCTCGCGGGTGCGTGGATTGAAACAATCCATATATCACCATTGTTCATGGCATTTGCAGTCGCACCCCTCGCGGGTGCGTGGATTGAAACATCCAATCGCCACCAAGCGCGACCAGGCCCGCAGTCGCACCCCTCGCGGGTGCGTGGATTGAAACCCAGTCGATGGCCGCCTTGCTAACAGCGGTGAGACGTCGCACCCCTCGCGGGTGCGTGGATTGAAACTGCCATATTCTGATGTCCTCCACTTGCGGCGGCGTCGCACCCCTCGCGGGTGCGTGGATTGAAACGTTGAGTACACGGACATGCTGCAGGAGGCCGTGTGTCGCACCCCTCGCGGGTGCGTGGATTGAAACAGGATGGCGACATAAGGGTCCTTATCACAAAAGTCGCACCCCTCGCGGGTGCGTGGATTGAAACTGAGCAGCCACAATGATCGCAGATAAAGTATTCAGTCGCACCCCTCGCGGGTGCGTGGATTGAAACGCTTAGGTATGGCAGTATGATAGCAGTCATAAGTCGCACCCCCCGCGGGTGCGAGGACTGAAACCTTCGGGAGAGGAGAAGGAGTTGCCCCTTCAATATAGAAATCTCATTCATGATGAGGCATTCCAGTCAAGCAGTCGACCATGACACTATGAACCTAGAAGGAGGGGTCCACGTGACGCTGAAGGAAGAAGCATTGCAAATGCATAGGACTCACAGGGGTAAGATAGAGGTTGTCAGTAAAGCGCCTCTGCTCAACAAGCATGATCTTAGTATCGCGTATACTCCGGGCGTGGCGGAGCCGTGCAAGGAGATCCATGCCGATCCGGACAAAGTGTACGAGTACACTTGCAAAGGAAACATGGTGGCAGTAGTCACCAACGGCACTGCAGTCCTGGGGCTGGGAGACATCGGACCGGCTGCAGGTATGCCTGTAATGGAAGGCAAAGCAGTCCTGTTTAAGACCTTCGCAGGCGTAGACGCATTCCCGATATGCCTCGATACTAAGGATCCTGACGAGATCGTTAATGTTGTAAAGTGCTTGGAACCCACGTTTGGAGGCATAAACCTGGAGGATATTTCAGCTCCGACATGTTTTGAAGTGGAATCCAAACTCAAGGAAATCTCTAACATACCAATTTTCCACGATGACCAGCATGGAACTGCCATAGTCGTATGCGCTGCCATGGTCAACGCTCTTAAGATAGTCTCAAAGGATGCATCCGAAGTTCGCGTAGTAGTAAATGGTGCCGGCGCAGCAGGAATTGCCGTTACCAAACTCCTGATGACTTTGGGCGTAAAGGACGTCGTGCTATGTGACTCGAAAGGCGCCGTATTCGAAGGCAGGACTTACGGCATGAATCCTTACAAGGAAGAGATTGCGCAGGTTACCAATCGCGGGAAGCGCGAAGGCCGGCTTGCAGATGTGATCAAAGGCGCAGACGTATTTATCGGCCTTTCGGTAGCAGGATGTGTCACTCGCGAGATGGTAGCCGGTATGGCGAAGGATCCTCTGATATTCGCAATGGCAAACCCTGTTCCCGAGATCATGCCTGATGAAGCCAGAGCAGGAGGCGCAAAGGTTGTCGCAACCGGGCGATCTGACTTCCCGAATCAAATCAACAACGTGTTGGCCTTCCCCGGTGTTTTCAGAGGTGCCCTTGACGCGAGAGCAAAGGCTATCAATGAGGACATGAAGTTGGCTGCGGTTTATGCTATCAGCGGTATTATCACCGATGCAGAGCTGAATGCTGATTACGTGATTCCGGGACCGTTCGATGAGAGGGTAGCGCCGGCTGTAGCTGCTGATGTAGCACAAGCTGCAGAGTCTTCAGGTGTTGCGCAAGTGAAGGTATCGCCCGAGGAAATTAGAGCACGCACTGTTAAGTTGGTTCAAAAAGTACGAGACTCTTGGAAGTAGTACTCAACCGCTTTTGTGCCCGGTCCTAGGAAGGTTACAGCGCTACAGTGATGTCTGGCAGTATCATGTAGTCGCTGAGCATGTTAGGGCCGGGCTTCTTCTCGATCATGATCGGATTCATGAGTTGTGCCGATGCGTGTCGCAGGCAGACAGAGACGGGGCACGGCCCCTTATGTGCCCTGGGATTTTTCTCGATTAATGCCTTTGCATTATGCCTAACAGGAAAGGGGATTCCATGAAAGCGTAGAATAGCAATTATGTGATTATCACCTGCGACACCGAGGAATGTGGTCGGAAGCCGAAGGGTGGTCACACAGGTGAGATGGAGGTGCGGTATGTCCGAGGCAATCTCCAAATGCAGGCAATCAAGGACGGTTTTGAGACTTGGTGTATTCTTGGCTGTCCTCAGTATTCTGGGGGCTTTTTCTTTTTACCCGGCTCTTTCTGTCGCTCAGACGGCGACATTTGGCAGGATTGAGGTCACTGCTCTGGCTAACGGGAGCAACGTCTCTTCGCAGTGCTTTGGCGTTGCTACCAATGAGCAGACATCTGCTGTGTATTTCCTCCAGCCCTCCGGTGGCGTCATGGTATCAGAGGTGCCTCCGGGTACATATCAGGTGGTAGTCACCCTTGATGCAGGTAGCGACGTGGCGGGTACTGGCGGTGCCACAATGTTTGGCATATTAAGGATCACCGTTGTGGCCGGCAAAGTATCCCGGGAGACTGTCACATTGGCAACCGCGCTTTATCCCGGTGCATTCGGAGGAGGCACGCCGGGCGGAGGCGGATCCGGCAACGGACAAGGAGACGGACCTGGTGACAGGCCGTGGGGCGACGATACAGGTGACGACGGACACTCAGACAGCGATGGCTTTGGCGACGACGATTATTACGATAGTGGCGGATATGATGACCACGACGGCCGTCCCAGTGACGACCGTGGCAAAGGACAGGATCTTGAAGATGACGGATTCTATGATGACGAACTAGAATATGTCCTACCCCCTTGCGGAGATGTGACTCTCAAATGGACTGCTAAGTACAGGGCGACAGTGACAGAGGACAGTCACTACCGGTTTGCAGATACTTACGCTTTCGCACCTGGGGGTACTGATACGACGTCCGGGGACAATCTGGAGATTGTGTTCTCCGGGACTTACACCTGGCGAGTGATAGGTGTCATCGATAACGCCTTGGATCTTGAGGAAGTTTCAGGCCAACTGAATTGGTCAGGCAGTGGAAACGGCCGGATTAATGAAATCGAGAAAAGGACCATCCAGTGTTACAAGGACAAGGCCCGTCTCTTACAACCCTACGATAAGCAAGTTGAGCATGCTAAAGACAGCACCTGGGTCCACACAGTCCAAAAGCCGATGGGCATATCACCTCCGTTCCCGCTCATCTATACAAATGGATGCTACATTATTCAGTTTTCACACGTGCGTGATCTAGGTGTATCCATGTCCGGCAAAACAATCTACAAGCACGAGGAGTGTGACGGCACTGACACGGAGACCATCCCAATGGATTCTTCGATAGGCCCTGCGTCCGATTTCTGCGACCTTACCATTTCCGATGCGTTCAACAGTGAGGAGTTCCGGAACCGGTTGAGGGGTGACTGCGATTCCGGCGAATGGGAGAAAGCCTTCACCGTATCCGGACATGGTGCCTGGAACCTGGATCACCGGGATACGCAAACAGACCCTCATGGCCTAGGGCAATCACAGTATGAATCCCACGGAGTAGTGGATGTTTCATACACTCTGAGCTTCGTTCCAACTGAACCCGTGGTCCCGGTAGTGCCACTGGTGCCTCCGGAGGAATCCAAGCCGGACGACAGTGAACCTAAGTGGCCGGTTGTGCCGCTGGTCCCGCCGGAGGGGTCAGGATCAGGTTCAGACGAACCCCAGATCCCGGTGGTTCCCTTAGTGCCGTCGGACTAACCATAGCAATGCTGCCCGAATGCGCGGGTTGCCGGTGATTGCAACGAGGGGTGTCAAAATCCGGCCACTAGCCTACGGGCTGGATTTTGTCAAGGCGACCCGCTTGGGGAGCCGTCCCCGAGTGCAACACCGGCCACCCCGCACAGTACGTAGACTTTCTAGAGCTAGCGATTACTTATGGCGATCTACTCAGAATGATTTTTCTACTTCACTTCCAGCCACCCGTCGACTGCGGGTGGTTTTTCTATACCCTTCTGCCGATCTAGGTTCGCCTTCGACAGAACCTCCGAAAGTGGATTACACAGCGATTTCTCTTGTTAGAAGGCATTTGCTTATTTTTTTGCAGTAAGGCAGAAGGAGTTTCCTCTTTTGTATAGAAACCTTATTCACAAGGTGGTATACCAGTAAGCCAGTTAACCATAACACCAGTATCTCACTAATCCAAAATAACAGTGTTTCCGGCAAGCATCGGCTTTATCGAACTGCCTTAGAACAAATGAATTAGGGGGTCGAATCGAAAGTGGTTCAGTTTGGTCCCTTAGAGAGAACCACCCTGCATGAGCAGATTGTAGAGAAGATCAAAGCTATGATTGAGGATGGTACACTGAAACCCGGGGACTCGCTACCCTCTGAGCGAGAGCTTGCCAGAGATATGCAAGTAAGTCGGATCCCGGTACGGGAAGCCCTAAAGATGCTGGAATTTATGGGTGTTATCGAAATCAGGCACGGACGTGCGGCAGTTGTTCGCGGGCTCGGCCAGGCGGCAATGATAGATACCATAAACCTGGTGCTTGAGTCCGGACCTAATGAGCTTTACGAGTTGAATCAGGCCCGGATAATCTTGGAACTGGGCGCAGCCAAACTGGCTTGCGAGAAGCGAACCGAAACCGATATTGCCCATATGAAAGAGATTCTTGACCGGATGGAAGCGGAGATTGACGATGGTTGCAACGTAGTTGACACCTCAATGGAGTTTCACATGGCGATCATGAGAGCGACAAAGAACAAGATTCTGTGCAGCTTCATGATGTTGTTCCGCGACCTTTTGCGTGAAAGTAGGTCTATCTCTTTGAAGAGGCCTGGTAGGCCTGAGGAGGCGCTTGATGAGCACAAGGCCATATTGCAGGCTGTAATAGACAAGGATTCGAATCTTACTGCAAGATTACTGGAGACTCACATAGGAAAACACTTTGTAAAACCCGGAAGGAGGAGCCCGCGTGACACTGAAGGAACAAGCTCTCGAGATGCATAGGACTCACAG
>DUVA01000055.1 GCA_012841305.1 Bacillota bacterium | reverse complement strand
TTCGCAGGACAAGGCCCGACATAATAGATGACTTGTCCGCGTACATCCATTGGCAACTCTTCACCCTTCTCAATGAGGGCTACCAATCTCTTGTGTGCAGCATCACGTGCGGTATATATTACTCCGGATATTAAGACATTATCGCCGGCTTTGAGCGTGCGTACTACATCGTCAGTCAACGGAGTGTTGATTCTTTTAGCCATTTGATTCGTGCCTCCCGTGACCTATCATTATCGAGCAACAATTACAGAATAACGCTTTCGTGCGGACCCACATGGCAGTTGAGGTTTACAGCTACCGGAAGGCTCGCAATGTGACACGGAGCAAACTCTATGTTCACTCCGAGAGCGGTAGTCCTTCCCCCAAAACCTTGCGGCCCTATGCCCAGTTTATTGATTTCTTCAAGAAGCTCAGCCTCGAGCTTAGCGTACATAGGATGAGAATTATGGGAACCTACAGGTCTCAGCAAGGCCTTCTTGGCAAGTAACGCAACCCTGTCAAATGTGCCTCCTATGCCAACCCCGACCACTATAGGAGGACAGGGGTTAGGACCGGCTTTTGCCACTTGCTCGATGACAAACTGCTTTACACCTTCCACTCCGGCAGCAGGCGTAAGCATACGGAGTCCGCTCATGTTTTCGGCGCCTCCGCCTTTGGCAGCTACTGTTATCTTCACGTCACGACCGGGCACAATATCCACATATATGAATGCAGGGGTGTTATCGCCGGTGTTCACTCTCTCAAATACCGGGTCGGTAACCACAGACTTGCGGAGATATCCGTCAGCGTATCCCTCTCTCACGCCACTGTTTATCGCATCATAAAGTTCACCGCCGACAAGCTTGACATCCTGCCCCAATTCCACAAACACCAAGGCTACTCCGGTATCCTGACATGCAGCCAAGCATTCCTCCCTGGCTATCCTGTGGTTTTCGAGGATACGAGCCAGGACTTCCTTCCCCACACTGGATTCCTCTGTCTCAAGAGCCCTCTCAAGAGCTGCAATGCTACCTGCAGGCACATTGCAGTTTGCGCTGATGCACATGTGCCTAACTGCTTTAGCAATCTCAGAGACATCCAACTCCCTTGTTGCATTGCCCAACCTAATCATCCTCTCCTATCTATTCGACAGATGTCAGCTTTCATCAAATGCCGGCTACAATTCGAACACAGTTGAAACATCATCGGTTTCTTCCATGTCAGCAAGACGCTCCCATAACAACCGTGCCTGAACACGGCCTAAAGCTGATTGCGCTAAATCAGAGTACTTCTCATAGAGTTCATTTTCTGTGAGCGGATTCTCCGGATCACCCTTAGCGTACCTGACTTCAGACGAGAAAAGCCTGCCATCTATCATCCGCACTTCCACTCTGGCGCCCCATGCCTTTGGGAACCTACGTTCAAACTCGTCACCGCTCTCAATTGTTATTCGGTTAACCAGGGCTTTCGTATATTTATCTGACTCAATTACCCTCTCGTCAAAATCCCGCAACCCAACAGTACCGTTCTGAAGTGTTCTTGCTACACAATAGGGGGAATGGAATTTGGCATCCGCTGTCACACTGGGATAGTGTCCTTTCCCGCCTGCCACTGCAACTGCAGCGCCATACGTAAAGACATGAACACTGTCTATCTCAAGAGGATTAAAGTCGGGTCGGCGTGCAATTTCCCGCGCTGCATCTATCTGAGGGTGAGAATGCCTACATGAGGGGTATGGCTTTATGGAGACATCACTGATTCGATACGTCTTCCCCAGTTCGTCAGAAACCGCTGAAGGTTCGTATTGGGATGAAGTCGCTTTTAGAAAGCCTTTCTCCCCTTCCAAAATCCGGTGAGGCCCTGTAAACCCTCTGGCAGCCATCAAGGCAGCAAGCAAACCACTATAGGCAGCCCTTCCTGGATGCAAAGGCTTTGATAAAGCCCCGTCCTCAAGAAATTGCCACAAGCCCGCTGCCTGTGTCCCTGCATTTCCAAGTGCCCAGGACATAGCATTCTCATCCAGATTCAGCAGCTTTCCCGCTGCTGCTGCCGCTCCGAAAACCCCACAAGTACCCGTTGTGTGCCATGTTTCATAATGGGCTTCGCCTGCTGCCTGACCAATCCTTATGCCGGCTTCATATCCGACAACTATCGCAGTTAGCAAGTCCAATCCTGAAACGTGCATCTTCTCACCCAGGGCGAGCGTAGCCGGAATCACCACAGCAGCCGGATGGAACATGGCGCCCCTGTGGACATCATCTAGTTCAAGGATGTGACTTGTGAAACCATTTACAAAGGCAGCCTGCAGTGGAGAGGTCCTATCCAGGTTCTGCGTTAAAAGCGTTGATACCCTAAGTTCAGGGACAACAAGGTCTGTCACGGAATAGGCGATTTCTGCCAATTGCTCGGTTGAGCCTGCTAACGTAGCGGCAACCCAATCCGCCATAAGTTCTTGGGCCTTCAATATGGCCGAGTGGGGTATTTCGTCTCTGTTCACCGTAGCAATCCAACGTGCCAGTTGTTTTGTGGGTCCCATTTCAGGGGCATGTGTACCTTTAGATGCCATGCTATGCACTCCTCAAAAACTCAATCCAATCTAATCCATGGTAACCACTGTCTATACATGCTGATGTCAAGCAGACCTGTAAAGAGTGTCTATCATCTTTACAGCTTTAGTCCTGATATCTTCGTACATACTGTTGCCCCGGGAATCCATGGCAACTACCAGGGGACCGAACTTCTTCGCCTTCAAAACCCACAAAGCCTCAGGCATACCTAGATCAAACCAGTGGACTTCCTGAATCGCCTCAATTCCGTCAGCCAGCAAAGCTGCGCAGCCGGGAGCGGCCTGAAGATACACTTGCCCGTACTTCTGAAAGGCGCGGAGGCTGGATTCGCGCATTCCGCCTTTACCGATTATGGCCTTCACTCCCAGTTTTCCGACCATTTCAGCATAAGGCTCCATTCTAATGCTGGATGTAGGCCCTATGACCCTTAATTCCCACCCGGCGTCGTTCTTCGTTACAACCGGCCCTGCGTGAAACACAGCAGCCCCATGGAAATCCACAGGCAGGGCTTGGCTTTTCTCTAGCTTGTCTTTAATCGTCAGATGCGCCATGTCACGTGATGTGTAGATAATTCCCTTAAGATAGACCACATCTCCGATTTTCAGACCGTTAATATCATCTGCTGTTAATGGTGTCTCAAGCACCTTATCCATTATCTATCTACACCTCCTAGAGGATCTCTTCCCGCTTGCCGTCGGGATACATCCTGATTCCGGCTCGCCTTGCAGTCCAGCAATGGAAGTTGATAGCTACGGGAGCAATAGCGGTATGCGTAGCACTGCCTTCGATTTTTACTGCCAAAGCTGTAGTGTCCCCTCCGGTTCCTGCAGGTCCGATGCCTAAACGATTGATCGCCTGCAACAGTTCGGATTCAAGACTCGCGTACAGGCGGTCAGGATTTGTGTCATCCCACCGTCGGGTACTTACTGCCCTACGACTCAATCTGCAAGCAACATCCATCTGCCCGCCTATGCCAATCCCTAACGCTATAGGAGGACAGGGAACCCCGCCGGCTTTAGTCACTGTCTCCAGGACAAACCGTTTCAACCCGGAGTAGTCTTTGCCGAGCTGAGCTGTGGTAAAGACCTTCATGGCGTTCCCGAGTTCTGCGCCGCAACCCTTAAAGCTAAGGATGATATCGAGAAACTCCTGTTCAGGTATATAGTCGAACTCAAAATTGGGAACCCTCTCCCCGGAATTGTCTCCCGGGTTCTTTCGGGTCAGAGGATGCACCATACTAGGGCGCATGTAGCCATTTTTTGTCGCTGTAACAAGCGCCTTGGCAAACAGTTCCTTTATATTGCCGGGACGTACTTTGTCACCGAAAGTTATATATACCGCAGGGAATCCAGGTGATTGACAGAGAGGTTTATCTTTCTCCTGAGCCAGCTTCACATCGTCCAGCATTGCCTGCATCATACTTCTGGCAGTGGGGCTGCTTTCTTTCTCTATCGCGTTTTCGATTATTCTCTTCACATCCGGAGAAATGTCTGTACAACACTTGACAACAAGATCATATATATCACGGTACAAATCTTTAGATTCCATTAT